>JARRQT010000135.1:0-11754 GCA_037381445.1 Calditrichia bacterium
GACCACAGGGCCATCCACAATAATTCTTTGCGGCGGTTCATGATATAGGAATTTCCGGACCGCCGGTAATTCCAGGCGTCCACCAGCAATATCAGGCCGGTCCAGCACAGCGGTGTCATGAAAGTTTCAAAAAACTGCAAGCGCAGAATCAAACCGGCTTCGGAAAAAACAATAATGAAAAATCCGATTATTCCGTATTTGGGGAAATATTTTCTCTCTTCCATAAAACAAATCTGCTCCCTTATTCTGCATTCATACGAAACCAAAAAGGGGCTGGCGGATCATCTGTCAGGTCAAGTTCGGGAAAACATGTAAAATTGGGCATTCATTTTTTTCGGAATTGAATTCTCATCCTATTCCGCTTTCAGACCCCACTCACGGGCGAGAGCGTCGGGCATGTCCACCACCATTCTCAGCATGGCCGTGGAATAGGTCTTGCCCTGCGCATCATGACGCAGTGTTTGCGTTCCCCCGCCTCCCAGCGAATTGTGCAGCAGAAAATTAAGCGCATACAGATTGGGGAGTTCAAACCTTTCCACCTCGCCAAAACAAATTCCCGTGAAGTGCTCTTTCACCCGGCCGGTGGTCAACGTTTCCTTCAGGAACGGATAATATTCCGGTTTGTAGGCAATGACGCCCACGTTGGCGGTATCTCCCTTGTCCCCGGATCGGGCATGGGCCAATTGAAGCAGTTTTACTTTCATATTTTTTTACCGTATTTTGAGTCTCCGTTAAATTGGGAACAGGCCAACCCATCCATTTATCCCTGTTATATTTCATTCTATTGAAATAGCACACCATTTTCATGGAGAGCCATTACATGAGAATCAGATGCTTTCCACATCAACTTCGGGCGCCACCAGATTTTTCGGAATCAGAGCAGGCCAATAGGCCACGACCTCCTTGGGATGGGGTCGGCCGGCGCCAAAACCGGTCACGGTAGGCGGCCCCCCCAATACCAGCGGTATCATTTCGCGGCTGAAGCGTTCGATATGGCCGGGATTTTTGCCGCGCACCCCAATCTGCAGAACCACCTCATTGGGATCCTCGATGGGATGAGACAACGGACCGTGGCAGGCATTGATCCCCAAAAACTCCGTGTGGACCTCTTCAAAATGAAGCCCCAGATACTTGATGCGCTCGCGAATGATCTCATCCGCTTTTTTGGCCTTTTCCAGGGCCTCCGGCCAGGCGTAGGTCAAATTCCCGATACAGGTCCAGCCGTCGGCATAGGAAATGGATACCTTGTAGAATTCCGTCTCCGGCTGTCCTTTTATTTGACTGACGCGCACCCGGTCTTTGCCCTCCTGTTCAATATGAATAGAAGTAAAATCGACAACCACATCCGGCGTGATGTAGTCCTTCGGATCGCCCAGTTCATAGAGCAGCTGTTCCTTCACGGTGCGGAGATCAACCAGTCCGCCGGTATTTTCGTGCTTGGTCACCACAAAATCACCCGAGGGATACGCTTCGATAATCGGAAAACCGATATGGGCCATATCGGGGACTTCCTTCCAGCCCGCCAGAAAATTGCCCCCGCTCACCTGCGCCCCGCATTCGATGATATGGCCCGCCACAATACCGGCGGCCAGTTTGTCGTATTCATCAAATTTCCAATCGAATTCATAGGCCATGGGGGCCAGTGTCAATCCGGTGTCCGTGACCCGCCCGGTGATAATGATCTGCGCTCCCTGGCGAAGGGCTTCCACCACCGGTTTCGCTCCAAAATAGACATTGGCGCTGTAAAGGCGATTCCGAACCTCGCTGAGATGCTGACCGGTGTCCATATGTTTCAGGCCGCTGCCTTCATCCATGAGATCATCGATATTTTCCATGATATCATCCCCGTAGACGATACCAATTTTAAGTCCCCGGATGCCCAGTTTTTTGGCCACTTCGAAAATCGCATTGCGGCAGGCAACCGGATTCACGCCGCCGGCGTTGGTAATCACCTTCACGTTATTTTCGATGAGATCAGGCAGGATTTCTCCCATTAGCGGGACAAAATCGCGCGCATACCCCTGTTTTTCATCCCGCATCTTCTGCTTCTGCATAATTGACATGGTGACTTCAGCCAGATAATCCATGACCAGATAATCGATGGGCCCCTTGCGGACCTGATCAATAGGCGCATCCAGGCGGTCGCCCCAGAATCCCTGGCCGGAAGCAATCCGAATCATCTTTTTCATACGTTCTCCGTGTTCTCGCATATAAAGCAGTTAAGTTTATTCGAATAAAATTAATTTTGCTTTTTCCTGCCCAATTGAAATTTAATCTTTAAAAAAAGGCAGTTTGATCATATATTCTACTGTTTATAAATAAAATAAAATGATTTTTTCTGAAAGCCAGACAATTTTTGAAAACAAATCATTCTTTCCGGTAAGGCGCGACACATGGCACTGGGAGCCTACTTTTCCTTTTTTTATAAAAATTATTTCCGCAGCCACCGCTATTTGCGGGAGATTGTCCTGCTGGTCATCTTTAACGTTTTCTTCTGGGGATTTTTATACGGCCCCAAAGCAGAAGATGCTATCTGGACGGTATTCGGCGTGCTCGCTCTTCTCCTGACCATGGTCACAACCCCCTCTGTCTTTTTCCTCGAAAAGGACAATTCGCTCTACTTTGCCCTGATGCATCCCAACGGACGCCTGAAGTTTTTGTTCTCGAAATTTTTACTGATCTTTACCCGCGCTCTTTCCCCTCCATTCGCTGAAAGAGGCATATGCGGTGCTGACTTTTGCGCTTCCCCCGTTTCTCGAAATCATTTTTGGCGCGGTAACCATGCAGTTTGATGTTTGGAGAATTGTGTTTTTATCGATTGCCATTATTCAAATTGCCCTGTATCTTTACATAAATGCAAAATTGATATTGCACAGGGATTTTATCTGATCCGGTTTCCAAATGGAATTGTTTTTTAGGTGGAATGATTTTTACTGGAAATTTCCGGAATATACTCGCGTAAGCAGAAAACCCGGATCGGGGCGAGCGACAAAACATTTTCTATTTAATTACAAAGGAGTTTTCAATGGAATTTCAATTGACCGAGGAGCAGATTTCCATCCGCGACATGGTGCGCGATTTTGCGCAGAAAGAGATCGCCCCACATGTGATGGAATATGATGAAAACAAAAAATTCCCCCTGGAGATCGTTAAAAAATTGGGCGAATTAGGACTGCTGGGGATAGTATATCCGGAATCCATCGGCGGAGCAGGCATGGGATACATTGAATACGCCCTCATCCTGGAGGAACTCTCGGCGGTGGACCCCTCCATCGGATTAATCGTGGCCGCCCATAATTCCCTGGGCACCATGCACATTTATTCCTTCGGCTCCGGAGAACAGAAGAAAAAATACATCCCCCGCCTGGTCAGCGGCGAGTCTCTTTCCGCATGGGCGTTAACGGAACCGGGCTGCGGCAGCGATGCGAAGGCGTTGAAAACCACCGCGGTGCGGAAGGGCGATAAATGGGTATTGAACGGCTCGAAAACCTTTATTACCAACCCCAATTACTCGGACTGCACAGTAGTTATGGCCCGCACCGATCCCGAAAAAGGTACCCGCGGAATATCGGCGTTCGTTGTGGAGAAAGGCACCCCGGGATTCAAAATCAGTAAAAACCTGAACAAACTGGGCATGCGGGCCAGCGATACCGCTGAACTGTTTTTCGAGGATTGTGAGATTCCGGCGGAGAATATCTTGGGGGAAGAGGGAGATGGATTCCGTCAGGCGATGACTACCCTGGACGGGGGCCGCATCAGCATCGGCGCCATGTGCGTGGGAATTGCGCGCGGCGCTTACGATAATACACTGCGTTATGTGCAGGAGCGGGACGCTTTCGGTCGCAAGGTAAGCGATTTCCAGTCGACCAAATTCAAACTCTCCGATATGGCTACCGAAATTGACGCTTCCCGGCTGCTGATCATGCGCGCGGCCTGGATGAAAAATCAGGGAATGGAGATGAACAAGGAATCCGCCATGGCCAAACTGTATGCCAGCGAAGTGGCGGTGCGGGTCTCCGATGAGGCGGTCCAGATGTACGGCGGCTACGGCTTCATCAAGGAATACCCGGTGGAAAAATTTTTCCGGGACGCCAAACTGGGCACCATCGGCGAGGGGACTTCCGAAATCCTGCGCCTGGTCATCGCCCGCGATATTCTGCAGCAGAGCAGGACCGTGTAGCGCAGGATATTTGTCTCCAATGGACGGGCCGCAGAGAATGAAACGAAGGCCTGTTGAATCGTTCTTCGGGCTGAGAATTCAATCCGGAATCCTGTTTGGGCCGGGATAAACATCATGCAAAGCGGAAAGACCGCGTATCAACTTAACACAAATCAGGCAAACTGTTAATACAGGCAGGAGACAGCATGGCGCGAATCGGTTCAGAAGTTGTCAAAGACGATTTATATCAGAAAAATTATGAGTTTTTCCGGGAACAGTTAAAAAACCTGAAGGCGGTTGCCGAAAAAATCAACCAGGGCGGCGGCCCCAAATATTTGAAAAAAATCAAGGAACAGGGAAAATATCCCGTGCGGGAGCGAATTCAGCGGCTGATTGATCCGGGTTCATTTTTTCTGGAAATCGGCCAATACGCCGCCTACGGAATGTACGAAGAGTACGGCGGGGCGGCTTCCTCCGGCACCGTCTTCGGAATCGGAAAAATTCACGGGCGGGATGTGGTGATTGTGGTGAATGATCCCACCGTGAAGGCCGGGGCCTGGTTTCCCATCACCTGCAAAAAGAACCTCCGCGCCCAGGAAATTTCCATGGAAAACCGGCTCCCCATTGTCTACCTGGTGGATTCTGCGGGAATTTTCCTGCCCCTGCAGGAAAATCTTTTCCCCGACAAAGAGCATTTCGGGCGCATCTTCCGCAATAATGCCATCATGTCTTCCATGGGCATTCCGCAGATCTCGGCCATTTTGGGGAATTGCGTGGCGGGCGGCGCCTACCTGCCCATCATGAGCGATGAAGCCATGATTGTGGAAGGCAACGGCACGGTTTTTCTGGCCGGGGCCCATCTGGTGAAAGCCGCTATCGGGGAAGAAATCGATAACCAGGATTTGGGAGGAGCAACAGTACACAGCGAGATCAGCGGGGTGACCGATTATAAAGTGCCCAATGAGGAGGAAGCCTTCAAACTGATCCGCAATCTGATTGAGAAGATAGGCAAATATCGGAAGCAGCAATTCGACCGCATTGAGCCCTCTCAGCCTGCATTTGATCCGGAAGAAATTTACGGAATTATTCCCGCCGACCGCTCCCGGCCCTACGATATGCACCAGGTGCTGGCCCGTTTGCTGGACAACAGCGAACTGGATGAATACAAAGCGGGCTACGGAAAAACCATCGTGACCGGCTACGGACGCATCGACGGATACGCGGTGGGAATTGTCGCCAACCAGCGGCTGGTGGTGAAGAGCAAGTCGGGTGAAATGCAGATTGGCGGGGTGATCTATTCCGACAGCGCTGACAAAGCTTCCCGCTTTATCATGAACTGCAATCAGAGACGAATTCCGCTGATTTTTCTGCAGGACGTCACCGGCTTCATGGTGGGTAAGAAAGCGGAGCACGGCGGCATTTTGAAGGACGGCGCCAAGCTGGTGAACGCGGTGGCCAATTCCGTGGTGCCCAAATTCACCTTCATTGTCGGCAACAGCTTTGGGGCCGGAAATTATGCCATGTGCGGAAAGGCCTATGATCCGCGCCTGATCTTCAGTCTGCCTTCGGCCAATATCGCGGTGATGGGCGGGCAGCAGGCCAGCAACACGCTGCTCGGGATCCGGCTTTCGCAGTTGAAAAAGTCCGGGAAGGAAATCAGCGAAGAAGAAAAACAAAAGCTGCTCAGGGAAATCGAAGACCGCTACCAGGAGCAGATGCAGCCGCTGTTTGCAGCCGCCCGGTTATGGGTGGATAACATCGTGGACCCTCTGGATATGCGCAAGATTATTTCCACCGGTATCCGCATGGCAGAGCACAATCCCGATATGCCAAAATTCAATCCCGGCGTTATTCAGACCTGATTTTCACACATATATTTCTCAAAAACATCCAGCCAGGGGATGCCGTCACTCGGAGCGGCGGCATCATTGTGCCCTCCCTTTCCCAAATAAATTTTCACTCTGTAACTTTCATTCCGCAGGATCATCTATAAAATCGTAAGTTAATTGATAACTAAAAAAGTTTCCATATAAGGAGGAAGATTATATGCCTTTTATCACAGGTGAAGACGCAAAAGCAGTAAGGGAAATCTTAAGCAAACTACCCAAAACTGTTAAACTGGTTTATTTTACGCAGGAACTGGAATGTCAGTACTGCCGCGAAACACGGCAGCTTCTGGAAGAGCTCAAAGAGCTGGGCGACGGCAAATTGAATGTGGAAATCTTCAATTTCCTGAATGACAAAGAGTTGGCGGAAAAGTATAAGGTTGATAAAATCCCCGCAACCGTTGTCCTTAGCGATGAAAAGGATTTCGGAATCCGCTATTATGGCATTCCCTCCGGATATGAATTCAGTTCATTGCTGGAAGACATTCAACAGGTAGCAAACGGTGAACCGGAAGTCAGTGAAGAGACCCGGCAGCAGATCGCCAGAATCACCCAACCGGTCCGTTTGCAGGTTTTTGTCACGCCGACCTGTCCCTATTGCCCCAGCGCTGTGCTGATGGCCCATAAACTGGCCATGTTGAACGAAAACATCATAGCAGATATGGTGGAAGCCACCGAATTCCCCCATCTTTCCATGCGATATCAGGTGCAGGGTGTGCCGAGAACCATGATCGGTGAGAGCAGTTCCATCGAAGGCGCTTTGCCGGAACCTCATTTCGTGCAACGCGTAATGGAAGCGTATGATAAAATGTATCCGACCAATTAGGGAAGAATTCATACAATTTACTTTTATTAATGTGGAGAAATTTCATGAAAAAACTATCAGCGATGTCAGCCATTCTGTTATTCGGCTTTTTGCTGGCCGCCCAATCGTGCTCGAAAGCGGACAGCAGCAATGACCCGAAACCGCAGCCGGTCACCAGCCAGAAGTCACAGGTGCAACAGTCACAGTCCAATTATCCCATGGCACCGAACTTCAGTCTGACGGATGCCAGCGGAAAAACCGTGAACCTGAGTGACTATCGGGGCAAAGTAGTCATACTCGATTTCTGGGCAACCTGGTGTCCGCCCTGCCGGAAAGAGATTCCCGGTTTTGTTAATCTATATAACAAATATAAGGACAAGGGCGTGGCGATCATCGGCGTCTCGCTGGATCAGGACGGATGGACCCCGGTGCGGCCGTTTATGAAAAATTACAACATTGACTATCCCATCGTGCTGGGAGACCGGCAGACGGTGATGGCTTACGGGGGAATTCAGAGCATCCCCACAACCTTCATCATCAACAAGAAAGGTGAAGCAGTCGATCGTGTTATTGGCTACCATCCGGAAGAATATTTCGAGAACTCAATTACGCAGTTGCTTAATGAATAAAGGGAGGAAGCTATGAGCCAGATTGTTGTGAAAAACGTGGACGGAATTACCTTTGTCGGGCGCGGGAACACTAAGCACTGGGTTCCGATGGACGGACCGGAAACTTTCGGCGGCTCGGATGCCGGGACCCGTCCCATGGAGTTGTTCCTCATCAGCCTGGCGGGATGCACCGGGGCGGACGTGGCATCGTTGATGAAGAAGATGCGGGTCCCTTATCAGAAGTTCGAGGTTTATGTGGATGCGGAGCGGGCTGAAGAGCATCCCAAGGTTTACACCAAAATTGATTTAAAGTACAAGTTCTGGGGAAAAAATCTGGAAGAAAACAAGGACAAAATTGAAAAATCCATCAATCTTTCCCAGGATAAGTACTGCTCGGTTTCAGCAATGATCCGTGCCGCGGATATTCCACTGAATTACACCTATGAGTTGGCCGAAAGCGAATGAGCTTTTTTTGGATCGAATTATGAGAAGCGGGGAGTTTCGTAATAAAAACTCCCCATTTTTTATTTATGGAATACGACCTCCCTCCTTTTAAAAAAAGGTGCCACTCAAGTGCCTTCGCTCCCGGGCCAAATTCCCATTGCAATTTATCCCTCTTTTTATTTACATTATGTGAAGTTTATCATTACTGAAAGTGTAAACTCGATTCGCTTTGCCTTTCAAAAAGCTGCAAATGAGTTGATGATTTAACTTTTGAATAAATTCGCGCCGGGCTGCTGGAATCATCCCGCCGCGGGAATTCTCCTGCAATTTTCCAATGCCTTGAAAATCAAAAAGAGGGATTCGTTATGAACAGAGGTTTGATGTTCCGGAACGTTTCAAAATTTGCAGACCCCATATTAACAAAAACAGTCACAACATTTGCTTTGCTCCTCCTTATGCTCCTTGCCTTGAGCTGCGGAAAAGAGGAAAAGCCGGAAAGCAAGCAGATCAGCTATCCGGCGGAAACCGCAAAGATGGTGAGTGCCGTGACCTCCGGCATCATTTCTCCGGACAGCCCCATTAAAGTCCGTTTTGTGGACCCCGTAGTGGGAGACAACCTGGCGGGCGCGTCTCTTACCAAACAGGTATTCAGCTTCAGCCCCCACCTTGACGGGATAACCAAATGGGAAGATACCCGCACCCTGGTCTTTCAACCCAACCAGCCCCTTTCCATGCGGGCGAAATACATCGGGCAGTTGGATATGAACCTGCTTCTCCCGGCATCCAAAGACAAAAAACTCCAGCCGCTGGAAATCGCCTTTGAAGTTTCCGGCCGGGAGGTTTCGACCGTCAGCGGGGATTTCGAGCCGGTGAATGGCAACCGTCCGGACGAAGTGATCTATCAAGGCTCTGTCAGCTTTACCCAACCTGCCGATTCTGAAAATGTGAAAAAGGCCGTAAAATTAACAATGGATGGCAAAACTGTGCCACTGACCATTCATGCCCGGCCCGGCAATGAAACCTTCTCTTTTGCCAGCCAGGTGATCAAACGGAATGACAAACGAATGCAATTGTCATTTAGCATCCTCAAAGGTCCGTTGGACCTCTCGGCAAATTATCACAAGGCAATCTCCCTGGAGCCCTTACAGGAGATGAAGGTCACCGGGATCGTCAACAAGGAATTGGGGAATGAGCCGGTCATCCAAATCGATTTCTCCGATGACCTCGATCCCGAACAGAACCTCAGCGGCCTTATCGGCATTGATCCGCCGCAGGCGATTAACCTGAAAATCAGCGGGAAAACCGTCTATGTCATGGGGAAATTCTCTAACGGCGAAAACCATAAAATATTGGTTCACCCCGGCATCCGCAGCAAATGGGGCACCAAAACCCGACAGGAAACCTCCAAAGAGATCGCTTTCGAGGACATAAAGCCCCAGATAAAATTTGTCAGCGGCGGCGCATTTCTGCCCACCAGCAATCAGGACAAGATCGCTTTCCAGACCGTGAATCTGCAGCGCGTTCATCTGGAAATCATGAAGGTGTTCGACTCCAATGTGGGACAATTCCTACAGAGCCAGAAGCTTTCCAGCGGGGAAGACCGCAACGAGGCGTTCCCTGACTGGGAAATGAGACGGGTGGGAATAAACATTGTAAACGATACGCTCGAGATCGGCGACACCCGGAATGAATGGCTGCAGAGCGAACTGGACCTGCGCAAAATCCTGGAGAATGATGAGAAGGGGCTTTATATCATCACCCTGGAATTCCAGAAAAAGGACATTCTTTATCATTTCCGGGAGGATGATGAATCGGAGTCCAATCGCAGGTATGGATACTATTATGGGGAGAATTATTACTCCAATCCCGCCTCGCCCGGCTACTATTACCGGCACGGCCGGATTTATAAAGCGGTCATTTTGAGCGATATCGGGCTCTCCTATCTGCAGGGATACCGGCAGCACATTGTCTATGCCACGAATATATCGGACGCCAAACCGATGCCCGGCATTGATATTCAACTGCGGACCTACCAGAACCAGATCATTGCGCGGCAAACGACGGATGGAGACGGAAAAGCTGTTTTTGAGGATATCAGCCAGGATGTATTCTATGTGCAGGGAAAGAAAGACGGCCAGCGGAGCATCGTCAAGCTCAATGAAATGAGCTGGAACATGTCCGCATTTGATGTGGGTGGCGCTGAATTGCCTCCCGGCGGCACCCGGGCATTCATCTATACCGAACGGGGCGTCTACCGGCCGGGAGATACGCTGCACATCTCCCTGATTGCGCGGAATGAGGATAACACCTTTCCGGAAAATCACCCGGTGACACTCAAGATTTACAATCCCAAAAACCAGCTGGTGTTCGAAAAGACCGGAAAAACAGCAAAGGACGGATTCTATACCTTTGAATTCTCCACGGCCCCAGAGGATATGACAGGGAATTACAAGGCGGAATTTCTGGTGGGAACGCAGATATTCTATCACACCTTGAAAATTGAAACCGTGGTTCCCTACCGCCTGAAGGTGACGCTGGAACCCAGGAAGAAGAAACTGGAACCGGACGATAAACTGCTGGATATCAATTTAACCGCCGCTTATCTGTTTGGTAATCCCGCCGCAGGTTTGCGCGCCGAAGTGACCGTAAAACTGGATAACCTGGACCAGCATTTCAGTCACTATCCCGGTTACACATTCTCGAATCAGGCCATGGAATACAAGCCGGTGGAATCGACCATCTTTGACGGCGATCTGAATATGGAAGGGAAAGCCAACATCGTGTGGCAATTACCCTCCTTCAAAAATGTCCCCTCCGCCATTCAGGCGCGGGTAAACGCCAGGGTTTATGAAAAAGGCGGCCGGGCTACCGAAAGCGACATCGACATACCGATTGACACCTACAATTATTACGTTGGGCTGGAGAAGCCCAAATTCAAATACGGATATGTGGAAGTCGGCTCCCCCGTTACCGTGAATACCATTCTGGTGAATACCGGCGGCGAAGCGGTTGCCGGCCAATCGCTTGAATACCGTATTTATAAAAACAACCGTTACTGGTGGTGGGAATATGGGTCTTTGCAGGATTACCACCTGCGCTATAAATCCGATTCCAATACCGAACTGGTGGACAAGGGGACCATTGTCTCGCAGCCCACGCCGGCCGCCATTAAATTCAAGCCGCAGGACCGCGGCCAGTACCTGATTGAGGTGCAGGCGGAGAACGGCAGCGGCCACACCGCCGGATTTTTCTTCAATGCCTATTACTGGGGAGAATCGCCCGGCGGAAAGGAAGCCGGCGCAATCACCCTGAAATCCGACAAACAGGAATATCATCCCGGCGAGGTGGCGGTGGTGACATTTCCCACCCCCAAAGAAGGTTCCATTTTGGTGGGAGTGGAAAAAGCAAGCCGAATTATCAGCACCCGCTGGATGAAACCGGCCCAGAACAAGAGCGAAACCAGGGTTGAAATACCGGTCACTGCGGAAATGCTCCCCACGGCCTATGTCACGGTTTCCATCATACAGCCGCACAGCCAGACCCTGAACGACCGGCCGATCCGGATGTACGGCGCAATCCCGCTGAATGTGGTAGAGGCGAATACCCGGCAGGAAATCCAAATTAAAACGGCGGATGAACTCAAGTCCGGTAAACCTTTCGATGTTGAAATTCAAACCGCCGATCAGAAACCTACACAGTTTACGATTGCGGTGGTGGACGAAGGCCTGCTGGCGCTGACGGATTTCCGGACACCGGACCCCTGGAACGAATTCTTCAAAAAACTGCGGCTGGGCGTAAAGATTTACGATCTCTTTTCCGAGGTGATCGGCGCCAATAAGGGTGATATTTTCC
>JARRQT010000136.1:0-12211 GCA_037381445.1 Calditrichia bacterium
TGTTTTGTTCCGCTTAAAGCTTCTTTTTGATTGAAGGGGCAATCCGGGTCCATCTTTATTACAGGGTGCCGATCTCATCCGGATGGATATAAATTCTGTGAACAAAGGCGTTTTCCAATATCTCTTTTTCCCCTCTGTAAATATTAATTATCAAAGCCCTTCTGTTGGAGGATAATTTGATGGAATTGACTCTGACCGGGTTTCCTTCCTGATCTAGCACCTTTTCCAAATCCTGACGCGAGCGGCGGAAGATATACAACTCGCCGCGGGTGACACACATTTCCAGCGCAGTTTCATTAAGGTAGACCAGATTGACAGCCTGCCCCTGTTTTTCATTTTTAACCTGCAGCACAGCCGGTATCAATCCCCGCGAATCGAGGACAATTTTCTGACTGCCAATCTGCAGCGTTTTGCGGCTATTCCGTGTTTTATCTCTGTCAAAAATCATGAATTTCTCTGTCCGTTTTGCTATCGGGGCATTTTGGGCGGCATCTGGGGCATGCCCCCCATGGGACTTTTTTCTTCTCCCGGAATGGTATAGTAAAGTTTGTATACTTCCGCCTGCAGATACTGATCTCTCACCCTGCGGACCGTCTCCGGCATTACCGCGTTGATCCGGTCGTAAATGTTATAAAAGTAATCGATTGGATAGCCGTAAAACTCATTGACTCCCAGGGTGAAGGCCTGATTTTCCCGGCTGGCCCGCCTCCGGGCGAGGGCGGCAAGCAGACTGTTCTGATTTTGCTGAACCATATGGCTGTCAATTGAATCGGACCTGAATTTCCGGATTTCATCCAGAATTCCCTGAATGGCCGGATGGATGGTCTCTCTCCCTGTTCCCATATAGGCATAGAAATATGAATTATCTCTCCAGGAATCGATGCTGGTGCCCAGACGATAGGCCCATCCTTTTTGTTCGCGCAGTGTAAAAGCTATCCTGCCGCTCAGTATCTGATTCATTATCTCCAGCGGTAATCTATCCGCGGGTTGGGAATGGAAACTATAACCCAGGTAAATATAAGACTGGCGTGAGCCGATTTCCGTGCTGTCAGTGGTCTGGTCCACAGTTAGCGGGATTTCCGATATTACCACTGTTTGTTCCGTCGCGGGCATGGCGGCAAAATTGTCTTCGACCGCCCTGAAGATTGTGGCAGAATCCAGACCGCTGACGATAGTCAGGATGGTATTCCCGGCGGTAAAATAATTTCTGTGGAATTCTTTTAGGTCTTCCGGCTGAATGGCGGGAATGGTTCCGGGAGTTCCGCTCACCGGACGGGCCAGGGGATGGTTCGGTCCAAACAGCAGTTTGTCAAAATTGAGTTTTGCAGCAGTGCTGGCATTGGATGATTTCCGGGCAGCCAGGGCAGCCATCTGCTTTTCGGTCTCCGCGAATGCCGAATCGATATCCGGATAAAGAATGTTGTCTGCTGCGATCCGGATTGCCTGCTGATAAAATTGATCGAGCGTGACAAAGCGGATATATGAGAATTCCGGAACATTGTAATAATCATCGTATGGAATGAAATCCCAATCGTAGGCCTTTATCTCTGCACCAATTTCTTTAATGCGAAGCTGAAGTTCATCTGCCGGGTAATTTTTCGAGGATTTAAAAAGAAGATGATGCAAAAAATCGGCGATGCCGGTTTTCCCTTCCGGTTCCCAGGCGCTGCGGTTCTTGAATAGGAAATGCATGGCCAGCACCGGATTATCGCTGTTTCGCAGCAACAGGACCGTCATCCCGTTATCCATCACCCGGCGGTAAATTCTGCTGCCGCTTTCTTTAGATTGCAGCGGGGGCTGCCTGTAAGGGCTGATGTCTGTTTTTTCGGTCCAGTTGCCTTTCTTAAACAGTTCGGATGGCTTGCGCCATGTTGACGGATACTGCTTTTTGAATTGGTTGATTCCTTTATCATTAATCTGCAGAAATGCCGGAACGGTTTTCTCAAAGGCTTCAATACCGCCAATGGCCAACTCCTGCGATTTTAGAAATCCGTAATAGAGAATTTTTTCGGTCTGCAGGATTTCGGATATCGCTTTTTCCTGTTTCAAAGCGCGGATTTCGTCCTGTGAGATGGGTGCGCTTTTCATACGGTCCAGAGTCTTGACAAATGATTTGAGAATTGCGGCCGAATCAATTCCCTTTTCGGTGGTGATATCAAAAGTCAGTACACCGAATTCCGGGTGGAATTCATAACTGCTTCGAATTTTCCTGATTTTCAGGCTGTCAATTTGCTGCAGAGCTTCTATAAGTTTCCCGTTATCGCTGTCGAATGCATAACTGTCCAGGAATTGAAATGGAACAAAATCGTTTGATTGAAAGGTAGGGGCGGGCAGTTTTATGTAAGTTACCTGGCCCAGGTCGCCCTCCTCGGTATAAAGAAAGGGAAATGTTTCCTCCAAGGCTATTTCCCTGACCGGGATTTCTTTGGGTTTTGCCTCCCCGAAATATTTCCTGAAAAGAGCCAGCATATCGTCCTGTTTGAAATCCCCGATGACAATGGCTATCATATTATTGGGACTGTAATAGGTGGAATAATAATCGATTACCTGCTGGCGGGTCATGTTTCGGACGGTGCCGACAGTACCAATGACCGGCATGGAATAGGGGGGAGTTTTATAAAATGCTTCCCGCAGCGCCTGCTCTTTTTTGAAATCGGGATTCTCGCTGTCCTTTCGGATTTCCTCCGCAATAATTCCTTTCTCTTTCTCAAATTTTTCCGGGGGGAATGAGGAATGAAAAAGCATATCCGACATGATATCCAGCGTCTGGTTGATTTTGTCTTTGTGATTCAGGGCCATATAAGTGGTGTAATCTTCGGAAGTCTGCGCGTTCAGATAAATTCCGTAGAAATCCAGTTCGTCGTAAAGCTCCTTCTGGGTTCTTCTGTCGGTTCCGTTAAATGTCATGTGCTCCAGCATGTGAGAAACCCCATTGTCTTCCGGCGTTTCATTCCGCAGGCCGGTACGGACCACGATGACCGGCGCTATTAACGGATTGGTGTGATTCTCCACTAGAATCAATTCGAATCCGTTATCGAATTTGTGGTAGGAATAATTGGGCAGCGTGAAGTTTAATTTGTCCATAGAGTATACAAAACTTGCAAACATAAATTGCAGACCGCATTTCTTTTAAGACAAAACCAGCGGGCGAAAAATCCGGTAGTCTCTCCCACCGAACAGTGTTTTGTGGGTTTTGCCCCGGGGATTTTGCCCGAAATTACAGATAAAAATTTAAAAACAGTCTGACTTTGAAGAACAGTTTCGATGCTTGATGATGCATATTGACGATCAAAAAAGATTTGATAGTGCAGTTAAAATTTTCTGATCTTATAGAAGTTGAGGAATTTCCTGCTAAAAGGCAAATTCTTTTTCCAGCCTTTTAATAAGCAAATAGCCAATCCAGCCGATTAACGTGCCGGAGAGGATTGAGTAAAAAATGAGGTATGGCAAAATCTGCAGAATAACCGGATTATCGAACAGAACAAAATAACCCACCAAAATCTGCCCCAGGCTGTGAAATGCGGCGCCTCCCATGCTCACGCCCCAGATCCCGAACAGCCGGGAGTGGTATAAGAGTATCATGGCGCTGACCGCGCACAATCCGCCTCCCAGCGACAGGAAAAAACCGGGTGTGAGCAAATTGCCGGTGAAAACCGACCCGATTAAGATTCGGGAAATGGAAACCAGAAGCGCCGCTTTGCCGCCATACCAGTAAAGCGCAATCAGGGTGACAACATTGGCCAGCCCGAGTTTGAGCCAGGGCACCGGTTTGGGAATATAGGCCTCGAACAGGAAAAGAAGCAGTCCCAGGGCGATAAGGCCCACCAGGTGCGCCTCTTTCCGAGTGCTGCTATCCGGTGATGGCTTTGATATCGCTGTTCTGCTGCTCATTTTTCCCTTGTTGTATATAAATTAGGATTTTTTTGGGGACGCAGACAATCAGTTCGTCGGTCTTGTCGATATATCCGGTTCGTACGCATATCTGTTTGTTACAGTCATTTTCCAGAATGCGTATTTTGCCCGGCTGCGTTTTTAATACAACGGGCGGATTCCATTCGCGCAACCGGATCTCCTGCTCCTTATCAAGCGGAATTGAATATCTCGGAACTCCGGCGATTTCAACCACCGCGACCGGCTCTTGGGGCGCCAGCGGGGTCCGGGTGATTAGCGCATAAAGCGGTGCCATCACCAGCAGGAATAATAGAAGAATATCCGGTACTTTAAAAAATTTCACTGACCGCACCGCCTATTCACTCCGCGCCAGAAGTTTGTTGAGATCCTCTTTTTTACCCACCAGAATCAATATGTCATTCCGTTCAATAATAGTCTGGGCACCCGGCATGGTAACTTCCTGCCTGAGAGTGACATTCCCTTTCTTATCCGATTCTTCCCGCTGCCTCCGGATGGTCACCAGGTTCAGTCCGAACTTGGCGCGCAATTGTATCTCTTCCAGCGATTTACCGATAAAATTTTTAGGCGCCTCCACTTCCGCCAGAGTCAGTTGACCGGCGAGGTAAAAGATTTCTTTCAGATGGGGGTGCATCAGGTTGTAGGAAAGCCTCTCACCCACCTCCTGTTCGGGAAGGACCACCCGGTCGATGCCCACATTTTTAAGGATTTTTTCTTCAATAGGGCGGGTGGCGCGTGTGATAACCATTGGCACACCCAGTTGCTTAAGGATAACGGCGGTCAGCAGATTGGATTCGAAATCCTCTCCGATACAAACCACCGCCACATCCACTTCATGAATTCCCTGGACTTTAAGCGCGTTTTCATCGGTGCTGTCCAGACGCACCGCCACCGAGACATAATCCTGGATTTCTTCCACCCGGGTCATGTTTCGGTCGACTGCAACCACTTCGGCACCTTTTTCAGTGAGCGCTTTGGCAAGACTTACGCCGAATGAGCCCAATCCCAGAATAGCAAACTTTTTCATCGTTCCCCTGTTTTGTATTCAAAAATCAAAATTTAGCACGATTCCCAATATATATCAATGGCTTTATATGAATTTCCGGGGCAAAGGATTCGGTAAATTCAAAAAAGTCAATTTGGGAGAAACACTGCTGCTGCCGACAAATGCGGCTTGAGCATGGTGCCGCGGGAGAGTCTTCGTCAAACCATAAAAAAAGGACTGCCGTTTTTGAAGCAGCAGCCCTTCTTTAATCTTATGAGAAATTTTTAAGAACTTACGCGATGGCAATATCTTTGTCCAGATACACATCCTGAATGGCGTTCAGCAGGTTCACCCCGTCCTTCATGGGACGCTGGAATGCCTTGCGGCCGGAGATGAGTCCCATTCCTGCCGCGCGTTTGTTGATCACTGCGGTGCGCACTGCCTGGGCCAGGTCGTTCTGGCCGGAGGCGCCGCCGGAATTGATCAGTCCCGCCCGGCCCATGTAATTGTTCACCACCTGGTAGCGGGTCAAATCGATGGGATGATCGGTGGTGAGTTCGGAATAGACCTTCTTATCGGTTTTGCCGAAGTTGATTGCGGTGTATCCGCCGTTGTTTTCCGGCTGTTTCTGCTTGATGATGTCCGCTTCAATGGTGACGCCGAGGTGGTTGGCCTGGCCGGTCAGATCGGAAGAAAGATGATAATCCACGCCGTCTTTCTTGAATGCCGAATTGCGCAGGTAGCACCACAGGATGGTTCCCAGGCCCAGTTCATGCGCAAATTTGAACGCCTGGCTCACTTCCTGTATCTGACGGTCCGCATTCTCGGAGCCAAAGTAGATGGTGGCACCACCCGCGGCCGCGCCCAGATTCCAGGCCTGCTCCACATCGGCGAACATAATCTGATCGTATTTGGTGGGGTAGGTGAGCAGTTCGTTGTGATTGATTTTCACGATAAAGGGAATCTTGTGCGCATATTTGCGGGAAACCGCGCCCAGCACGCCAAGGGTGGAGGCAACACCGTTGCAGCCGCCTTCAATGGCCAGTTTCACAATGTTTTCGGGATCGAAATATTCAGGATTGGGGGCGAAGGACGCTCCGGCCGAATGCTCAATTCCCTGGTCTACCGGCAGAATGGAGACGTAACCGGTATTAGCCAGACGGCCGGTGCTGAACAGCCACTGCAAATTTTTTAAAACGTTAATATGACGATCGGACGGAGCGAAAATGCGGTCGACGAAATCCGGGCCCGGAAGATGTAATTTCTCTTTGGGAACAGTTTTGCACTGGTGATTCAGCAGGTTGTCCGCGTCTTTTCCAAGCAGTTCTACAATTTTGTTGTTCATCTTTTTTCTCCTTTATTTTAGATTCGCTTATCTCAAAAAAACAAGTTTTAAATATAATACATTCCCTTAATTATCACAACGAAAAAGGCGCTGAGATTTTTCAATTATTTGATGCCAATGTTTTCCATTCCCGGCTTTTTTCAATGAAAGCCGGAGCAGCGTATTTGTCTGATTTCTTTTGTTTCGGGTTGCCAAAGCAACAGCCAAAGGAACGATTATAAAGAAACAGTTAACCCGGAACTGCTTTCCGCCCGCGATTGATATATTCCAGAACAATTCTCCCAAACATTAAGTTAACTCGGGGAGGGTGTGAATTTGTTTCATGCAAATGCGGCCAATCGGACCGAAATAAATTAATCTTCCAATTTTAGGGTATCATCCGGCGATTGGTTTTATCATATTTCATTGTTATTTTTTGAATGACTTTATTCCTGCGGCCGCTGGAATTGTGATTGTTTCGCGAATTCTGCTGTTTTTAAGGAAAATGGGAAAAGCGAATGATAGATAAGAACGGATAGTCCGATTTTAGATAGAAACGAAATGGGACCGGATATAAACCGAACGGAAAATCTCTGCGATGAAATCGAAGAAAAAGGAAAACAAGTTTAAGGCATTAAACCAGCATATTGCGCGACTGGAAAATAGAATCGGTCATTTGGAAAGGCTGAGCAGCCGTTATGGCTGGATCAGGCTGGCGACCGTCCTCATCGGGGCGGCGGGCACATTCCTGGTGTATCATTTCAGCGCTGAATGGTTCAGCTGGACGGTGCTGGCCCTCTTCGTCATCATTTTTCTGGCCCTGGGATATTTTCACCGCCGACTGGATGAAGGCATCGGCAGGCACAAAATTTGGCTCGAAATCAGAAAAGCGCACCGGGCCCGCATGAGTCTGGACTGGGGAAATATCCCGGGGCCGATTACCGGATCCACCGGGCGGGAGCATCCCTTCGAAAGTGATCTCAACTTAACGGGGCAGCGCTCCCTTCATCAGCTAATTGACACAGCCGTTTCGGAAGGGGGAAGCCGGCGCCTTCGCTCCTGGCTGCTGGCGACTGTTCCGGATTTATCCGACCTGGAGCACCGCCGGGGGATTGTGCGGGAACTGACGCCAAAATCACTTTTCCGGGACAAACTGCGGCTGAATGCTCTCGATGCAGCCAAAAATTCCAGGGAAGGTCTTCAGATTGAAAGACTGTTAACCTGGCTGCAAAAACAGGAAATCAGGTCCCTGAAATTTTCCCTGATACTGTTGGCGGTTCTTTCTGCCGCCAATATCGTTTTGTTTATTCTGCACCAATTCTCAATCGTGCCCGCAATCTGGGTGTTTACATTTGTCATTTATCTCGGATTCTATTTTTTTAAGATCAGGGATTTTAAGGATCTGTTTGAAGAGGCATATCACCTTCAGAATTCCCTGCATACATTCCGCGCAGTTCTTACTTATCTGGAGAAATCTCCTTTCTCCCAAAACAGCCGGCTCTCGGAATTCTGCTCCCCTTTCCGGGAAGGAAACACACGTCCCTCGGTCTACCTGAAACGCATTTCCTGGCTGACCGGAGCGGCGGGGATTTCACAGCGAAGCCAGGTTTTGTGGCTGGTTTTTAACGCGCTGGTGCCCTGGGATTTTTATTTTTCCCACCGCCTGAATCATTACAAAGGAATCCTGAAGATACACCTGGGTGAATGGATTGATCGCTGGTATGAACTGGAGGCGCTCAGTTCGCTGGCCAATTTTGCGGACCTGAATCCCAACTATATTTTCCCGGAGGTGATTCTCTACCCTGCCGCTGGCAACAGTCCGCTCTTTGAAACACATGAACTGGGACATCCTCTGCTGCCGGACGAGCGAAAGGTATGCAATGACTTTTTGTTTCAAAATCCTGGAGATATTGCCATTATTACCGGTTCCAACATGTCCGGTAAAAGCACCTTCCTGCGCACGCTGGGCGTCAATCTCTGCCTGGCCTATGCCGGCGGACCGGTGAATGCGGTGAGTTTCCGGACCGTCACTTTCCGTCTTTTTACTTGTATTAACGTGAGCGATTCCCTTAACGACAGTATTTCTTATTTTTACGCCGAGGTCCGGCGGCTGAAGGAGATTCTGAATGAATTAAAAAAGGAACATCCTTTTCCGCTCTTTTTTCTGATTGATGAAATTTTTAAGGGGACCAATAACCGGGAGCGCTTGATTGGCAGCCGATCCTATATTAAAGTGCTGACCCATGAAAAAGGAGTAGGCGCTATTGCCACCCATGATCTGGAACTTGTCAAACTTTCCGAGGGTAGTCCCAATATCCGCAATTTTCACTTCAAGGAAGAAGTCCATGGCGGCGCCATGGTGTTTGATTACAAGCTTCAGCAGGGTCCGTCGCCCACGACCAACGCCCTCAAGATAATGCAGCTGGAGGGGCTGCCCGTGGAGACGGGAAATGGGGAATGGAAATAGTGTGCACAATGCCTGCTTAAAACCTTATTTTGTGCGAAGTATTTGTGCGCGGTGCCGGATTCATTTTCCGGAAAATGAATCAATAAGGCAGTTTGAAACAACAATGTGTCCAGAACATTAAACCCATAAAAAAAGGAAAATCCAATGAAATTGATAAAGATTACCAATATGCTGCTGATTTTTTGCCTCCTGCCGCTGGCGGTATTTTCACAGGATGCTCCCGTGGAGAAGAGTGAAAGTAGGGGTCTGACGGTAAAGATCACCGGGCTGAAGAACGATAGGGGCAAAGTCATGATAGCACTCTGTAATTCGGAAGAAAATTTTTCTTCGCATGAGGAAGTTTTCAGGGGCGCTGCCGTGGAAGTGGTCAATAAAGAAGCGCAGGCCGTTTTTAAAGATATTCCTCCAGGAGAATATGCCGTCAAGGTTTTTCATGATCAAAACGAAAACGGAAAAATGGACACCAATTTTTTGGGAATTCCCAGGGAAAAGTATGGATTTTCCAACAATGCTAAAGGAAAATTCGGCCCCCCGAAATGGAAGGATGCAAAATTCGATTTTGTCAATCCGGATACGACGCTGGAAATCCGATTGAATTAGCGTGACCCGGAATTTGTCCGATCAAAGTTCTGTCTTCCGGGCTTGGCCCGCAGGATGAGAAATTTCTGCTGAAGAGCAAAAAATCGCCGGCGGTCGAATTCTGTCAATGCCACGCCGGAAAAAATAATTATCATACCGACTACCGCGCGGGGATGCACAACTTCCCCGAATAAAAAATAGTCAACCACCAGCGCCACCAGCGGCGTGATGTAGATGATCAGCGACACTGTGATGGCACTGACTTTCTGCAGCAGCCAGTAGTAGAGCGCGAAGGCCAGGGCGGAACCGACGCCGCCCAGGTAGATGACCGCAAGCCATACTTGGGCAGTCAGATGAACGCTGCCGGTATTTTCAAACAGGAAGCCGAAAATCAGGAGAAAGAAGACGCCGTGGATCATCTGGTAGAAACTGAGTGAAACATGATTGACTTCCGAGAGATATTTCTTGACAATCACCACCGCCATTCCGCCGCCGGCTGCCCCCAGGACGATGGCTGCAGTGCCATAGATGACGCTTTGGCTGAAGCGGGTCTGCAGAAGCTGATCGTAAAAAACGAGCAATATTCCTGTAAATCCCAGCAGAAGTCCGGCAAATTTATTCCATTGAAATTTCTCGCTACGGAAAAGAAAAGTCGCCCAGATGCCGGTAAAAATGGGGAAGGTGGCGAAAAATATTGAGGTGACGCCGGCGCTCAAAAATTGTTCACCCCAGTATATCAACCCGTAATCCATTACATACATTAAAAATGCGCTGAAAAAAATATACTTGAGATGCTTTTTGTTCAGCCGGAAAGATACGCCCTTCAGCAGCATGAATCCCAGCAGCAGGAAGGAGGCAATGGTGAAACGCAGGCCGGAACCCAGAAAGGGAGGCAGACCGCCCAGGCTGATCTTGATGGCGGCCCAGGTAGTGCCCCAGACCATGCAAAGAAATAAGAAAATGATAACCTGCATATTTGCCCCACTGATAACGCTTATGTATTGTCCAGGAGTCGGGACCGATCGCCGCCGATTCAGGCTCTTCGGAGAAGGCTAAATATAGATTTCTCTGTGCTTAAAGACAAGTTTTGTTATCTTTCGGGCTCCGATTTTCTGCATGGCCATAATTGCCCATCTGGCGGGCGACCCTGACTTGAGGTTTTTGAATTAAAGGGCGTTGGAAATCAGAGATTTTTGTAAATTGAGGAGTTCGATAGCAGCGGAAAGGAGAAAATAATGTTGGAATTGTATTTCATACGTCATGGTGAATCTGCGGGAAACCGTGAAGACCGTTTTCGCGGCAGACACGATTTTCAGCTCAATCAAAACGGTGTTCGTCAGGCCGAAGCTCTGCGAGATGAGTTAAGGGGCCTTCCTTTCGATGCTGTCTATAGTAGCCCCCTGAGCCGGGCGTTAAAAACCGCACAGATAATGGCTGACGGGAAAATACCGGTGACGATCCGAGACGGTTTCAACAATATTTCACTCGGCGAATGGGAAAACGAGTTCAAATCGACAATTCGTGAAAACTATCCGGACCTCTGGCAACTGTGGAGAACCGTTCCCGAGAAGCTGGATTTTCCCGGCATGGAAACTCTGGCCCGGGTCCGCAAAAGGGCTTACAGCGCTTTGACATCATTGATGAAGTCGCATGAGGATGGCAGAATCGCCATTGTGACGCATCGCGCAGTGCTGAAACCGCTATTCGCGGAAATGCTGAATATTCCCGAGCCCTATTTCTGGAAATTGCACATCGATACGGCCGCCTACAGCATTGCTGAATACCTTCCGGAAAGGGGATTCACCTTTACGGTAATCAATCAGACCAAACATTTAAGGGATTTTATCCGTGAGGATCTCGGGTAGGTTTTTCCCGCGGAAAATCTGCGTGGTTCAAATTGCATAAGTCTCCCGCAGAGGGTCCTGTATCTTTTTCTCTTCAATTGAATCCAATTCTCAATAAGCGAACTTTTGGATGGAAGTGAGGTTAAAGTATTTCGTTTTGATGAGGCTTGCGTTTTCAATAAGAGAAAGGATTAAAGAAATGGATGAGGAATTATTGAAAAATGTGTGGATTTATTCGGAAACGAATCTTCCCACGCGCTATGGTGAGTTCAGGGTATATGTCTTCCATAATAATTTAGATAAAAAGGAGCATCTGGCAATTGTCAACGGCGATGTTGAGGGGGAGGAAAATATCCCGGTCAGGCTGCATTCGGAATGTCTGACCAGTGAAGTGCTGGGCTCCCTGAAATGCGACTGCCGCGATCAGCTTGAATCGGCCCTGGAGTACATCGCCGAAAACGAAAAAGGCATTGTTCTTTATCTGCGGCAGGAAGGGAGGGGCATCGGCCTGGGAAACAAGATACGCGCCTACGCCCTGCAGGAAATCGGGCTGGATACGGTGGAGGCCAATCACCACCTGGGATTTCCGGATGATCTTCGCCGTTACGATATGGCAGCTGCCATGCTTCATATTCTGGGTGTTATGTCTGTCCGGCTTCTTACTAATAATCCCAAAAAGATAAAGGGTCTGGAAGAAAACGGAATCAAGGTGGTCGAACGTCTTCCTATTGAAATTAAACCGACACCCATTACCGAATTCTATCTTCAGACCAAGGCCAGCAAGTCCGGACATCTGCTTCATTTCGACAATGCATCTTTCGAATTTGATCTGGTCCGAAAAAATTGACCTAAAACAAAAGGTGATTCATGATTGCCTATAAGTGGATGGCAGTGGTATTTACCGTTTTAATTGCCGGTTCCGTAATGGCAAAGGAGGGAAGTATGGCGGTGAAAGTGGGAGATAATGCTCCGGATTTTCAATTAAAAGATCAGGATGGGAAAATCCGCAGCCTCGATGAATTCAAGGGGAAAAAAATTGTGCTTTATTTTTATCCCAAAGACGATACGCCGGGATGCACCGCGGAGGCGTGCAGTTTCAGGGA
>JARRQT010000137.1:0-9132 GCA_037381445.1 Calditrichia bacterium
GGAATCGCCGGAAACCTGGAAATGCACCCCAAGAAAGCACAATATCAAGAATGTCATTGCCCTTTTATTCATTTGAATTTTAGCCTGTATGTAAAATCAAAACTTGAATTTCCCTGCTGGTCGGTTTGCCCCTGCACCGAGAAATGATTTGATACCCTGTAATTCAACTGAACGCTCTGTTCATTCAGACTGCCAAAACTGGTCCGGTATGTAATAGTCACGTTTTCGGATATACTTTTTGAGGCGATTAACATTGGCGTCTGGGGGCTGTTTAAATTGAAAATATTGCCTTCTATGGTGAGCTGCTGCAGGCCCAGCAAGTTACCCACCCGCCGGGTGACCATACCTGACAATGTATAGCTGGAAAGCGATTCAAGACGATTTTCCAGGATGGTGGACGTGGATGGCCCCTCCCCGGACGGACTTGTTCCGGCCAGCTGTTCGGTTGTGGCGCCCAGCGTCAACAGCGCCAGAATATCCGTCTGGGAAAGGGCCGGCTCCGAGCTCAAATTGATCTTTGCCTGGTCCGCTGGTCCTGTGACGGAAAACGTGATCACGTCAGAAGTCTGCTGCATCTCCTGGTAATTTTTGACCGTGGATTGGGCGGTCAGATTAATTACCGGATTAATTTTATTGGGATTGATAAAATCGAAAGTTCCCTGCCGTACATCAAATTTTCGGTCCAGATATAGTACATATCCCTTCTTGATGGACACCCGGCCGGTCACATTGGGTGAGGCCAGATTACCGATCACGGTCAGATCTTCATTCAGGTTCATTTTAGCCAGATTGTTATCCACCATAAAATCGCCATCCTGAATAATCCGGATATTCAGGCGGGTTTGCTGCATAATTTCGGATGGCCGCTGCACCGGTGTATGGGCAGTCTCCAGCATATTTATAATGGTTTTAACGTCCACGTTATACACAACTCCGGTGTTTCCCAGATTCACCGTTCCTCCCAATTCATAATATTCTTTTTTCTTTGCATAATCTATCTGGGCGGAATCCACCTTGACATAAAAGACATTCGGTTGTTTAAAAGAGATATTTTTCAAAGAAGTTTTCATATTCAGCTTTGCAAAACTCCCGTGCTCGTAGGAGACATCACCCCGGGTAAAAATTGTGCCCTGGTCAAAATGCAGAAGCAGCGAATCTACCAGAATCGTCTTGCCTTTGAAATTAATTTTCACCACACCGCGGGTGAATGGGGAATCCAGCAGCGCCGGTTGAAAGGCCAGTTCACGAACATTGAGATTTCCATTAACTTCCGGGTCGGATATCGCGCCGCTCAACGTAAGACTGGAATTCGCAATCCCGCTGAATTTTTTAACTCCCGGGATAAATCCGCTGAAAAGGGAAAGGTCGAGATTTTGCATTTTAACGCTCAGAATCAGGGAATCGGCCGTGAAACTTCCTGATTCCTGAAGCACATTGGTATTTTGCACATCCATGCGAATTTGGCTGCTGAATTTCCGCCAGTTTTCAGCAACTACCTTTCCCCGGATTTGAAACGGCGTTTTCTGGAATTCTCCGGCAATTTCTTTTATCTCAATTAAGGAATCGTTAACAGTGGTGTTCACCTGCATCTTCTGAAGCGGCGGGGTCTGCGGATTGACCTGTACGGTGCCGTCCTTCAACCGGAATTGCCCTTTTAGATGCGGTTTTTTTATGGGGCCCTGCCAGGTCAGACTATAGGAACTCAGCCCCTTTACGTCCATTCCCTTCACCAGCAGCGGTTTAAGGAGCTTAAGATTGATATCCTTGCCCTCAGCTTTCCCCTGGGTAAAACTCTTGTCCGTGACGGTCAGGCTGCCACCGGGGGATGGCAGAAGCTCGACCTTCCCGGTCATCCATGAATGATGTTTCTGTAGGTACAGGTTCAATGAATCGATGGAAAAATAGTTGGCTTGTATTTTCATATCCCCGGTAACGGAATCCATGAAAACCTGGGTATATTCCAGAGAATCAATTCCAAAATGAAAATTCATTTGCGGTTTGCTCATGTTACCGGTGAAATCGAAGACATAGTCCATACTTCCCGCCAGGTCGACCCTGGAAGGTGAGAGCAGGGAGAGCGTATGGAGATCAAGACGCTTGCCCCGGCTGCGGATTACCCAACGGCTGCTGTCCGATAAATTGAACAAGGCTTCTATGGCACCGTATTTCGTTTGAGGCATTTTACTCGCTGCCCCCAGGGACAGGGAAGAATCCGTAGCCACTTGTGATTCACCCAGCGGCCGATTGGAAAAATTGACGTCGAATTTGCCCGCAGTCTGATTCATGAAATAGTGACCGTCCATATTGATGAACAGGGAATCTTTCCTGAAAACGAAATGGTCCAGACTTATATCTTCACCTTTCAGCGAAGCGGATATTTGCCCGGAAGTAAAATTCATTTCATTATAGGCAGGCTGAGATAGATCGACGGAGAACTCCCCCTGCAGGCTGTCGATCAGGGTACCCTGCATGCGCCCCGTGTAAGATAAGCCGCCTCTGAGACCGGCTGCATCAAAGGGCGGATGGAGGGTGTCAATTTCAGAAATCTTTCCCCCAAACTTGGTCTCCGAGAGGCTGAAATTATTGTTTGCAAAAACAAATCCGCCCTGCAGACTATTTACAGGCAGGTTCATGTAATCCAGGTTTTGACTGCTGAAACTGGCTTTAATAACGGGAGCAGACAGATTCCCGGCGATGGTCCCTTTGGTTCGGATGCCGCCAGCCAGCCCCTGAACATTAAAAAGCCCTACAATTGGCGCCAGGTCAGCAATATCCGCAGAGAAACTTCCCTGCACGCTGTCGCTGATCAACTCGGCATTTGCGAGAATTTTGGTATCGCCCTGCTGCATCTGAAAATTTACCTTCCCTTTTTGTAAAGACATGTTCGTCATCAGATCGGGCAGCGAACCTGATTTGTCCCGGATGTTCTGCAGGGCCAGCTTAACTGTTGCACGCAGCGAATCGATCTGCTCCAGGGAACCGCTGGAACTGATCCGGCCGTTGATCGCTCCCTGATACGGAGATTCCTGCCGGAAGACACTCTGAAGCACCCACCCCAGATTTACCTTGTTTATGGCAAGATTGAATTCATGATTCAGGGGCGGGATAAAATCGAATTTTCCGTGCCCCGAGATGTCTCCCTGCAGCAGTTTTAGATTCATTTTATTCAGAACATAGCCCTGGTTCTCATAGACTCCCTGAATATCCATTTCCCTGATCAGCATTTCTCCCGCAGTAATTCCGGGAAATTTCATGGCTGTTTTAACGGTTGGATTTGAGAGTTCGCCGCTTATTTCATAGCGGCCGTCCATTTTCCCTTTTACAGGATAGAAAGTTGCGGGGAAATAACTTTTAAAAATCCCGGCCATTGGTCCCACGTCTCCCTGCATGCGAGCAGTGCCGGCGATTGTCTGAGGCGCAGAACCCAGGTCAATATTAATGTTCGCCTCCAGGGCCAGCCCCGGAAGCTGAATGGAAAAACTGTCCACCCGCACCTGATCATTTACAAAAGCACCGATAAATTCAAGCCGGTGCAGGGGAATGGTATTCTGCCGCAGCTCAAGATTCCCCGAAGCGATATGCCCGTCAAAGGAGAAGCTATTTGGACTTTCCTGTTTCACTCTCAGGTTCAGACCCTCGGTGGAACTGGAAATGGGGATTGTCTTGTCCAGATAATAGGCCGATGAATGAATCAGTGATAATTTATCAAGCCGAAATTCAATCCCACCTTTTCCGGGCGATTTGGGCGGCTTTTTCTTTTTTGGGGGGCCGCCCACGACCGGCAGATTATAAATGCCAGTGCTGTCCTCTAAAATGGAAATATGCAGACTGTCCAGCGCTATATTCTTGAAATAAATCTTGCCGCGAATAAAATTGAGTGCATTATATTCGACTTTGATAGAGCCCAGATCAACAAAAGGAATTTTTTCCCCTCCCACCTTGCGGTACATGGAGAGATTTTTCAGTTGCATCCGGGAAAAGAGGTTTGTTTCCAGTTTCCCGATGTGAACTTCTTCATTCAGCAACTTTCCGACCTGGCTCTGCGCAATATTTTTGATCACTGCTTCGCCGGGAGGAATGGTCAGAAACAGATAAACCAGCACTATCAAAACGATTAAAGCGATCATCACGCGGAAGAGCCATTTTCCAAAAGCCCTGAAATACTGGTTTATTTTCTTGTTCATAAAACTTTCAAACTTGTAAATGATATAAATTTTTGTTAGAAATTCTTCGATGGACTCGTATTTTGCCCGAATTTTAAAAACACCGGGGGTTTGTTTTCCTTTTCTTTGCTCAATATTATTTAAATAATTATTACCGCTTTTTGTTGCATCCCGCTTCCCTGAAAACACATCCAGCCGCCATTATGCATAAAATGATCATTCCGTATGAAGATTTAATGAAAATGCGCCATATCTGCTATTCCGGATAAGATCCGGGCGAGCAATAGCCACAGATCAAAAATAATCAGTCAATGTTGATATTTTATTTAAAGTATTGTGAAAACATACCGAAAATAACTAGTGGAAGAACAGGCTTTGGTTCTGAATTTATGCAATTAAATCGGGGACGTCCTCTCTGATTTATTGTTGCAGTCTCCGGTCACATTGCTTAATCATAAAACATAGAGTGGTCAGCCAAAATTTAAACGGGAATGCCGGGAGGCGGGCATGAAAAAGCTGCTGCTTTTGCTGTTCATACTGTATTGCGGCGCTATGGGCGCAGAACCAAATCGCTACGCCCTGCAACTGGACGGGAGCGGTTCCTGCGCGGAAGTCCCCAATACGGCGCTACAAATTCCCGCTTCTTCCTTCACCCTGGAAGCCTGGGTAAAACTGCTGGATGATCCCGCCTCGGGAATGACTATCATAGACAAAACAGGCGTCCGCAGCGCAGATGGGTTCAGCCTTGACACCTACCGGGGCGGAAAAGTCAGGCTGCATCGGGGAGCCGACACCATTTTTATTTCCGGCTCCGTTCTGCCGCTATGGGAGTGGATTCATATTGCAGTCGTGTATCATCGGGATACGGTAAGAGCCTATTATAACGGCACGCTCACCACAAAACAAAAAGTCGCGCACTGGAGAAGAGCTGACGGCGTTTCGCTGCGCTTCGGGGCCGGCGGGTCTTCCCGGGGAAATTGCTTTAAGGGGCTGGTGGATGAAATCCGTTTGTGGAGTTCTGCCCGCTCAGCCGAGCAGATCCAGCAGACTATGTACGATACGCTTTCCGCAAAATATTACGCTTCCCCGGACAGCCACCTGATCGGTTACTGGCGGTTTGACAGACTGGAAGACCTGGGCGTGGGAAAAGACGGTGCCGATGATGTGAGGGACTGGTCGGTTAATCATAATCATGCGGATTTGAGCGGCGGAGCGGTTCTTTCCCAATCCGGCGTGCCCCTCTGCGTCGATGCCGATAAGCTGAACCTGCTGCGCGACCAGGTTCTGCAGCAGAATTATCCGAATCCCTTCAATCCGTCTACTATTATTACTTATCAGGTTTCACAGAGCAGCACGGTGACCCTGAGGATTTACGACATACTGGGAAAAGAGGTGGCGGAATTGGTCAACCAGCAGAAGCCGGCCGGCCGTTACCAGGTGCGGTGGAACGCCGATTATCTCAGCGGAGGAATTTATTTCTACCGGCTTACCACCGGTCTTTTTTCTTTCAGCCGGAAAATGCTTCTTTTGAAATAAAAAACGATTTCTCCTCCGGGCCATGGTCATACGATCTCCATGTGCCACGCCAGCAACGGGGCGGTGCGTTTCCTCCCAAAAACGCATCGCCTTTTTTATGCGGGTTTCATATAATGTCACAGACTGCAAAACTGATAAAGGAGCGATTGACAGCCCCGGCAGTTCACAGGTAATTTTCCATCAACAAGGACTGATCCAAACCCGAATTATCCTGTTCATTCCCCCGGATTTTTTCGCGCATGGGGCGTGGACAAATCATGCCGTTTTATAAAAACCAGCAAAGCAATCATTCCTTCCTGTCGTATATCAGTTGCAGAATACCACCGGGAAAACGCCTGGTCTCCCGCAGCTCGAACAATTTCTCCCCATCCCCGCCTTCAAATAAATGAATCCCGCTCCCCAGCATTACCGGGAACATGGTAAGAATTATTTGGTCAATAAAGCCATTGTACAGCATTTTGGCGTTCAGCCTGCCCCCGCCGATGAGCCAGACGTCCTTCCCTGCCCGGTTTTTAAGTTGCGGGATAAATTCTGCCAGTGGTTCATGAATGAATTCCACAAAATCGGTTCCCACCTGCGGAATGTAACTGATGACATAATTCTTTTTATCCGGATAAGGAAAATCCCCGCCGAAATCCAAAATCTGCTCATAAGTCCGGTAGCCCATCAGGGTGGTATCGATTGTCCCGTAAAATTCATTATACCCGTAATCAATATTTTCAGGATTTGGAACCGCATCCAGCCAGTCGATACTGCCATCGGTCCTGGCAATAAAGCCGTCGAGGCTGATCGCTGTATAAAGTTTTATCTGCCGCATAATTTTCATTTCCTTGCGTAAATTTTTCTGATATTCCCAGCGTTCTTACTGCTTCTTATCGCTTTTTATGAAAGTGCCGTTCTGGAACTCCTCGATGGCGGTCTGTAATTCCTGGCGGGTGTTCATCACAATGGGGCCGTACCAGGCCACCGGTTCCCGGATCGGTTTTCCGGAAATCAGCAGAAATCTGATGGAATCGCTCGCGGTGGAAACATTCATCTCATCGCCGTCCTCAAAAAGAACCAGCGAACGGTTCGCTTCCATGGGCTCGCGCTTCATATCAAAATAGTTGCTGCCCTGCATCTCGTATGTATAGGGATTGGTTTCTTTGCAAAACACCCCTTTCCCTTCGATAACATATGCAATCACCGTGTGTCCCCGCGGTGTGGGATGCCTGAATTCCGTGTTCCGCGGCACCGTAACATCCAGGTATTCCGGGTCCGTCACGATGTCCCGCACCGGTCCCCGGGCATCCCCGACCTTCCCGCAAATGATCCGGATTTTTGTGCCGTTGTCCATTTTCACTTCGGGAATCTCTTTACTGGTAATGCCCCGGTAGCGCGGATCCATCATTTTGTGGGAGCGGGGGAGATTGGCCCAGAGCTGGAATCCGCCCATCACACCTTGTTTGTCCCCTTTGGGCATTTCCTGGTGAATAATGCCGCTGCCCGCCGTCATCCATTGCACATCTCCGGGATTAATCACACCCTTGTTGCCCATGCTGTCCCCGTGCTCCACATCGCCGTTCAGCATATAGGTAATGGTCTCGATCCCCCGGTGGGGATGCCAGGGAAATCCTTTGAGGTAGAGGTCCGGGTCTTCCGACCGGAAATCATCCAGCAGCAGAAAGGGATCGAACAGCGGCACTTCGCTGAAACCAAAGGCGCGGTGCAGGTGAACGCCAGCACCCTCCATAGTGGGCATGCTTTTAAAGACTTTCTTGATTTTTCGGACTTCGTTCATGGCATTTCCTCTCCCTGTTTATATTTTTCGAGAAAATACAAATGCAACCGAACCGGAATTAATGCAGATACATCTATCAGAGGTTCCCGATCAGATCATTCCTCTCAGGACTGATCGGGTAAAACAAGCTTTACACATTGATCTAAAAACCGCCTTGTTATACTTCATGAATCCAATTAGGTTTAATTCAGATCGCCTTGCCGGAAAATATGGTGTTCACCCACCCAAATATTTCGCGGTAAACACAATTTGGTTACCGGGCAACATGCATCGAACTTTTTCAAATCCTGGTTTATTTTTAAGGGATTTTTTTCGAAGGATAAGATATGTTATTGTGATCAGGCGGACGGGATTGCTGAAATAATTACAAAATATTGAGGTTGTCGGAACCGGGCTTGCCGAAGCCACCGCTTTTGCAATGAATCCCCGACAAAAGTTCCGGGAAGACAAAATCAAATTTACGAACATAGAATAAAAAAACTGTCACGGAGCCCTGCTGCCTGCTCCCGGCAGTCAACCGGCAGCAGGCAATACAGGAACCTGGTTTTCGTTAGCCGTAATCCTTTTCATTTATCTTGAATATTCAGGCAACTCCTGATATATTTCGTCAGAATGGCCGGCAAAATACTTTCCCAATTTTTTGAAAAAAGCATCCCGTTCTTTCTTATCCGGCCACTTCTTTTTATATAATTCATCGCTTATTTTATTAGCCTCATCAATATCCTGCCAGTTCGCATATTCGGTGATCACAACCCAATCATGACTGTCATTGCCATAATAATGGCGCAATTCGCGGGAGCTGATGACTTTGGGATTGTTTTTATCCACCTCGAACAGTTCCTTCAACATGGCATCCCTTTCCTGTTCGCTGCCATCCTGCGGCATTAAAGTGTGATGGGTGGTGACAACAAAAATGTGTCCCTTCATATCCTGGGCATATATTTTATGAACTTGAATTAACATGCTGATCAAAACCATTGCAAAAACTGCTGCTATTATTCTCTTCATTGTATATCCCTTCTGTTATTAAGCATTCAATTTATGATAAAAGGATTATTGCCTGAATTATATCCGGTTGTACGGCTAACTATGGAAATCAAAAACCCGATTTTATATCAAATAAATTTAATACTGCACTGCCTGGCCTTCTACCCCGATGGAATGGTGCAGCTGCACGAAAAGCCACTTGCCGTTCCTTTTCTCCAGAACGCCGGTTGCTCTCATGCCTTTCAGTTGAATCGGTTGGCCCTGAGCGGTCGTGGACATATCGATGATTTCCGAAAACCAGGCCACATTATCTCCACTGCCGATGTGAATGACCTGATCATGAACATCTAATTTGGTGTTCTTGAAAGAGGCAAACTGCTGCTCTGCAGAGCTTTTCATGGCGTTCCACCCTACCCAGCGCTCCGACGCATCGGTACCGAAACTCACAATATCCGCATCATGGGCAATAATATTCGAGAGCATATCGAGATCGCCTGTTTCCATCGATTTCTGGTATGCATCCAGTGCTGATTTGATTTGCGCCATTTCCAATGACGAACCCGTTTTCTGTCCGGCCGCAAACGCAGCCAACAGCGGAACCCAGACTAAAAATATATATAAAGCTTTCATGACCTTCTCCTTTTGTTTTGTGGACAATTTTTATCC
>JARRQT010000138.1:0-10348 GCA_037381445.1 Calditrichia bacterium
TCCTCCAGATTTATTCTGTCATCGGATTCTTCGGACCAGGGGACTTGTATCATCCAGTCCAGATAATTGCGGGTTACGGTATATTCCGGCGAGAAGGGAGGCGTTTTCCTCAGTTTTTCCAATTCCTCGGACGCTTTGTCGAATGCGTGGGGCGGCATCGCCGCATTGAGGATGGATTCTTCCAGTTTTGCAATTTCTGAAGAACCGTGCTCGTCTTCCCCCAGTTCTTTTTTGATGATGCGCAACTGTTCCTGAAGATAATATTCCCGCTGGCTGCGCATCATGTTTTCACGGACCTGGGTATCCAGCGTCCGGCGAAGATGCTGGTAGCCGAGTGCGTAGTTCAACAACTCAATGGTCAGTCTCAGCCGGTCCTGTAATAAAGGCGTTTCCAGAATTTTCTGTTTTTCGGGGACTGCTGCATCCACGTTCAGCGCAATGAAATCCAGTATGTTGGAGAAATCATCAAGCTGTTCCGCATGAATGTAAAGCTCATCTGGTAATTCGGGATGGTCCTTCACATAGCCCTTGAAAAGATCGACAACATGGGTGATATCCTGCCTGAAATCCTTGGATATTTTTATATCATCCTCAGGAAATATTTCCAGTTGAGTTCTGAAATAATCTTTATAGGAAGCAAATCGAGTGATCCTGGCCCGGCCAATTCCTTCCACGACCACTTTCAGATAGTTGTTGGGCAGCCTCAGGACCTGCAGTATGCGCGACAGGGTGCCCACCCGGTAGATATCCCGGGACTTAATTTCCTCTTTTTCCGCATTTTTCTGCGTGGCGATCAGAATGAAACCGTTCGAAGTTTCGGCCGCATCAAGCGCTTCCACGGACTTGGGTCTGCCCACCACCAGCGGCAGGATGGCATGGGGGAAAACCACTCTATCCCGGACGGGAAGCAGCGGAACTTCCTGGGGAAAAGCCACAGAACTTCAAGGGAAACATTTTTAAATATGGCCTCTATTGATCCCCTGTAATTCTGTGGCATTCAAATTTTCTGATTCTCGTCTGTGCAACTTTATTTGCAGTTTTATATGTTTCTCAGGCCGATTTTTTGGACTTTCCGAACTTTAGAACCGGCTCTGCTTTTCCCTTGATCACTTCCTCGGTAATGAGGCATTCTGCCACGTTTTCCATGGAAGGCACGGTGAACATGACATCCATCATCACATTTTCCAGTATGGAGCGTAGCCCCCTGGCGCCGGTTTTGCGACGCTGGGCCATCCGAACAATCTCCAGCAGGGCCTTTTCGGTGAATTTGAGTTCAATGTTTTCCAGATCAAACAGCTTCTTGTATTGCTTGATGAGGGAGTTTTTCGGCTCCACGAGGATGGACAGCAATTCGTTTTCTGTGAGATCGCTCAGACTGATGGTTACCGGCAGACGGCCGATCAATTCCGGTATCAAACCGAAAGCCAGAAGGTCTTCCGGTTCAGCTAACCGGAACAGTTCCGGATCGGTCATGCTTTTCTGGGACCGCAGGTCTGCGCCAAATCCCATCACCTTTTTGCCCACCCGGCGGCGGATAATATCTCCGAGACCGTCAAAAGCGCCGCCTACAATAAACAGGATATTGCGGGTATTGATATTGACCATGGGCGCTTCCGGGTGTTTTCTGCCGCCTTTGGGCGGAATGGCTGCAATAGTGCCCTCCAGGATTTTAAGCAGGGCCTGCTGAACGCCTTCGCCGGATACGTCTCTCGTTATAGAAGGACTGCCGGATTTTCGGGCAATTTTATCAACCTCGTCAATATAAATAATGCCGCGTTCGGTGGCCTCGATATCAAAATTGGCCGCATGGTAAAGCCGGACCAGAATGTTTTCCACGTCCTCGCCCACATAGCCCGCTTCCGTAAGTGTGGTGGCGTCAGAAATGGAAAAGGGAACATGCAGAATGCGCGCCAGCGTTTGGGCCAGCAATGTTTTTCCGACACCGGTGGGGCCGATGAGCAAAATATTGCTCTTTTCTATCTCTATATCATCCTCCAGATTTCCCATCAGAATTCTTTTATAATGATTATAAACCGCCACCGAAATTCCGCGTTTGGCCGGATCCTGCCCCACCACATACTGATCCAGAAATTTCTTGATTTCCTCCGGTTTGGGAAGAACAAAATTACTGGTCTGGAATTGCTGATACTGCGATTGTTTCAAAATTTGATTTGCGCTGCGAATACATTCCGTACAGATACTCGCATGGGCGCCGGTAATAAGCTGTCCGACCTGATCGGCATGTTTGCCGCAAAAGGAACAGCGTATTTCGTGGTTAAATCGTTGATTTTTTTGTGTCATCTATTTTTCCGGGTTTATGATACTTCTTATTTTACAGTTTTCTGAAATATAGAAAAAAGTTTGCTAAATTTATACCATTAAATCAAAAAATTCATCAAAAATTTTCAGGATTTATTTGTCTGTTTCGCAAATTCACTGGGTCTGAAGGAAGAATCTCAAATATAAAAGAAGACGGGATTCACCTGCGGCAAATCCCACCGAAAAGCCTGAGCGCACATTATTTCTTTTTAGTTTTTTTAGGATCGTTATGTTTTTCCAGAATTTCATCAATGAGACCATACTCTTTTGATTCCCGGGCATCCATAAAGAAATTGCGGTCGGTGTCCTTGGCAATTTTCTCCAGTGGCTGACCGGTGGTATCGGACAGAATTTTATTCAGGCGCTCGCGGATTTTCAGAATTTCTTTGGCATGGATGTCAATATCCGTGGCTTGTCCCTGTACCCCGCCCATCGGCTGATGGATCATGATCCGGGAATTGGGAAGTGCAAAACGTTTCCCTTTGGTCCCTGCCGCCAGAAGCACCGCGCCCATACTGGCTGCCTGGCCGATACAGGTGGTAACCACATCAGGCTGGATATATTGCATGGTGTCAAAGATTGCCAGACCGGATGTTACCACTCCGCCAGGACTATTGATATACATGTTGATATCTTTTTCCGGATCTTCCGCTTCCAGAAAAAGAAGCTGGGCAATCACCAGGCTGGCAATATTGTCATCAATGGGAGTGCCCAGAAAAATAATTCTTTCCTTCAACAAACGTGAATAAATATCGTATGCCCGCTCACCGCGTCCGGTTTGCTCAATAACCATAGGAATTAAAGCCATAGTCTATTCCTTCTCTTTTTCTTCCTCAACTTTATTTTTGCTTTTCTTGGTTTTCGTTTTAGTTCCAGTTTTCTCTTCGGATGCTTCCGATACGATTTCCGTATCCTCGATCTCGGTTTCCTTGCCGGTCGGGATTTTCTCCTCCATGGGAAAAACTTCCACGATCTCGGCATTTTCCTTTAACATATCCAGTACCTTTTTCTCCAATAGATCTTCCTTGAGGTGTCCCAGATAGTGCTTGTCTTTTCTTGCCATTTCCCTGGTCTTCTCATCCAGGCCCGATTCATCAATAAATTTCTCTGCGTCTTGGTCGGTAACGGTTAGATTTTCAGCTTCTACCAGTTTTTTCTTCAGAAAGTACCAGCGCAGGTTGTGAATAGCCGACGCCCGGTATTCCTTACGGATCGCCTCTTCGTCTATGTCGCGGTTTTTCTGCTGGTTCTTGACGTCTTTCACCATTTCGTCCAGGTAATTATCCACCATGGTCGGCGGCACTTCGAAAGCATTTTCATGCAGAAGTGCATCGATCACCCGGTTGTTTAAGGCCTGTTCAATTCGATTTGAAAAATCGAGTTTCATATTTTCCCGGATGCGGTCCCGCAGCTGTTCCATATTTTCCAGTTTTTCATCGTCCAGGTTCTTCACGAAATCGTCATTCAACTCCGGGAATTCCTTCTCTTCGATTCTCTTTGCGTGTATTTCCAGGCTGCTGATTTTGGGCTCTTTTTCCTCTGCGTCCGCTGCGGGCGGCATTTCCTTTCTGACAATGCGTTTTTCATCCTTCCTTATTCCCAGCAGCTGCACCTCAATATCTTTATCGAAATTGCCCGATCCGAGCTCGGTCTGCAGGTTTTCATATTTATGCCCAATAATGGGTACGTCCCCGGAATCCAGCTCCTGCGCATCAAAATGCAGGTAATGACCCTCCTGCGCTTCATCCACGTCTTTCGCGGTAGCATATTGTTCGCGCAGCTGCTGCAGCGCTTCATCTATCATACTGTCCGTGACTTCAACAACATCTTTTTCTACCTTAAGGCCTTTATATTTTTTCAGCTCGAATTCCGGTTCCACTTCCACTTCGATTTCGAAAGACATTCCGGAATTCACATTTTCAAATTTAAAATCGGTGATTTTTCCCTGGGAAACCGGATCCACTTTCGCTTCATCCATGGCCTTCCCATAAAAATTCTGAAATGCCTGTTCGATGATATCCTGCTGAATCATATCGCGATAGCGCTGTTTGATGATCGTAAGCGGAGCATGGCCGCGGCGAAAACCCCGGATATCTGCGGAGCGCTGGTAATTTTTCAATACCTTTTTTTCAATCGGTTCAAGATCTTCGGGAGAAAGTTCGACTTTTAACTTCCTGGAATATGAGTTTAGAGTTTCAACTTCAGTATGCATGGATTATCCTTTAATTTTATACAGTCTCAAATACTTATAGCCTGCAAATATAACATTCGCTTCATGTTATTGCAAGCGCCATAATAATCCGGAAATCGCCTGATTTGGCCGGATAATTGTGACTCGACCATTATTCGACGGATCATCGGTTTTCGTTCCCGCCGGATTCAAAAAACTCCTTTCCTCGTTTAACTTAATCCCGTGCGGTAAATTTTTATATTTATTCCGCGAATTCTAATTTATTTTGTTGAGCGAATCGATTACATTAGCCCATGCAACCAAAAGACGGAGTGCTCCATGAAAAAAGGGATAGGATTACTGCTCATTCTTATTTTGTTTGTTTCCTGTGAAAAGAAAAAGGAAATGGGAGAGCTGAAAATACCAGCCGGTGTTTCCGCAACTTTTTATCAGAAACTGCCGCGCCCTGTTTTCACTGATCACCAGCACCTTTCCGAAATTTACTGGAAGACCTGGGATTTGCTGGAAAAGCACATCCGAAACGGCAATTCCCTAAACGGCTTTGCAGCGCGTTATCTGGACGAAGGTTTTGATGAACAGATTTACCAGTGGGACAGCTGCTTCATGACCATGTTCGCCATGTATGGAGAAGGACTTTTCCCCGCCATGGAAACCCTGGACAATTTTTATAAAAAACAGCGCGAGGATGGCTGGATCTGCCGGGTCTACCGTGAGAGCGACGGCCTGCCCGCGGAACAGCCGTCGGTTGAAGAACCAATGGTCAATCCGCCGCTCTTTGCATACGCTGAATGGAAATATTTTCTGCTGAGCGGCGACCGCTCGAGATTTGCCGATGTGCTGCCCCGGCTGGATGCCTATTATAACTGGATTGAAAAGCATATGCACGGCCAGGACAAGGCGGCCGGTGTATATTATAATACTTCGCTGGGAAGCGGAATGGACAATTCTCCGCGCCAGGTAAATGAGTCCGGCGGCTGGGTGGATATGTCGGCCCAGATGGCGCTTTTTGCCAAATATATGATGTTTATTTCCCGGGAGACCGGCGGTGACTCGCTGGCAAAAATTTATGACCAGCGCTACCGTTTTCTGGTGCGGATGATCAATAGCCAGATGTGGGATGAATCGAGCCGGTTCTATTATGATATCGGGACGAACGGAAAACGGACCGGGGCCAAAACCGCCGCCGCATTCTGGACCCTGCTGTCGGAAGTGGCGACTTTTCCCCAGGCCCGCAGCCTGGCCGAACATCTGCAGAATCCAGCGGAGTTTTATCGCAAACACCTTTTCCCCACCCTATCGGCGGATAATCCCGACTACGATCCCCTGGGGCATTACTGGCGGGGCGGCGTATGGGCGCCAACCAATTATATGATTATCAAAGGTCTGGACATCTTCCCGTTGCGCGAGTTGGCGGCGAGCGCCGCTTTGAATCATGTGGAGAATATGTACAGGGTTTATAAAAATTTTAAACCCGATGAGAGCAAGATTGCGCCCGAAGAACGCAGCGCTGATTACCAGACCATCTGGGAATGCTATGCGCCGGATTCCCTGCAGCCCGGAACCCGCGGGGACGGGAAATACCTGTCGAGGCAGAATTTTGTGGGATGGTCCGGACTCGGACCGGTGGCACTGCTGCTGGAGAATGTTATTGGCCTGCAGCCTTCCGCACCACGCGACGAGCTCTACTGGAACCTGCGCCTGCGGGAAAAGTATGGCGTGGAGAATTACCGTTTTGGCGACAATCTGGTAGATCTCATCTGTGAAAGCAATCAACTGCCGGTTGATTCTGCCGCGATCAGCATCACCAGCAGCAGCCCCTTCCATTTGATAATGTCCACCCAGGTGGGCGTAAAGACATTTGAAGTCCGGGAAGGGGAGAATCATTTCGTCATCAAGTTATGAACATCTGTTTCTGCGCAGGGGGGGAATTGAGCGGATGGGGGACTGGCATCCGTCTGCTATTCTGATTTTGCCGGTCATCAATATTGCGGCTTAATTCCGCGAATAGGAGCAATTGACATGCGGCAGGGCACGGTAATCACTTTAAGCTTGATTTTCGGACACCGCCCATTTATTATGAATTGAGCAAAAAATATGGACTCCGGATCGTACGATACCCGGATTTAATAATGATTTGTAATATTTGAAAATGAGAAAGGAATGCGTTTTATGGCACCTGTTGAATCTCGGGCCAATCGGCCGGCCCACGGGGATGTAAATAAAAATAATCCCTCCCCTGCCGAAAAAAAGAAAATTGCGCAAAATATCGCTTCCTACATTGACCACACCCTGCTGAAATCCGAAGCAAAAGAAGCGGATATCAGCAAGCTTTGTGAAGAAGCGCGGTCATATCAATTTGCATCGGTTTGTATAAATCCTTCCTATGTTAAACTTGCCGCCGGGTTGCTCAAAGGCTCTGATGTCAAGGTTTGCACTGTAATCGGATTTCCCCTGGGTGCCAACCTTACGGAAATCAAGGTATTGGAAACCCGTGAAGCCGTCCGCCAGGGCGCACAGGAAATAGACATGGTCATAAACATCGGGGCGTTAAAAAGCGGCAATGCAGATCTGGTTTACAAAGATATCCAGGCTGTTGCAGCGGAAAGCAAAAAGGGAGGTGCATTGATTAAGGTTATCATTGAAACTGCTCTGTTAAGTGATGAAGAGAAGCTGACGGCCTGTCAGCTTGCCCGCAGAGCGGAAGCGGATTTCGTGAAAACCTCCACCGGATTTGCTTCCGGCGGTGCCACGGCCCGCGATGTGGCATTGATGCTGAAAGCGGTGAGCGGTACCGGGATGGGGGTGAAGGCTTCCGGGGGAATTCGCAGTTATGCGGATGCCCTGGAAATGATTATTGCCGGAGCAACCCGCATCGGAGCCAGCGCCGGCGTCAAGATTGTTCGGGAAGCCCGGGAGGCAGCCGTTTAGTGTAATCCTTTGAGGCGGCGTTCTGATAAATATTAGCTGGATGCAGTATATAATGTTTAAAATTCCGAATTAGAAGTATACAAATTGTATTTCGTGCTTGTTTAGCTTGATTTGCGTTAAGCGATTTATTATATTGAATTAACCTGCATGATCAAACAATTGTTTTTATTTAACTTATACCGGGATTCGGAATGATTGCTGTCCCCAGTTATCGCCAATATTCTCCCAGACAGTCATTAGAAAAATATCTGGCGGATATCAGTCAAATCCCATTGCTTTCCTCCGAAGAAGAAGTGACCCTCACCATTGAAATCAGGAAGGGGAATCAGGAAGCGCTAAATAAACTGGTGCAGGGTAATCTGCGTTTCGTGGTGAAGGTGGCGAAAGAATACCAGAGCCAGGGACTGCCGCTGATTGATTTGATTAATGAGGGAAATTTGGGACTCATAAAAGCGGCCAAACGTTTCGACGAGACCCGCGGTTTTCGCTTCATCTCCTATGCGGTGTGGTGGATACGACAATCCATCCTGCAGGCATTGGCCGAGCAGGCCCGGGTGGTTCGTCTGCCTCTGAACCGGGTGGGGCTGATCAACAAAGTCAACCAGATAACCCAGGAGCTGGAACAGAAGTATAACCGGGAGCCAACATTCGACGAAATTTCCACAATCCTGAAAATTTCCGGAAATGATGTGATTGATGCCGTGAATAACGGCAATTACCATCTCTCCCTCGATCAGCCCTTCCGCAATTCCGACGAGGGAAATATGAAGGATGTGCTGACTAATCCCAATTCGCAAATGCCGGACGACGGCCTCATAAAGGAATCTCTCAAAACGGAAATCCGCCGGGTCCTGAAAACCCTTTCGCCCCGCGAAGAAGAAATAATCAAAATGTATTTTGGAATAGATTACGAAAGACCCTTGACGCTGGAGGAAATTGGCGACCGTTTGCGCCTGACCAGGGAACGCGTCCGCCAGATCAAGGAACGTGCACTCATCCGTTTGCGCCACCAGTCCCGCTCTCAAAATCTAAGATTGTTTCTCTGAGAGCTTTTTATTATCTTTGTGCGCGTTCTAAAAATACGGAGGTTGTTTTGACTAGGAATCTTATGACCAGCGTTTCTGGTGTTCGCGGTATTATCGGTGAGAGCCTCACGCCGGAAATTTTAATTAAATATGTATCTGCCTTTGGTCAAAAATTGCAGGGGGAAAAAGTAGTTGTCGGAGGCGATCCACGGGTGAGTTCCCGGTTTATCCGCCCCCTGGTAAAAAGCACGCTCATGGCGTGCGGCTGCGATGTGATTGACATCGGAATTACACCTACCCCAACGGTTCAAATCATTACTGAAAAATTGAAGGCCGGCGGCGGAATCGCCATTACCGCCAGCCACAATCCGGTGCAGTGGAACGGATTAAAATTCGTGGGGCCGGACGGCCTGTTCCTTCCCGAGAAAGAAATTTTTTCCCTTTTTCAGGAAGCGGAATCCCGCCGCCGGGGGTATGTCGGCTGGGACAAATTGGGCAAAGAAGAAAAATACGACAACGCAATATCAGATCATCTCAAATTAATCTATGATCTTCCCTATATAAATGTGGAGAAAATCAGGGGACGCAAATTCAGGATTGCCCTGGATTGCGTCAACGGAGCAGGCGGCACCATTATCCCCCGCCTGCTGGAGGATCTGGGATGCGAGGTCTTTGGGCTGAATACCGAGCCCACCGGTGTATTTGCGCATACGCCGGAACCGGTCCCGCAGAATTTGGTGGATCTGGCGGTTGCCGTAAAGAAGAACAAGGCCGATCTGGGGATCGCTGTCGACCCCGATGTGGACCGGCTCGCGATGATCTCAAACGATGGCAATCCATTGGGTGAAGAATACACGCTGGCCCTGGTGGTAAAATACCTGCTGAGCAAAAAATTGGGCTACGTGGTGGTGAATCTTTCCACCTCCCGTGTCATCGACGATATTGCCCAGTATTACAATGTGCTGCTGTTCAAAACCAAGGTTGGAGAGATTCACGTGGCGCAGCGGATGCGCGAAGTGGAAGCCATTATCGGCGGAGAAGGTAACGGGGGCGTGATCCTGCCGGAAGTGCATTTGGGACGGGATGCACCGGTTGGTGTTGCGCTGGTTTTACAGTCGCTGGCTGAATCGGAGGGGACCATTGCCCAGTTGAAACAGCAGTTGCCCCAATATTATATCCTGAAGGATAAGGAAAGCATCAAGGATATCGATGCCGATAAGGTCATTGAGCATTTCGCGGAGAAATACCGGGATGAACAACTGGATTTGACGGATGGATTGCGCATCGACCGTGCCGATTCCTGGATCCATTTGCGAAAGTCAAATACGGAGCCCATCGTCAGGATTATTGTTGAATCCCGCACTCCGGAAATCTCCTGGCGGATTTTACAGGAAGTAAAAGAAGAAATTCAAAGTCTGCAGTCCCCCGCAGCCTAAGACTTCCTTTAATTTTTATGAGCACGCCTTCGCTTTTATTGTGACAGGTTCATCAACCCTGAAAAGAAGCCGTTTTCATAATTATCAATTTTTGGTGGAGGCAGGTGCGTTGGAAGGGATTTTTCTATTGTTCCAATTGATGAGGGATCGCAAATGACAGCTTATGAAATTATCGCGAAAAAACGTGACGGCAAAAAATTAACTGGCAGGGAAATTCACTTTTTCATTGAGAATCTGCTAAAAGGTGAAATTAAAGATTATCAGATGTCGGCCCTGCTGATGGCAATCTATTTTAATGGTATGAGAGATGAGGAATTGTTTGCCCTGACTGAGGCATATATTCAGTCCGGGAATACCATTGATCTGTCAGATATCCCGGGGAAGAAAATTGACAAACACAGCACCGGGGGAGTGGGGGACAAGGTTTCCATGGTGCTGGCGCCGCTTGC
>JARRQT010000139.1:0-8996 GCA_037381445.1 Calditrichia bacterium
GGCAGATCATTTCAACGCCATTTGCCGGACCTGATTTGTTCACCCTGATGCCGCGTGGATTTTATGGCCTGGCTTTCTCATTTGAACCGTTTAAATTAACGCGGTTCACAAACCAGCACCTCCAGTTGTTTTTCTCGAGGATCACGCTTTATCAGAGCCGTTTCGCAAACTACTATACTCACGGAAACCGCTACACAAGCGAGCGGACGAATGGATTTTATACCATCGGCCTCAGGTACAGAACCAAGATGGCAGAAAATATTATCAACTTCCAGGGCTGGTTTTACGATTTTTATGATTTTGCGACGCTTCTTTATCTGGAAGCCGGTATTCTTCATGGCCATACCTCATCCATCCGGCCGGCCCTGGATGTTCAGTTTATTAATGAAGGCAATTCCGGTCAGCAGAGACTGGGTCCAGTGAATGTCAAAATTTACGGCGCTCGCGGCGGCATTCTCTTTCCTCGCGGTAGTCTTTATCTGGTCTGGAATGGTTCTCCAAAACACTATAACACGTTTCGTCACGGAGGTATGATTCATCCCTATAACGATCTCAGCGAAACCTTTTTTACAGATGGAATGAACGATGGGATGGGCGATATTGGCCCCGGCTACGCTTATGGTATTCAGGGAAGCTATAATTTCATGAATAACCGCATCGGCATTTTCCTGCACTATGTGCGCTACCGAGCAGATTATGGCTATGGGGGGGCGGCATATGCTATAAACGGGGAGTTTGGTTTTCCGGAGGGTGAGCCGGTTTTAAATCAATGGCAGTATGAACTGGACGGCGGTATTTCTTACCACTTTGCAGGTATGCTGCATGGCCTGAGGGTGCATCTTCATATCGGGGTAAGGGATTTTACGGATTCTCCCAATGGCGCCTTTGTGGATAACCGCCTGGCATTCATCTACAAATTTTAGGCTTTTGCCGCCGCCATCAATTTTTATGTATTAGACGAAGACCTCGATTCCACTGACAGAGGGCTTTTGCGCCGTAAAAAGAACCCCTGAAGTTATTTCTTCAGGGGTTCTTCCGATAGAACAAAACAAATAAGATCAATTGTTTTACGAATTTGCGACCAGTTCAGCGCTACCAGATCGTAGCCTGCAGGCTGTCCGGCAGAACTATGGCGTCGCCCGGTTTCCCGCCGAAGGCATCGCGGAACGCTTTCATATTTGCCAGCGGTCCGTTCACACGGACTTTTCCGGGGGAGTGGACATCCGTCTTCAGACGGAGAAGCAGCTCCTCCCGGCGGATATTGTTCCGCCAGGCCTGCGCCCATGACAGAAAGAAACGTTGTTCCGGAGTGAATCCGTCAATGCTTGTGCGCGGTTTACCCACCAGGCTTTTTTCGAGAGCCGAATAGGAAATGGTCAGCCCGCCCAGATCGGCAATGTTTTCTCCCTGGGTCATTTCGCCGTTCACATGAAAAGTATCCACCGGCGCATAGCGGTCGTATTGCTTTACAATGATCGCGGCACGTTTATTGAAATTTTCACCATCTTCCTTGGTCCACCAGTCACGCAGATTGCCTTTCGCGTCATACTTCCTGCCCGAATCATCAAAACCGTGGGTCATTTCGTGACCAATAATCGCTCCCATGGCGCCGTAGTTCACAGCATCGTCCGCATTATGATCGAAAAATGGGGGCTGCAGGATGGCGGCCGGAAACACGATCTCGTTGGAAAGCGGGTTGTAGTAGGCATTTACTGTCTGCGGCAGCATGTGCCATTCAGTGGGATCGACCGGCTTATTGATCTTGCGGATTTGGCGGTTGAAATCGAAAAGAGCAGCCCGTTTCACATTTGTGAAATATGAATTGCGATCTATTTTCAATACGGAATAGTCAATCCATTTATCCGGATATCCTATCTTCACTCCGAAGGCATTAAGTTTGATCAGCGCCTGCTTCTTGGTCGCCTCACTCATCCAATCCAGATTTTTGATTCTTTCCCTGAAAGCATCTTTCAGGTTCATGACTATCTGATATGCGCGTTTTTTGGCTTCGGGCGGGAAGACCTTCTCCACATATAATTGCCCCAAAGCTTCACCCAGTGTTGCATTGGTAGCGCGCAAAACCCGTTTCCACCTCGGCTGCAGTTTTTGCCTTCCGGATAAAAACTTGCCATAAAAGTCAAAATTTTCATTCACAATCGCGGAATTCAGATCTCCGGCAGCGCTGTGAATAACATGCCAGCGCAGGTAGCTTTTCCAGTCCGACAAAGGAACCGATTTCTGCATCGCGCTGATTTCCCTGAAGAAATCCGGTTGTCCCACATTCACTTCTTTCAGATCCGCCAGACCGAGCATCTTGAAATATGCTGCCCAGTTAAATTCGGGAGAGAGTTTCTGCAGCCCGGAAATTTCCATCTTATTATAACGGGCAACCGGATCACGCATCTCCACGCGGGTTTTGGAAGCTTTGGCCAGCCGGGTTTCGATGTTCATGACCGTCTTCGCTTCCTCACCGGCCTGCTCGGGCGAGTCACCCAGGAATTCAAACATTTTCGTCATATGCTTTATATATGCTTCGCGGATATCTTTGGAGCGCTGGTCGTCATTGACATAATAGTCCCGATCGGGCAGCCCGAGACCGCCTTGGGAAAGTTGTGCGATAACCATACCGCTGTTCCTGGCATCCTGACCAGCCCAGAACTCAAACAGGTCTGCAACTTCATACTTGTGAAAATAGGCAACCAAATTCTGAAAATCAGATAGGGTTTTGATGTCGTCAATCTTTTTCAAATCCTCTGCCAGAGGCTTGATCCCCTCTGCTTCAATCCCGGCACTATCCATTCCGGTATAAAAGAAATCACCGATTTTTTGCAGATTCGAGCCTTCCGCAGCATTCGTATTCGCCGCGGCATCAACCAGAATTTTATGCAGTACCTCATAGTTTTTTTCAGCCAGAATTTCAAAACTGCCCCAGCGGCTGTACTCGGCAGGCGCGGGATTGTTCTTCAGCCAGTTGCCGTTGGCAAACTGGTAGAAATCCTGGTTTGGGCTCACGGTCGTATCCAGATTGGCTCTGTCCAGTGCTGGTCCGGCAACAAGATCGGATTGGGCGAATAGCGCCAGGAGTCCGGCCATTAGCATGAAAATTCGGCGTAATTTGGCCATTACAAATTCCTTTCGTTTGATTATTGTGATCCAAAATGAATTAGAGATAAAAGGATTATATTTCATGATGTTCGAAGGAGAAAATTGCCTGTCTTTCGGTGAATCTTTCATGATCCGGATGAAGTTTCCTCTGTGCAAAATCTTTTGTTCTTTCATAAAACGCAAAGTTTACGGCACTTTCCCTGAATTGTTCACTGTTTTTTAAAATTTGCTCAGATAATCCTGCATCTGGTTTCTGAATTTTCGCGCGCCGCCCTGCGCTGGATGGCGAACCGGATAATTTTTGATTCCCATTTTATCGAGGCTTGCTGAAGCCACCCTTCCCATGGCGAAGATTGGTCTGCCGGGGTATAATTCAACAAAGTTGCTTAGAAGCCCCGAGGCGTAATCCATCTCTCTAGCCTTCGGTTTCCGATTGCTCAGAATTCCCTTCCCGGCATGGTAGGGATGCCATGGAAAAGAGTTCCATAAAACAAATTCCAGCGGATCGGAGTCGGAGTTTGAAATGAGTCCCCATACAATGGTTGCAGTAGGTTCGTTGAAACCATTCGGCATGATCTCCGGTTTACTGGTGCGCTGCGGCTTCAGGTCCGGCAACACATCCGTGGGATGAATGCCCCTGTCTTCCTGATGTCCAAGCAGAATACGCTCCGAGGTCATGGCGATTCCGCTGAAATGTCCGCCCTGGTAGCCCAGTGCCTCCCCGATAATCAGGAACCGGGCGGAGTGCAGACGGCAGTCAAAATAGTGGGCAAGCTGGTCCCGACGGATTTCCGGGGCCTTTTCCGAAATATCATTTTCCCTGTCAACATCCCGCCAGGGATTGAATACGGCTTCAAAGGGGCTTTGCTGTGAAACAGACTTGACAAAATTGGCAATGCGATTCTCCATGAAAAACCTCAATTTTTGGAAGTCAAATTTTAAATCTCCAGTAAATAGCGAAAAATTTAAAAAGTCAAGCGAAGAAACAATTAAGCGCAAGTTTGCCATAACATAGATTGTTCCGGTATTATTTTCGGCACTCTGACCCACTTGAATATCGCAAAATTTGTTCAAAGATGTGATCCCTCACATTAAAGCAGTTTGCGACAATCGTTATGAAATTCTAAAAAGAACCGCAATAACACCCGCTGTCTTCCCCAGAAAAGTATCATTTTTGCCGTCGCCAAATCAAAAAGCTGTACGTTTGACCATATTTTTTGTTTAAATTCTAATATAACTGATGCCGGTCTCAAACAGGAATTACGACGAGGTGACGCATATGCGGGATTATCGCAGCATACTTATACTAACCTTCATCTCATTATTTATTCTTTCCGCATCGGGCTATTCTGCCGAACGCTGGTGGGTCTTTTTCACGGACAAAGGAGCAAATGAGCAGCTCTCTTTTGGAAAACAGAAAAGTCTGGTCAAAAAAATGCTTTCCGATCGCGCTCTTAAGCGGCGTGCTCTCCGCGGCAATCCGGCACTTAATGAAAAGAATTTGCAGCAGGACCTTCCCCTCGAAAAAGGTTATATAGTCCGACTTGAGCAGATAGGTTTTAAAATTCACGCACATTCCCGCTGGTTTAATGCGGTGAGCGGCTACGCATCTCCGGATATTTTGGAGCAAATAAAAGCACTCCCCTTTGTCGCTTCTGTGAAGCCGGTCTTAAGCCGAACGATCAAAAAGCAGAAGTATCAAAAACTTTCGTCCCAAACCCTGAATAAAGTAGTGCCGCAAGGTTCTGCCTCATTCAGTTATGGGTTCTCCCAATTCCAGATTAACTTTATGAAAATAAATGTTTTGCAGGACCAGGGATTGTATGGAGACAGCAGCGTGGTTGTGGCCATGTTTGACACGGGTTTCCGTCTCACCAACCCGGCACTCGGGCATATTCCTTCGCAGCTCATCGCCCAGTATGATTTCGTCCAGGGAGACTCCATAACCGCAAATCAGCCGGGTGACGCCTACGACCAGGACGAACACGGCACGCTGACATTATCCACCCTGGGCGGCTTTTTACCAGACACGCTGATCGGCCCGGCATTTGGTTCCTCTTTTTTGCTTGCTAAAACAGAAAAGGTAGACCAGGAGATTCACCGGGAGGAGGACAACTGGGCCATGGCCGCGGAATGGGCGGACAGTCTGGGTGCGGATATTGTTTCAAGCTCTCTGGGATATTCCGTTTTTGATCCCGGGCAGGGCAACTACACCTACGCAGACATGAACGGTAAAACCACCATTGTCACCAAAGCAGCCAACTACTTAACGGACAGAGGGATTATTGTGGTCAATTCCGCCGGGAATGAAGGCCCCTCTCCCGGTTCAGTGACGGCGCCCGGGGACGGCTTTCAGGTGCTGACTGTGGGAGCAGTAAACAATAAAGACATGGTCGCCAGCTTCAGTTCGCGCGGGCCGACTTACGACGGCCGCATAAAACCGGATGTCTGCGGCCTTGGTGTCAGCGTATTTGGGGGCTTACCGGGTAATAATTTTGCATCTGCAAGCGGCACCTCCCTGAGCTGCCCGCTTGTCGCGGGTATCGCCGCCCAAATTCTGCAGAAGTATCCCCAGCTGACTGTTGCGCAAATGCTGCAGGTTATGCGTGGCTCCGGAGACAACGCGCAGACTCCTGACAATGACAGGGGATGGGGCACCGTAAACGCTGAAGCGGCGCTATCGCTGGCCCAAAAAACGGCTTCCCATGTTTCTCCGGAGAATTTCAGTGTTTTGCCCCCTCAACCCAATCCATATATTATTGGCAACGGTTATGTTTATTTTCCTGTCGATCTGATAAAAGCAGGCGATATTAAGGTGGAGATTTTTAATGTGCTGGGCCAGAAGATAACAGAGATCAGCGAATACGGGAGCGACCTGGAAAGAAACATGATCCAATGGGACGGAAGAAATCAGGCAGGCAATTTGGTGGCAGCGGGAGTTTATATTTATCGAATTCAGGCTGCGTCACGGGAGAAGTCAGGAAAATTCATTATATTAAACTAAAAAAATTAGAGGGCACAGCAGGGGGCATCGATAAAGACGCCTTATATAGACTTGAAAATTCATTCCATGATTTATAAATTTACTGGTGAATAATAGAATAGAGCTATCATTATTCGAAACCCGGCTACGCAAACATACATGAGCATTTCGGGTTTAAAAACAAGTAATTTTAATTTTGGCATGAATTTAATTGTATAAATTCTTATATTTCAAGGTTTGATGCACGTTCCATGGAAACTGATGCATGTAAAACTCAAGGATAGCGAATGAAACAAGCTTTGGTTTTAGGGGGCGGCGGAGCAAGAGGTTTATCTCAGATTGGCATCCTGAAGGTTTTGGAACGGGAAGGATTCCGGCCCGATCTGATCGTGGGCTGCAGTATTGGTGCAATTATCGGGGGTATGTATGCTCAGAATCCGCGCATTGATGTATTGGAAAAACGAGCTTTCGATTTTTTTGGCAGCAGTGAATACGGGGATTTTAATATTAATGTATTGGAAAATCATCACATTGCCGATGATGATCAGGATTTCATACACCAGATTGCCCGAAATATAGAAAGACGGGTTCTGCTCAATATCGTTGCATCCCGGGAATCAATATTGAATGATGACCGGCTGGGGAAGGCTGTGCGCTATCTGGTTGAAAAGGGAAAGATCGAAGACACCCAAATTCCGTTCGCCTGTAATGCGACTGATCTGGTCTCGGGTGAGCCCGTCCTCTTTACAAAAGGAGATATTCACAACGCAATAAAAGCCAGCGGCTCCATTCCCGGATATCTGCCGCCGGTTCATTACGATTCAAAAGTTTTGGTGGACGGTGCGGTTTCCTATGCACTGCCCATCAAATTTGCACGTTCGCTGGGTGCGGATTTTGTGATCGCTGTGGATGTGAAGCAAAAGCTCAGACCTCAGTCGGAATATCTGAATGTCTTTGATGTCATTCTCCGGGCAGGGCTGGTTACCGCTTCGGTGCTCTCCGAGGAAATACCCGACAAAGCTGATATTCTGATACGGCCTGAGGTTGATGAGTATTTTTGGTATGATTTCCGGCGGGCCGATCAAATCATCAGCGCCGGAGAAGAAGCCGTTGATCAGCATTTGAATGAAATACGAAAACATATCGGCAGATCTGCCAAGAACTTATTTGGAAAATTATTTAAAAACAATTAAAGCGGTTGTACCATAGATGCGCCCGGGGGATTATACGCGTCTCCTTTTTTTAATTAATGCATCAAAAGCCAGGAATTCGGATATAAATAATAATGAATAAGATAAAACGAACGATTCTCATTGTACTGGACGGTGTTGGAATCGGGGAAGCCCCTGACGCGGAGAAATTTGGTGACAAAGGCAGCAACACGCTGGGAAATCTGGCAAAATCGGTCGGCGGACTGAAATTGCCCAACCTTCAAAAATTGGGTTTGGGAAATATCAGCCCGCTTATGGGCATGGAACCGGCAGAGGACCCTGAAGCCAATTTTGGCAGGATGGCGGAACAGTCACCGGGCAAGGACAGTACCTCCGGGCATTGGGAAATCGCCGGATGCATCCTCGACTTCGCTTTCCCGACATATCCCAATGGTTTTCCGCCGGAAGTGCTGGAACCTTTTATGAAACAGACCGGTCGGGGAATTCTGGGAAACAAACCGGCCTCAGGAACGGAAATAATCAAAGAATTCGGCGAAGAGCATATGAAGACAGGAGATCTGATTGTTTACACCTCTGCGGATAGTGTCTTTCAGATTGCCGCCCATGAAGAAATTGTTCCCCGGGATGAACTCTACCGGATTTGTTTAATTGCCCGGAAAATACTCACCGGTTCTCATGCGGTGTCACGGGTTATTGCCAGACCTTTTGTTGGGGACTCCCCGGAAAACTTCACCCGTACCAGGGGTCGGCGTGATTTTTCACTGAAACCGCCCTGCCGCCTGCTTCAGAATTTCGCCCAGGAAGCAGGCATTCCAACTATCGGTATCGGCAAGATTGATGATTTGTATGCCGGCGCCGGCCTTGACATAAAGCTTCATACAAAGGGTAATGAAGATGGGATTGAAACCCTGATTGATCAACTGCATAAAACCGATCGGGGACTGATTCTGGTGAACCTGGTAGACTTTGATATGTTATGGGGGCATCGGAATAATCCCGAGGGTTTTTATAAGGAGTTGAAGAATTTTGATGAAAGACTTCCCGAAATCCTGAAATTATTGGATAATCGCGACCTTCTCATTATTACGGCTGACCATGGTAACGATCCAACTACCCCCGGCACCGACCATTCCCGTGAATATGTGCCGTTGCTGGTATATGGAAAAGGAATTCGGCGAGGTATCGACCTGAAAATCAGAAATACTTTCTCTGATCTCGGTCACACAATTGCAGATGCCCTATCATTAAATAATGCTGATCTGGCGGGAACCAGCTTTTGGCGGGATATTTCCTGAACTATCATTAGTATATTCATTAATATAATAGTAAATAAAGCTTTTATCGAATTTGCCGATTTATAAATCAACATATTAGCGGGTTGTCTGTTATGAGTGTATGGGATAAAATCAAGAAAAACATTATCGACAGCATGAATGAGGCGATCGATAAGACAGAAGAGCTGACCAGCGTGGGAAGAATCAAAATGGAAATTCTGCAAACTGAGCATCGGTTGGATGAAAAATTTATTATGCTTGGCCGCTACGTTTTTGAACACCTGTCCGATGAGCCGGGCGAGGTGGAGATCGATACAAGAATTGCAGAAATCAAAAAAGAAATAGAAAATCTTGAGAAAGAATTGGAGGCCAAAGAAAAAGAGCTGGTCCGAATTCGCGAAGAGGATGGAATAGATTTTGACTCCTAATTTTCAGAGGTTAATGCAGAAAGTTATTTTCCTG
>JARRQT010000140.1:0-17904 GCA_037381445.1 Calditrichia bacterium
GGCATCTTTCTGATATATCTTCCAGCCCGATTTTCCCTGCAGATAGCGGTTATACTGATATTCTATTCCGCCCAGCGGACGGTTATCAACATCACAAAAACCGATGAAATGGGCGCCGTTTTCTTTAAAGGGATACACCCGGAGAAATCTTTTTTCAAGAATCAAACCGGGGTCTTTTAATTTCTCAAGCGATTCCGCTTTGTCCGCAGCTACCCGGTGCGCCAGATAGACAAAACCCGGATTTCTGTCGATCTTCCTTCGGATGTAGCCCGAAGACAGATTTAAAATATCTGAAAGACCGCTTACCAGCTTCCGCTTATCCCTGACGTGCCTGCCCCTTACAGCCACTGAATATTGAATAATGTCCCTGGCAAGGGCGCGGCCTTTTCTGTCATATATGCCACCCCTGCGGGCCTGAATATCCTGACGGTTCTCAAAATTTTTCCGGGCCCGCTCCGCATAATAATTGTGATCGATCACCTGCAGTTTTACCAACCTCACAATGAGGACAATAAATATAAAGATGGTAACCAGGGTGACGAAGTTCAGACGGCCGGTATTTCTTTTTTCTCCCCCGTTACCGTTGTATGCCTGATTCCTGTACTGTTTGGTCTTTCGTTTCATAGTGTCTCAGTTTTTCAGCGTTTACCAAAACAGTGCCTGGTTTTCGAACCGGAGTAATCATCCCCAGCTGTTTTTCTGCGATATAAGGCACTTCTTTCAATAATTCATTTTTCATGATTTCCAACTGGCTGTTGCTGGCATTCAGATCCAGCACTTCTTTAGTCAAGCCGTCAATCCCGGATAAGGTGCTCCTGAACTTCACGCTTTTCCACTGGAACAGGATAAAAAATACCGTCACGGCAAAGATCAGCAGGAAAATGCCAAAAGCAGACAAAAAATTGTAGGCCGCATTTTGCGCGCCTTTTTTAACATGATAAACTGTCTTCTTCCTTTTTTTATTCTGCACAGCCATTACGCCACACTCCGGAAGGGTACAATTTTCTCTGCAACGCGCAGACGGGCGCTGCGGGCCCTGGGATTACCGGCAATTTCTCTTTCTTCAGGCACAACAGGCTTACGGGTCAAAATTTTCATCTCGGATTCCTTATCGCACACGCACTGGGGGAATTCCGGCGGACAGATGCAGTCGAGTTCTTTATACCGGAAAAACTCTTTCACAATTCTGTCCTCCAGTGAGTGATAGGAAATTGCCACAATCCTGCCCCCTTCATCCAGAGACTCAAACGCCTTTTCCAGCGCGGTTTTCAGTCGGTTGAGCTCATCATTTACTTCTATGCGTACGGCCTGAAAAATTCTGGCCAGGCTTTTATTCAGAAAACGGGCACCGACCACCTGCTCAACAATATCTTTGAGCTGCCCGGTCGTTTCAATTTTTGATTGGGCACGCGCCTCAATCACTGCACGGGCGATTCTCCGCCAGTATCTCTCCTCCCCGTAATTTCTGAAAATTTCTTCCAGTTTTTCCTGCGGATATTCATTGACAACCACCTGCCCATTCAGATTTTGACTGGGATTGAACCGCATATCCAGCGGACTTTCCGCCTGGTATGAAAATCCGCGGCCTTTTTCATCCACCTGAAAAGATGAAATTCCCAGATCAAATAAAAATCCCGTCGCCGGGAGCAAATCTTCTTCAACAAGCACCACATCCAGTTGATCGTAAAAGACCTGCCGGATAATCTTATTGGAATATGGGGCTAGCCTGTTTCTGGCATACACAATGGCATCCGGATCCGCATCCAGACAAACCAAAGTTACATTTTCACCGGACCGCTTTAAAATCTCCTCAGAATGCCCCGCTCCGCCCAGGGTACAATCCACGTAAACCCCGCTCTCCCCTGTCAGCAAAAAATCAACGGCAGTCGACAGCAGGACGGGCTGATGATAGAATTTCCTCTCCATTTAACAGTAACAACCTCATTTAGAAATCAAGAACATTCGAATACTGCTGATAATCCGCCTCAGTCTTATTCAGATACTCTTCAAGTATATTTGGATTCCAGATTTCAATCATCCGTCCCGTGCCCAGGACCACTACTTCTTTTTCTAAATTTGCATATTTTATCAGGTCCGCCGGAATGTTGATCCGGCCCTGCTTGTCCACGTTTTGATGTGATGAATTGTAATTAATGCGCCTCTTCAGAACGCGGCGCCGCGCTCCGTCGGATACTTCGGTATTCAGAGCTTCAATTTTCCGTCGCCATTCATTAAAGGGGAACATGGCAATATAGCGCTCGGTGCCCCGCGTGAGAATAAACATTTGTTCACCATTTTCCAGTTTTTCAGCCGTGCCCCGGAACCGCGCCGGTAAATTGATGCGGCCTTTCGAATCCAGCACATTTGTGTAACGACCGAAAAACTCTTCCATGATGACAACCGTTAGTAATTTTAATGAATTTTAGTGGAAAATCCGCCATTTTAAACCACACTATATTTTAAATAATTTTTTGAAAAATGCAAGCGATAACTTAATTATTTTTATTTTTCCCGGAATCGGACAATAAAAATTATCTGCGGCATAACCATATGCAGATTATAATCTTATATATAATTCTTGATCAGGTGCAAATTTTCGATTTCTCTGATCTCGTTTGTTCGCCGGCATGTCTGGCCAAGCCCTGCCGGAAATAGAGCCGATTTCTGCAGCGAAAGAAATATAATCTGTGCCTAATCTCTAATTTCTTCGACAGCGTCAGTTCAACAGTCAGATTTTTTGAAGAAGGGAAAATCTTGCGGGACAAGCAAACCAACGAATTTCGCGACGAAACCGCACCTGAATGAATGTCACGTTCCGGTGAACATGAATATTGTTTTATAAAAGACTGCCTTTTGGGGAGGGGAGATAAAAGCGGGCATTTATTGGTTTCGCAGAACCGGATGCTCTTTCCGGTCCCGCACAACTGCATTCATAAAAGAGGCGGGTCATCCAACCGAAATTATGCTGTGAAGCCTGCTTTTACAGCAATCGAGACTATAGAATACACATGGCATCGCCATAGCTGAAGAAGCGGTATTTATTATCCACCGCTTCCTGATATGCCTGCTTCATCAGATCCAGGCCACTGAAAGCGGATACCAGCATCAATAGGGTGGAACCCGGCAGATGGAAATTGGTAATGATCCGGTCCACGATTTTAAATTCGTAGGGCGGATAGATGAATTTATCGGTCCATCCCCGCGCCGGACGTACAAATCCCCGGTGATCGGAGATGGTTTCCAGAACGCGCACGCTGGTAGTGCCGATGGCAATGACTGATCCGCCTTTCTCGCGGGTCTCATTAATCACATGAACGGCATCTGAGTCAATATCGTAGTATTCAGAATCCATCTTGTGACGGCTTACATCCTCCACCTGAACTGGTCGGAAAGTCCCCAGACCTACATGCAGCGTTACATGGGCTATATTGATTCCCTTAATTTTTATCTTCCGCAGCAGGTTGTTTGTAAAGTGCAGTCCGGCAGTGGGCGCTGCCACCGCGCCGTGTTTCTCGGCATAAACCGTCTGATAATAATCTTTATCTATCTGCTCCGGCGGCCTTTTTATATAGGGAGGCAGCGGAGTTTTGCCCACTTTTTCCAGAACCTTGTAAAAATTGCCGTTGCAATTAAATTCAACAATGCGGCCGCCGGAGAGGGTATTGTCAATGACATCGCAGGCCAGTTCATCCCCAATAACTATCTTATTCCCGATCCTGACTTTGCGGGCGGGTTTGACCAGCACTTCCCATACCTGTCCTTCCAGATTCCGCAGCAGGAAGATCTCCACCCGTGCATTGGTTTTGTCTTTCCGGCCGATAAGCCGGGCAGGAAAAACCCGGGTGTCATTCAATACCAGGCAATCGTTCGGACTGAGATAATCCAGAATATCACGGAAATTCCGGTGTTCAATCTCACCGGTTTCCCGATTGACCACCATCATCTTGCAGGCATCGCGCTCTTCCAGCGGGTATTGGGCGATCAGTTCCTCGGGCAGATCATACTGAAATTCGCTCAGTTTGTATTTCACACCATCAACGGGATTAAAATAATTTTTCTTGGACTCCATAATTCTTCATTGTGTAATTAAAGTGTTCATAGGCCAGCCGGGTGGCAACTCTTCCACGCGGCGTCCGTTTAATTAGTCCCTCCTGAATCAGAAAAGGTTCGTATACTTCTTCGATAGTATCGCTTTCTTCACCAACAGCTACCGCAATGGTATTCAAGCCTACCGGTCCGCCATTGTATTTTTCGACTATTGTCCGGATGATCCGCTTATCCATTTCATCCAATCCCCTTTCATCCACTTCCAGAAGTTTCAGGCTCTTATCGGCGATTTCTTTCACAATTTTCCCATCGGCGCGCACCTGGGCAAAGTCGCGGGTACGGCGCAGCAACCTGTTGGCAATGCGGGGGGTACCGCGGGACCGCCTGGCAATTTCCATGGCGCCGTCTTCATCGATATCGACATTCAGAATTTTCGCAGATCGTTTCACAATTTTCTTCAATTCTTCGGGGCCGTAGTAATCCAATCGAGACACCACCCCAAACCTTGCCCGCATGGGGGAAGTTAACAGCCCCGCCCGGGTGGTGGCGCCGATGAGGGTAAAATGAGGTAATTTAATCTGAATGCTGCGCGCGTTGGCTCCACGGTCAATCATGATGTCCAGCATGTAGTCTTCCATGGCGGAATAGAGATATTCCTCCACCACATTATTCAACCGATGAATTTCATCGATAAAGAGAACATCGTGTTCTTTCAGGTTGGTGAGCAGACCAGCCAGATCCCCGGCTTTGTCCAGAACCGGGCCGGAGGTGCATTTAATATCCACGGAGAGCTCGTTGCTGATGATGTAGGCAAGCGTTGTTTTCCCCAACCCCGGGGGACCGTATAACAGCACATGATCCAGCGCCTCCTCCCGCTGGCGGGCCGCCTCGATGTAAATGCGCAGGTTCTCGAGGACCTTCTGTTGTCCAACGAAATCGCCAAATGCTTTCGGTCGCAACGAAATATCAAATTCCTGCTCATCGATCAACGGACGCGGACTGACAACATCTCTATCCATAAACCTAAATTTCCTTCAGTGCAGATTTTATTATTTCATCCAGCGGCTGATCTGCGGATGAATGCTGAACGATATTTTCAACCGCTTTTTTGGCATCAACCTGCCGGTACCCCAGTGTAATCAATGCCAGAATCGCCTCCTCAATCTTATCGCGATGCTCTGTCGAGGGCGAAACGAGATCTGCGGATTGTTCAAGGGACGCCTTAAACCTGACCTTTTCTTTCAATTCCAGAACCAGGCGCTGGGCTGTCTTTTTGCCAATACCCGGAATTTTGGTCAATTGGCTCAGATCCTCGGTAGCTATGGCGCGGGCTAGTTCACTGGCCGTCAGACCGGAAAGAACGGTCAATGCCAGCCGGGGCCCAATCCCGCTCACATTAATCAACTGCCGGAACATTTCCCGCTCCGCCGAATCGCTGAAACCATATAACTGCATCAGATCTTCGCGAACATGCAGATGAGTCAATAATTTTACGGGGCCATCCCCCTCTCCCAGGTTCCGGAAAGTATTAACACTAATAAACAAACCCAGCCCAATACCGTGACAATCCACCACGCAGAAAGTCGGCGAAGTCTGAATAAGTTGCCCGCGGATCTGTTCAATCATTCTTTATTAGCCATCTTATCATTGATGCATCCGTCATTGCCTATAATTTAACAGATATTGAGCCCAATGCAACATATCCTTACAATTTTGTCAGATTTGCAGGCCGGCCGAACAAGTTTTTCTGATACAATCTCTGACGTAAAATGCCCTACTCACCTGCCGTAGCCTGGCGGGTAATTTGCTGGAATTTAAGGCGGTGATGATGGCACAGGGCAACCGCCAGGGCGTCCGCGGCATCATTGGGATGGGGAATCTCCGGCAGGCGGAGAATGTTCTTCACCATGGCCTGAATCTGTTCCTTAGATGCCGCCCCGGAACCGGCGATGGACATTTTCACCTCCCGGGGAGAATATTCGGATATCTGAATATCATTCTGCGCCGCCGCCAGGATGGCCACCGCCCGGGCATGACCCATAATTATGGCTGTCTTTTTATTCTGATGGTAAAATACTTCTTCCACAGCGCAAAAATCCGGTTGATACTCGGTGATGATCCGGTGCATTTTTTTATGGATTACATTCAGTTTTTCGGCGAATGCCGCTGCGGAGGTTTTGATGCCCCCGTAGGTCAAACAAACCACTCCTTTTGCTGTAATTTCGATAACACCGTATCCGGTGGTGCTCAGACCGGGATCAATGCCTAATATTCTCAAAAAACACCCGTTTTATTGCATTCTTTCCATTATCTCTTCATCGATATCAAAATTGGCGAAAACATCCTGCACATCATCATTGTCTTCTAGGGCATTCATCAATTTCAGCATCTGTTCGGCCTGTTTTCCCTCCAACTTGATATTATTCTGCGGGATCATGGCAATTTCGGAATTTTCCACTTCGATCCCGGTTTCTTCCATTGCGGAACGCACTTTGTATAAATCCTCAAACTGGGTGTAAATCTCATAAAACTGATCTTCAACTTTCAGGTCATCGGCGCCCGCTTCAATAGCCATCAACATTAATTCTTCTTCGTCATAGTTTTCGCGGGGAACGCGGATGAGCCCTTTTTTCTCGAATACCCAGCTCACGCTGCCCGTTTCCCCGAGATTGCCGCCGTACTTGCTGAGCAGATGCCGGATCTCCGATACCGTCCGGTTCCGATTGTCGGTGGTCGCGTTGATATACATGGCAACACCGCCCGGACCATATCCTTCAAAAGCTATCTCTTCATAGACCACGCCCGGCAATTCACCGGTTCCTTTCAGAATGGCATTTTCAATGTTCTTGGTAGGCATGTTCGCGCCTTTGGCATTTTGAACAGCCGTTCGCAGCCGGGGATTTGACTCCAGATCCCCACCGCCCATGCGCGCTGCAATGGTGATCTCCTTAATGAGTTTCGTAAAAACCTTACCGCGTGCTGCATCCTGGCGTTCTTTTCTAAAGCGGATATTTGCCCATTTGGAATGACCAGACATATATTCCTCCAAAAAATCTTAAAATTTTTAATTAGTTTTCGAAATTTGGCGGGTTCATGCTCGTGGAGTCTGCAGGAGCTGAAAGCTCCGGATTTGTCCATACTTTAGCCGGAACGATCCAGGCTTTGGGATAACCCTGGGAACGAACCACGGATAAGGCCCGCTCTGCTTCCTCACGCGTTTTAAAATCACCCAGTCTAACTTTATAATAGGGGGAATCGAAATCGAGATATAGCTGGACACCCAAATCACTGAATTGTTCTTTGGCAATCTGCTTGGCGGTCGTGGCATTTTCAATATTTTTAGTGGACAGGATTTGCACCCTGAACCCATCAATTTGCCGGTTAACCGGTTCCGGGATATCCCTTTTTTCGGGGGGCAAAACCGGTTGAGCTGCCTCCTGTTTTTCACTGGGTTTGTTGAAGGTTATATCATCATCATTCAATGACAGGGGATCAAATGATTCATTGACCTTGGGACTTTTGGAAGCAGGCTGGTTTGCCTTAGTTTCTTTGCGGGATGCAGCACATCCCACCATCAGAAGCATGACAATTCCAACCAACAAATAACGTTTTATAGTTCCAGACATTAACATTTCCTCTTATTGCACGATTTTCGTGTGAAATTAAAATAAAACCGAAGTTAATTCAAGGGAAATATTTTTGCAGACTCCATACGACTGTCTTATGGCCAAAGATTGTTTCATATTCGCCCCTTCCTAAAAAACACTTTCCCGTTATGAATCGGCAAAATTCATTTCTTATATTGGAGGTCCGAATAATAAAGAAACGGAGTAGCTCTCAATATGAACAGAATATATCTGGATCACAGCGCCACCACCCCGGTCGATGTCCGGGTGGCGGAAGCCATGCTGCCCTATTTTTCAGAGATTTATGGAAATCCTTCCAGCATCCACCGCTTCGGGCAGGAGACCCGCGCCGCAGTTGAAAAATCCCGGAACAGAATTGCCGGTTTGCTGAATGCCCGGGAGAGCGAGCTCTATTTTTTAAGCGGCGGAACGGAAGCAGACAATCTGGCAATTCAGGGAGCCGCCCGCGCACTTTCCAGCCGGGGGAAACATATTATCACCGCCAAAACCGAGCATAAGGCGGTGCTGCAGTCCTGCAAAGCATTGGAGAAAGAGGGATTCACCGTAACCTATTTGAATGTGGATGAATTCGGGCGGGTGGATCCGGAACGTGTCGCGGCAGCAATCAGAAATGATACGATTTTGATAACTGTCATGCACGCCAATAATGAGGTTGGAACCATCAATCTCGTTACTGAAATCGGCCGTATTGCCAAGGAGAATAAAATCCTTTTCCATACCGATGCCGTGCAGAGTTTCGGAAAAATAAGACTGGATGTGGATGAGCTGAACGCCGACCTGGTGAGTATCTCGGCACACAAAATTTATGGCCCCAAGGGGATCGGTGCGCTCTATATCCGCCGCGGCACAGGGATCAATAAACTGATCCACGGCGGAAGCCATGAACGCAACCGACGGGCCGGTACCGAAAATGTTCCGGGGATTGTGGGATTTGCCAGGGCTGCTGAGCTGGCTTCCCAAAACCTGGAAAGCAACACTGAATATATGACAAACCTGAGAAATTATTTTCAGGAGCAGTTGATAAACCGAATAAATGGGGTAACCGTTAACGGACATCCAGAGCAGCGTTTATGCAATAATCTGAATGTATCATTCCGGGATTGCGAGGCCGAGGCGCTGCTTCTCAGTCTGGATATGGCAGGAGTTGCCGCTTCCGCCGGCTCGGCCTGCTCCTCGGGGAGCCTAGAAACATCGCATGTTCTTCGGGCCATGGGTTTGCCCAAAAACAGGATTGGATCGGCCATCCGCTTCAGCCTGGGACCCACTAATACCAGAGAAGAAATCGATGCCGTGGTTGGGATGTGCTGCAGCGATCTTCGCAAATTCCTCCACGCTCAGATTTTTACCCTTCAGTCCCAGTTCCTTGTATTCTTTCTCATTGGTTCGTATAAAATCCTTCAGGGGCTGATTACTCATCTTAATAATTTCCGTCAATTTTTGGGCATCTATCCCCTCTTTCATGTAGTCAATAATGAGCGGGCTAATATTTTTGTTCTCCAAAAATTGTAGCCCTTCCCGACTTTTCCTGCAGCGGGGATTATGCCAAATTTTCACTTCATTCATGCCATCCTCCTTTGTAATTCAACGAAACAAGAGCAGTTTTCCGATAAAATTTCGAACACTTTTGAAATATAATAATCAAATTTCCTTTTTCACATTTTTTATTACATGGGGATTTAGGAAATCCGGGAATAATCCCCAAATGCCTTTTGCCGCCGAAAGAAGATATGCAATTTATTAAAATATTTAAAATTTTATGACAATATTGCAAGATTTTTTTGAATTTTTATCAATTTGGCATTAAATTAAAACAACGAAAAATGGGGGTAACAGAATGTCCTCGGATATCCGTATTAAATTTTTAGGAACCGGAAGCATTTTACCCGACCCCGACAGATCATGTTCTTCCCTGCTCATTGAGACAATAAAAGAAAAAATTCTTGTGGATGTGGGCCCCGGAACATTACATCGTTTGAAAGACATAAAAATTGCACCTCATGAATTAACTTATATCTTCATCACCCATTTTCATCCGGACCACGTTTCGGATCTTGTGCCCATTTTATTTGCGCTGAAAAACATGCATAGCTATTCGCATAACACATCCCTGCGGGTTTGGGGTCCCCGGGGCTTCATTAATTTTATGCATGGAATGGAAATCGCGTATGGCAAATGGCTCCATTCCACAGATGATAATTTTAAATTTTATGAGCTGAAGCGCCGCCTGCTGGATTTCCCGGGATTCCGCTTGATCTGGGGAAAGGTAATCCATAAAAATGAAAGCGTCGGTTATCGTTTCGAAATCAATAATAAGATAATTGCCATTTCGGGCGACAGCGGGTACTGCGCCGAGCTCACCCGTTTGTGCAAGGATGCCGACCTGGCAATACTGGAATGTTCTTACCCTGATGAACTCGCCGTGGAAGGCCATCTGTCACCTAGTCTGGCGGCCAAAATCGCCAGCGACGCCAATGTGAAACGTCTGGTACTGACACATTTTTACCCCGCAACAACCGCCAGCAATGTGAGGGAGGTTGCTGAAAAATATTACAAAGGGCCCATTAGTCTCGCCGAAGATCTGTGGGAAGACAGGCTCGCGATCTCCTGAAAATTCAGGCTGTTGCTGATTCTCCGGAAGAATACCCGGGAAGATCGTTTTCAATCACCCGCCAGACGCCATAGCAAAATTTACTTGACTAAATTGCATCATTTCTTTATGTTCGATCTTGCTTGAAGACGCCGTTTGATCTGTATGAAAGAAACGGATTTTTTGCCGTATAAATTTTAAATCGGCCAGCAATGGTTTTGATGAGAAGGATTTAAAGAAGATAATTTTGAATTTTCCCATAATATTTGCTCACAGGGGGGCCAACAGTTTTGCGCCGGAAAACTCGCTGGCCGCCATCCATAAAGCGATTGAACTGGGTTGCGACGGCATTGAACTGGACGTGCGTCTCAGCGCCGACGGAGAAGTTGTCGTTTTTCACGACCGGAACACCCTGCGCATGACTGGTACTCCCGGAAGCGTGGGACGCCTGCCATTATCACGCCTCAAACAGTTTAGACTGCTTCAACGGGATGAGCCCGCGGAATCGATCCCCACATTGCAGGAAGCCCTGGAACTTGCAGGAGATAAGATTCTCATCAATCTCGATGTCAAAAAAGAAAGTATGGTCAAAAATGGAGTTGAGGAAAAAGTCATTAAAATTCTGCAGGACCAGCATCTGGAAGAAAATATTATCATCTCCTCTTTCAATCCGATGGTCCTCAACAAATTTCGTTCCATGAATCCCAACCTGCATTTGGGTTTTATTTACCGTAACCGTTCAAGCCTGCTGATGCTGAACGGTCAGCCGGTGCGATCCATGCATGTGCGCTACCGGCTGCTCAGTTTGAGGCATCTGAAAAATCTGCGCCAGCGGGGATGCCGGATATACGCCTGGACGGTGGATGATCCGGCAGCCATACGCGATCTGATGAATAAAAATGTGGATGGAATTATTACAAACAGACCGGAACTGTATTTTAGCCTGAAGGATAGAATAATCCGGGATGAAAATCGAACAGGCTAAAATGTATTTCAAAGCGAAGCGCATAAATAATAAGTCCCGGGAGTTAATGCAAAGGGGAATAAATGATACTGATTGACGAACAAAAATGTGATCTGTGCGGCACCTGTGTCGGCGTATGCCCTGAAAATGTAATGGGCCTTTCCATCACCCGACTGACTATCGATCACGAGGGGTGTACCCTGTGCAGCAAATGCGTGTGGGTTTGTCCGGTGCGGGCGCTGGAACTGGAGATTCCGCAGAAAACGGAAATTTCAGAGAATTTATGAAAATTCTGATAGATGAAAAGGCCGGCTTCTGCAAAGGCGTTGAACGGGTCATCAAGATGGCGGAACGCCGTTTTACGGCGAAGAAACCGGTTTATGCGCTGGGGGAATTAATCCATAATCACGAAGAGACCCGGCGCCTCTACGAAAAGGGCTTGCGGGTGGTAAATGATTCTGTGTTTGCCCATCCGGAATCTCTGGGGAACGGAAGGCAACTGCTGATACGTGCCCATGGCGAGCCGCCCGCGACATTTGAAAATGCCCGGACAGCGGGTATCGAACTAATAGACGGCACCTGCCCGGTGGTAGCCCGATCGCAAAAGCTGGCCCGTGAATATCATGAAAAGGGATATCAGGTTATTATTGTTGGCAAGGAGCATCACCCGGAGGTCATCGGGATCGCGGGGCATTGCGAGGGAGACTGTGCGGTTGTTTTGCGGGATGAAGACCTGCGGAAAATTGATCTCTCGCGCAGGATTTTCGTGCTGGCCCAAACCACCATTTCCGGGACAATTTTCCGGCAGATTATCCAAAAAATGGAAACCATGGGATTGGACATGACGGTTAAAAACACTATCTGCCGTTTTATTTCCGGCCGCGACAGACAGATTCAGGAATTTGCCCGCAACTGCGACATCATCATCATGGTGGGCGGAAAACACAGTTCCAACACCAGAGTGTTGTTCCGGGTCTGCCGGGACAACAATGCCCGCTCATTCTGGGTGGAAAATGCAGGTGAACTCGACCGGGACTGGTTCTCGAATGGCGATGTGGTTGGAATTACCGGCAGCGCTTCCACGCCCCGCTGGCTGATGGAGGATATCGGGCAGGCAATAGAAAAACATTTTCAGCCTGCGAAAAAATGACCGGTGGAGGCAATGTCGCCTTTCCGGATTCGTCCGGAGCAAAAAATCAGCATTAGTATTCATGAAAAATCTTTCCGAAAAGATAAAACAAAAAGCAATGGATCTGGGGTTTTCTGTAGCCGGTATCACAGGCCCGGAAGAACTGCAAGATGCCGCAAAGGACCTCAGCGAGTTCTTGGCAAAAAATTACCACGGCACCATGGACTGGATGCCCGCAACAGAAAAAGAGAGAACATCGCCGGCAGCATTCTTTCCTGATGTAAAATCCATAGTGATGGTTGCTCACAATTACTATCGGAATGATGAAGGAATGATGGCGCCCGAAGGTTCGGGGACCATTTCATTATATGCCCGGGGAAGAGATTATCACCGGGTGGTGCGAAAAAAGCTGAAAAAGCTGCTTAACTGGTTAGCGGAACAAACACCGGACGCCAGGGGCCGAATATTTGTCGATTCATTCCCCATTATGGAAAAACCGCTGGCACAGCGGGCAGGAATCGGCTGGATCGCCAAAAACGCCACCCTGATCATCAAAGGAAAAGGCTCATATTTTTTTCTGGGCGGCATTTTGCTGAATATTGATTTGCCGCCGGACCAGCCGTTTACAGGGGATTTCTGCGGAAAGTGCACCCGGTGTCAGCAGGCCTGTCCTACCGGGGCTCTCGTTCAGCCTTTCCGCATCGACGCCAGCCGCTGCATCTCCTATCTCACCATAGAACACAAGGGCGAAATAGATCCCCTTTTCCACAGAAAAATGGGGAATTATACCTTCGGCTGTGATATCTGCCAGACGGTTTGTCCGTGGAACCGGCAGTTTTCTGCAGAAACCGAAGAAACGGACTTCAGGAGCCGTTTCAGGGACTCGGACCTGCTGTTGAGCTTTCTGGCCGGCATCAAACGGGATGAATTTGAAAAGATGTTCGAGGGCACGCCGGTGCGCCGGGCGGGCTATGAAAATTTTAAGCGGAATGTAGAAATCGCCCGCTCCAATATGTCTCCGAATCGAAAAAATTCTAAAAGAAGTTGAAATACCCGTAGGAGCGGCTGTCAGCAAAATTTATTGAAAAGAGTGATGTCCGGCAACATCAAGAGGAAATCCTGATTTATTATTTTGATGAATTTTTCAACATTATTCATTACATTAGAGGTTTAAAATATTCAGAAAGCAATAATTATCCGGAAATTATGACATGGAAATCCTGCAATCAATCAATTCACCGGAAGACTTAAAAACGCTAAACCGGGAAGAACTCGGGAAATTGTCCGAGGAGATCCGCCATTACCTGGTGGAAGTCATTCCTGCGGTGGGAGGACATTTTGCCTCCAGCCTGGGAGTAGTCGAATTAACCATCGCCCTGCATTATATTTTTAATACTCCGGAGGACCAGCTGGTTTGGGATGTGGGGCATCAGGCTTATGCCCACAAAGTGATTACCGGCCGCAGAGACGAATTAAAATCGATCCGGCAGTACAGCGGCATCAGCGGTTTTCCCAAAAGATCGGAAAGCGTCTACGACACATTCGGGGTGGGCCATGCCAGTACTTCCATCTCGGCGGCCCTGGGGCTGGCCGCCGCCCGCGATCTGCAGGGAAAAAAGAACAAAGTGGTGGCCATCATCGGCGACGGTTCCTTGACCGGCGGACTGGCATTTGAAGGTTTGAATAATGCCGGACAGTCCGGACGAAATCTGCTGGTAGTACTCAACGATAACAACATGTCCATTTCGCCCAACGTAGGGGCCATCTCCAACTACCTGAACCTCATCATCACCAATCCGTTTTATGAGAAGGTGAAAGCGGAAGTATGGGATTTTACGGCCCGGATTCCTCCCCTGACTGATAAGATTCGCAGCCTGGTACGCAGGACCCAGGACAGTATCAAAACCTTCATTCTGCCCGGCCTGTTTTTCGAGGACCTCGGTTTCCGCTATTTCGGTCCCATTAACGGGCACAGCCTGGACGAACTGCTGCAGATATTGGGAAGGATCAAGGATCTGCCAGGTCCCATTCTTCTGCACGTCCTGACCAAAAAAGGGAAGGGTTTTGCGGAAGCGGAGGAACACCCGGAACAATATCACGGCATCAGCGCCAACCATGTCAACGGTGCCGCCAATCCGAGCGAGAAAAAGACATATTCGTACATGGATATATTTGGCAAAACCATGATCCAACTGGCGGAGAAGAATGAAAAATTGTGCGCCATTACCGCCGCCATGGGAGAAGGCACCGGCCTGCACAATTTTCAGCATAAATTCGCCGAACGGTTTTTCGATGTCGGGATCGCTGAGGGACATGCGGTTACTTTTGCAGCCGGACTGGCGGCGGCGGGCAGCCGGCCGGTGGTCGCCATCTATTCCACATTCATGCAGAGGGCATTCGACCAGATGATCCACGATGTGGCGCTGCAGAAGCTTCCCGTCATCTTTGCCATGGATCGAGCCGGAATTGTGGGAGAAGACGGCCCCACTCACCACGGAGCATTTGATATTTCCTACGCTAATTCCATCCCCGATCTCATCATATCCGCTCCTAAAAACGGGCTGGAGCTGCGGAACCTGCTCTACACCGCTCAGGTTCAGAGTGAATTTCCTTTTGTTATTCGATATCCCCGGAGCAAAGCCCCGGACTTTATTGATTTTCAGGAAAAATTCAAAGAAATACCAATCGGCAGTTGGGAAATAGTCCATACCGGCAAAAAGCTGCTGGTGCTTTCCGTGGGAACCATGGTGGAAGAAAGCCTGAGGACGCTGGAAATCTTACAGAAAAGCGGCCTCAACCCGACTGTTATCAATTGCCGCTTCGTGAAACCATTCGATGAAAAGATGCTGCATGACCTGCTGCGCACCCATAAACAAATTTATACGATTGAGGAAAACAGCCGGGAAGGCGGATTCGGTCAGAAAATTGCCGCTTTTTTGCATGAGCATGGATACGGCGATCATGTTCACCTGAAAATCAAGGGTATCCCGGACCAGTTTCTGACCCATGGCGCGCGGGAAGTGATGCTGGAAAAAGCAGGACTCTCTGCCGGAAAAATAGCAGAATGGATTTTAACTGATAACGGTCTTGAGGGTGATGTAAGCAGCTTATCGGAAAAATATGAAGAAGAATCAAAACCGATTCTTTGATCATATTCTATTGTGCTTTAAAATATCTTTCTGTAAAGGAACATCCATTTGATGTTCCTTTTTTATTTTACGCCGGATGAAGCCCGAATTCGGGATTCGGCATTTATTCATTGCGCAGCCGGGGTCCCGGCACCCTCATATTCTCTTCCCGTGAGGTGATCCCCAGGTTATCAAAATAGTTCAGCAAGGGAATGGCATATTTCCGTGTGGTCCCGGTAAGCTCCTTGAATTCGGGCACTTCCATGCCGCCGTTTTTTTCGAAAAATTCCCTGATGATCTGTTCCGCTTCGGCGATAGCATCCGAATGAAAAAACAGTTTTTCTTCCGCCAGAACAATTCTCCCCTGCTCCCTGAGTATCCTGAGCAGTTCACGCAAGTCTTTTTCGTTTATCGGAAAACGGTCCAGCAGCTCCTTTTCGACCGGCGGACTTAGCTGCGCTTCGCGATAAATGGCCTCCAACTGTTCCAGCAGTTTCAGTTTTTTGTCTGTCAGCTTTGTTTTAAATTTGGCATCAGCCAGCAGATCGCCCTCTTTCCGCAGCTCCCTCTTGTCCAGTCCAAGTTTAACAGCAAGCCGGATTAAATCTTCGGGAATGAATTGGCCGGTTTGACTCTGCAGTTCACTGACGGGAAGCCCGGATCTGCCGGGGTTCTTTTCATGAAATTTATGGAGAATCTGCCGGAACGATTCCAGCACTTTTTCCGCCTGCCGGCGAGAATAATACAGCACGTCCTGCCCGCGATGGAGACGAAATATCTCATTTTTTTGCGGCAGGGATACGCCTTTCAGGATCATCACTCTCCAGATTTTCCAGCCGCTGCACGAACAAATCATGATGCCGCTTGCGGTATTTCGGCGGATTGGTTTCCAGCACAATGCCGCCGCCCAGCGTGATCTGCGGTGAATATTGCCTGATGATAAAATGGTCCCCAAAGGAGGCATAGACCGGTTTCTCCAGCCGGAACTGGACCATTGCGGACTGCCCGGGGTCCAGGGCCTTTAGTTCAGGCAGTACGAGCCTGGCAAAAATCTCTGCGGTATGCAGATGAATCCGCACTCTCATCCGGTTCTTTATCAAAACCGTTTCATCGGGAAGCGGCGTCAGCCGGGCATTGAAGGATTGCACTGCCCGGTAGTAACCCGCCTGGGCGATGACCTGACCACGATGCAGTTGGTCATTGCCAATGCCCGTCAGGTTCAGCGCTGCCCGGTCTCCCATTGAAACCGATTCCACCGGCCGGTCGTGACTTTGCAGTCCCCGGACCCGCGCAGGAATGAGTTCCGGAAGAATCTCAACCGCGCCGCCCGCATCAATCTGCCCGGAAAGAACACTCCCGGTTACTACGGTTCCGAATCCCGGTTTGCCGAAAACCCGGTCGATGGGCAGTCTGAATATACCGTCATCTTCGCGCCGCTCAATCTGCTTCAGCGATTCAAAAATGGTTTTGCGCACATCCTCTATCCCTTCCCCGGTAACCGCTGAGGTTTTCAGGACCGGCGCATTCTCGAAAACACTTCCCTTCAGCAAATTCCCGATCTCCTCTTCCACCATCAGAAGCCACTCTTCATCCACCAGATCAATTTTGGTGATCACGAAAATACCATGGGAAATCCCGAGCAGTTTTACAATATCGAGATGCTCGCGGGTCTGGGGCATGATGCCGTCATCCGCGGCGATAACAAAGAGGACCAGGTCGATGGTGCTGACCCCGGCAACCATATTTTTTATCAGGCGTTCATGGCCGGGAACATCGATGATGGTCACATTGTCCGAAAAATGCGCGAAGCCCAGGTCTATGGTGATTCCGCGTTCCTGCTCCTCTTTCAGCCGGTCGGTATTTATGCCGGTCAGGGCCTGAATCAGCGCGGTTTTGCCATGATCAATATGTCCCGCGGTACCGATGACATATTGTCTGCTTTCTTTGTCCATGATTGCTATTCTTTGAATTTAAAGATTTTTTGAATCTGTTCTCTCACCAGCGGAAGTTCATCAGCCCGTACCGTGCGCAGATTGATATGAAAACAGCCATCTTCAATATGACCCATTACCGCCGGGGAAGCCTGCCGCAGTTCCCGGGCCAGCCGGTCCACGGAAATGGAATCCGGCAGTATGCGCACGCTGACCGAGGGAATCTTTTCCAGCGGCAGCGCGCCGCTCCCCATCTGCGCAAATGAATCCACCACTTCGACTTTCAGCGGGAATTCCCTCAAACTGTCTGCGATCTTATTCCCCCATTTCAACAGAGTTTCCCGCGAAAGCGTCAGCATTTTGGTGACCGGCAAGTTCTGCGGCAATGTTGCTGGATTCAGGTACAATTTCAGGGTGGCTTCCAGCAGCGCATAGGTAATCTTATCGCAGCGCAGCGCCCGCAGCAGATGA
>JARRQT010000141.1:0-17380 GCA_037381445.1 Calditrichia bacterium
AAGTATATAATATTGGATATACAAGCGGTATTGGCTCCACGGTCCCCGCCAATCAATTGCCGGACCGGTTTGTCCTGGAACAGAACTATCCCAATCCTTTCAATCCGGCCACCGTCATACGATACAGCATTCCTGCTCCTGGTCATGTCACATTGAGCGTATACAATGTCACCGGGCAGAAAGTGGCGACGCTGGTGAATGAACCGCGGGCTGCAGGGACTTATGAAGTCACTTTTAACGGAGACCAACTGTCAGGCGGCATCTATTTTTACCGGATCAAATCCGGTGCCTTTTCGCAAATCAGGAAAATGGTTCTGCTGAAGTAGCATTCAATCCAGCAACCCACTGCGATAAATCGTTGCTGGCCGTTACCGGAAAATATGCAGGAAATTTTGCTGGGCTACGGCCTGGGCATCCGCTTAACGGGGCCGCTGGGCCTACTGCAGGTCGATTACGGTCTGGCCGACGGCCTGCCTTTCCGGGAGGGGAAAATCCATTTTCGAATTATCAATGAATTTTAAGCATCTCTCCGTTCTTCTTATCAAGGGCAAATCCCATAATTGCCGGCTTGAATGTGTATAGATCATTCGCTTGTGCTTTTAGAAATATGGGACGGAATATCCGAGTCCGGGTGCTGACCGGCTTGCCTGTATATTTCGTGCCCGTACGCCTGGCATGAAACGTTAAATATCTATTAAAGTATTGATAATATCAAAAAATTTGATTTGCAGAATATTGTGTTATATTTCGGTTGTTAATCAAATAGGCAGGAAACGAGAATAAATAAAGATGAAAACCCTTTCAATTATCGGATATTTGATGATGGTTTCTGCTTTAGTCGGTCTGGTTTTTACCCGTTCGCTGTTTTCTTCATTAATTATCGTCATTCTTATTCAGGTCCTGGCAGTTGTGCTGATGGTCTGGGCGAGAAAAACCTTTGGTCTGAGAAGCTTCCATTTCTCAGCAAATCCAACGGAAGGTAATCTGGTTACAACGGGTCCGTACCGCTATATTAGGCATCCTGTCTATGCAGCTGTCATTTTCTTTTGTTTTCCGGGAATGTTAGCGAATCTTAGTATAAATTCTGTTTTTCTCTTCATATTACTGCTGGCAGGCTGTTTCATCCGGATCATTCTTGAGGAAAAATTCTTAACGACCAGATACCCTGAATACAAAGAGTATGTAAAGCAAACAAAGAGAATCATCCCATTTATAATATAAAGCCGGCGACCTAAAGTGCCTATTGCATCAGCTAATATAGAGTTGAAAAGTCTCAACTCTAGAATAAAAAAATTCACAGCACACTATCAAAGGAACGAGGATCGGAATAATATTTCTTCATCCAAAAAATGTGGTAATTCCCGAAAAATTTGGCGATAGTTCGGCAGGAAATGCGTATTGACAGGTTATTTGTTTCAGACTGAGAACAGTATGGCTTCCTGCCTTGCTAAATCCGGATTTTCTATTTCCACTAAAAATTCAATAGCCAATCCTTGGAGGGCTATTTTTTCATCTTCATGAGCACAATATTTCATGCCCGGCATACCATTTACCAAATAATCCTCGTTCTACATTTGGCTTTTATAATATCCTAAAAATATGGTTGAATTTTCAGGGCGAAGAAAAACTGCGCATTTTATGTTATTATTTATTATATTCTAACCTGATTTTCTGGAAATGCTTCAATAAGAATTTGTTGTGAAGAATTTATGCTTAAAAAAATTCATTCAAACAAGAAGGGGGTCGCTATGATCCGGTTGATGGGCACTATGTCTGTTGTTCTTTTTGCACTGGTCTGCCTGGCAATGGCCCAGACTGATACCACGGAAACTGCATTAATTGCGCAGGGAGACTCGGCATATGCCGCCTACAATAATAAAGCGGCGGCAGAATACTACACCAAGGCGACACAGGTGGAGCCAAATAATTACGAAGCGACATGGAAATTAAGCAGGGCCTATGCGGACATGGGAGAGGCGCTCACCAGAAAGGATGAGAGAAACCGCTTTTTTAAGAAGAGCGAGGAACTGGCCCGCAAAGCTATCCAGATTGATTCCACCGGGGAAAAAGGCCATTTGTATCTGGCAATCGCCCTGGGCAGGGTTGCGCTGGACGCGGGAGCGAAGGAAAGGGTTCAGATGTCCAAGGAGATAAAGGCTGAGACAGAAAAGGCTATCCAACTGGATCCCAATGACTATCTGGCATGGCACGTTCTGGGCCGCTGGAACAAGAAAATGGCCACCCTGAGCTGGATTGAAAAGAGTTTTGCCAATATTTTTCTGGGCGGCGTTCCCAAAGGGGCGACCCTGGAAAACGCGATGAAAGACTTCAAAAAGGCGATTGAGCTGAATCCGCATTATATTAATAATTATTACCAGTTAGGCTTGACGTATGAAGATATGGGTGATAAAAAAATGGCCATTGAGGAATACAAGAAGGTAGGGGAACTGCCGCAGACCAATTGGGAAGATCCCAAGATCAAAAAAGAAGCGCAAGAAAGGTTAAAACATCTGAGCTGATAATCAGACAAATTTGCCGCACAAGTTATACGGTTCATAGACAAAAGCCCCTCCCGATGAGGGGCTTTTGCATTGATCTATATGAAAAATGAATTTGTGAAACCCCAACCCCTTTTTATCAGGACTGAATTTACTCTTCTATCACCTTTGCATTTTTTACTTCGCCCATTATTTTACCGCCATTTTTCAGATGCACGGTAACATTCCGGTCGCGCTCTTCCACGATGAGGTTTCCTTTGACGACGGACCCGTTTATGATGTCTATACGGACCTCCATATTTCGGTCGCCGTGCTTTTCTTTCACAATCAAGTCTCCGTCTACGGTGCTGTTATGGTCCAGGACCACGTCGCCGTTTACAGTGGTCAGATTCTGCTCCACCTGTGTCCCGGAAAGCGAAATACTGCCGTTTACGGTTCCCACATCGCCCCCGACCACTGCTCCGGATTCCACAGTGATGGTCCCGTTCACGGTCCCGAGGTCCTTCCGGATATCCGCTTTCGGGCTTATTGTAAGGGCGCCGTTTACGCTCTGCACATCATCCGCCCGTGATCTTTCCCCGATGTCAATGCTTCCGTTCACAGTCTGACAATCGCCGTTAATCTGGCAGTCTTTCCCGACAACAATATTTCCGTTTACCGAACGCAGGTCATGCTGACTGGTTTTTCCGTCTTCGATGTAAATATTTTTGTTTACACTCATGGAGGTGCAGGCAAGGTTCACAAAAATAAAAAGTGCGAAAATGGTCAAGAAGCTGAAATGCCGTGAAATCATTTTTATCTCTCCTGTTTTAATCTGTCCAAATAGACGTCTTTAAAAATTAAAAGTTTCGCATCAGAGAATATCATGATTATTGTATTAATAAATTCAGGTAAAAGTAAGCAAATTTTTTACTTAAGTGAAAATTTAACTTGCAAATGCTGGTGATTAATTATATTATTCAAATTGAAACCTGGCGACTGCGAGCGTATTGAGAGTTTTGTGAAAACCTAAATTCTGAAGCTTTTATGTTAAGGACTGACAAATCATTGGATTCCATTTTCCCTGAACTTGTCCGCATCAGAAGGGAATTTCACAGCCAACCCGAGCTTGCCTGGCAAGAGTTTGAAACCACCCACCGGATCATCCGCTTTCTGGAAGCCCAAAAAATTGAAAATATTGAACGTCCCCTGCAGACCGGCGTTGTGGCGCAGATTGGAAATGATGGGGCCAAACCAACAGTCGTTCTGCGGGCCGATATGGATGCGCTCCCCGTGCAGGATGAAAAGAAAGTGGAATACCGCTCTACAGCGCACAGCATTTGCCACGCCTGCGGACATGATGTCCATATGACAATCGCGCTGGGGACCGCCGCCGTTTTGAAACAAGCGGAAGGGGGGCTGCCGGTGAACGTGCGGTTTGTATTTCAGCCGGCCGAAGAACCGATACCCAGTGGTGCGCCCAAAATGCTGGAGAAGCATATTCTGGAGGGTGCGGATGCCGCGCTGGGCATGCATGTGGATCCGGCCCTCGCCCTCGGTAAAAAAGGGCTGACAGCGGGGTGGGTGAATGCACAGACCATCCGGCTGGAATGGAAGATCAGAGGCCGAGGTGGTCATTCCGCCCGTCCACACCTGGCAGCGGACCCGCTGTGGGCCGGCACCCGGCTGATCCAGGACAGTTATCAGGCCGCGTACCGCCTGTGGAGCCGCCCGGACTACCCGGTTGTGCTGAGTTTTACCCGATTCAACGGCGGTAATTCCTATAATATCATTCCGGAAATTGCCGGACTCACCGCGAGCCTTCGGGTGACTAATGTGGAATTGGGTCCCAAAATACTGGACAGCCTGCGGCAGATCAACCAGCATATTGAAAACGAGTGCAGGGTCGAAATAGAATTTGATACACTGGCTGGCTCCCCGCCGGTCATGAATGATAAAGATCTGGTAAGCCAGTTGATTGAAAACTGGAAAAAGCTAAATGGCAATATTACCGATATCGAAAGCGAATACCGCTCCATGGGCGGCGATGATTTTGGCTGGTATTCTCAAAAACTGCCTGCCGCCATGGTCCGTTTCGGCACTGCTATCAAGGATGCTTCCAGGAATTTGCACACCGGATTATTTGATGTACCCGAGGAAGTCATCCGAATTGCCGTAGATTTTTTTGCCGGACAACTGCTGAACTGGAACACTGAGACGAAAACAAAGTAATCAAACCGGATATTCGGCCAGAGGTTGAATTTATAAGCCTCGAATTTGCCGTTTAAAAGCTTTTAAATAGAAGGTCAGCTTCAACATTTGGCAGTACAATTTTCAAACAATTTTATAAGCTCCTGAGAAAACCTCACGAGAGGCGACGCCGACAGCTCATGGAAATTTCATTCAAAATCAGGGAATTGGGAGACCTCGAATCCGTCATTGCCAGGGAGTGGATTCAGTTCGATCACTTCGGGAATTATGCATCTTCCACAATTTCAGGCCTTAATACCCGTAAAAGGCACGGTCTGTTTGTTTATCAACTTTCCAAAAGCAAACAGCACCTTGTTTTGCTCTCCCATATGCAGGAGGACTATTTCGACGGGGAAAATCAGCATGCGCTGTTTACAGTGGAATATGAATCCCGGACCATTTCGGAAGGACTGGGGAACCAGATTGATTTTCAGCTCGATCCAATCCCCGCTTTTATTTATCGTTTTGGGGAGACCAGGATCAAAAAAACGGTTGTTCTCATAAAGGACCGCCAGCAGCTCATCCTGCATTATGAAATTACAGGGCCGGTAAAAGAGAGCAGCCGTCTGATTCTCAGACCGTTCTTTGCCTTTCGTCCCGCGAATGAGTGCTCAAATCCGGAGCGCTATGTGAATACGGAAATGTTCGAAATGAATGACAATCTGAGGTTCCTTCCTTACCCGGAGTCGCCAGAAATTTACATCGGCCATACATCGGGGGATTTCGTACATGCCTCCATGTGGTATCATAATTTCTTTTACCGGCACGACCCGGAAAATGAATCCCGAACCGAGGACCTGTTAAATCCGGGATTTTTTGAACTCTCTCCCTACAAAACGCGCGAAATTTATATCTCTTTTGGTTTGTCCGAAATCAGGTCTGAGGAGCTGCCGGTCTATTACAGGACAGAAAAAGAGCGCCGCATACTGGCAAAGTCGCCCAGGGGGATGGACAGCGAGATTGTTTCCTATTTAAAGGAACGCACCGAGAATTTCAAACTGTATTCGGCAGACAATAAGCACAGCTATTTTATTACCGAATTCCCCCGCTATAATTTTAACCTGACCGTGCACTGCTTCATTGCCAGAAGAATTATCCGAAGCGGAGTGGACCCCGACATTGCGCGAGGATACTACCAGACCATTATGAGTCTGTTCTACGACAGAAATCCTTTGGATGTCCTGACCGGTGCCCATCCTCAAATGTCAGTCGATCCGCTTTCTCCGTTCGCCCTGATATTTTTTCTGTACGAATATCATTCCAGATACGATCATGGCGTGTCCGTGCTGGACTCCATCAAATTAATCCAGGGAATCATCAACCATATTTACAGAAATCATTTCTCGTTTTATCGAAGGACAAGGCATAAACTGCTCGAACGCCTTTATGCGGCCAGGGAATATCCTTCCGGGAGCGGTTTTGAAAGATTTTACCCGGACCGCCAGAATTTTTTGTTCAACGTTTTCTGGTATAATGCCCTGAAAATCCTGATTCACCTGGGGCAATATCACGACATAAAGGCAGCCAGGTACGAGAGGTGGATTAAAAAAGTCCAGACCCGGTTTCTGAATCAATACATGAAAGCGTTTCTGGAAAATCCGTCACAGGCGCTGCAGGTCTATCCATTCTCTTTTCATCCGACCATGATTTACACCATCAGCCTTCCCTTCATGATTCTTGGCAAAGCGGAATCACGTTTGTTATTTTCCATTCTGGTCAAGCAGTTTATGACCGGCAGCGGCATCAGTTTCCCGATTAGAGGAAAGGAAAAGGTGGAATTACTGCCGTCACCATTGCTGCTGGGTGAATTTCTGGAGGGCTGGCAATTGGTGATGAAGGATAAAGAGAAATTTCTGCTACTCTTCCGGAAAATCTCAAAAAATTTGACCCTGTCGTTGCGCCACGAAATGGTCGGTTACATTTCGGATATTTCCAAACCAACTGACAAAATCCCTGCTCAGAGATTGCAGGCTTCTGCGCTTTCCACCAGCGAAGCGCTCTATTTCTTCAGCAGACTGGAGGAAATTGCACGCAATATGCCTGAACCAGAGGCCAGCTAGAAAATTACTCTGGGAGAGGAACGGATTGGCCGGATGAAATCGAAGTGGTGATCTTATTTCATCTCTTCCGAAAGACAATTGCACCCCTGCAAGAAATCCTTCCCGCAGAATTCTTTTAAGCTATTGCAGTGTATTGTGATAATTTGGGTATCAATCTACTGAATAGGTTCTTCCATCAGCCGGCTGATGATTTGCAGCGTGTTGACGCCTTCAGCTTCCGCGTTAAAATTTGTCACGATTCTGTGCCGCAGCACGGGGATGGCGCATGCCTTAACATCCTCAATGTCCGGGGTAAAACGCCCCTGCAGCGCCGCCCTGGTTTTGGCCCCCAGTATCAAATATTGCGATGCCCGCGGTCCCGCGCCCCAGTTAATCCATTTTTTGATATAGTCCCTGGAGTCGGGGTGGTCGGGACGGGTGAGACCGGCCAGTTTGACGGCATACTGCACCACATTGTCGGCTACCGGAATTTTGCGGATGGCATCCTGGAATATCAATATCTCTTTTGCCGATACCACTTTTTCCAGCAATGGGATATAGTCGCTGGTGGTGGATTTAACGATATCGATCTCCTCGGCAAAGGAGGGATAATTTATCCACAAGTTGAACATGAAACGGTCCAACTGCGCCTCGGGCAGGGGATAGGTCCCTTCCTGCTCAATGGGATTTTGGGTGGCCAGCACAAAGAACGGTTCCTGCAGGGCGAAGGTTTCCCCGGCTGCGGTAACCTTGTGTTCCTGCATGGCCTCCAGCAATGCGGATTGGGTTTTGGGTGGAGTCCGGTTAATCTCGTCCGCCAGAACAATGTTGGCGAATACCGGCCCTTTGATGAAACGGAAAGATTTCCTGCCGGTGCCCATGTCTTCTTCAATGATTTCGGTGCCGGTGATATCGGAGGGCATTAAATCCGGAGTAAACTGGATGCGGCTGAATTTCAAATCCAGGACTTCCGCCAGAGTGCTGATCAGCAGTGTTTTCGCCAGACCCGGCACACCGATAATCAGGCAATGTCCCCTGGAAAAGAGAGAGATCAGTAGTTGATCGATGATTTCCTGCTGGCCGATAATGGTTTTCTTTATCTCGCGATCAATCTTTTTTCTGGCGTCGGCCAGCGCCAGCAGCGCGTCGCCTTCATTCTGAAATTTTGCCTTGTCCGTCATCCTATCCCTTTATCATAATGTTTTGATGATAATAAAGAAACCGCAGCGCAGAATCAAATTATTTTTATGAAAGATGAGAGATGTTCGAATAAAAAAATTATGCTGTTTATGTTTTTTCCGCTAATGAATTCCTGACACGGGGAAGATAATCATGCAGACATTATTTTATTGCGATTAACTCAAGTCCTGGGCCATTCAGTTATTCAGCATAGCAGGGAATAGCATGTTCTTTTTGGGGGTGATATACCAATTCCCATCCCAGTATACCGGGATAAAGGTGCCCTGCACGGGTCCGACCCGTATCTCACCTTTATTCACGGCAGCTTTCGTTACATATTTGAGGGGCGATTTTAAATAATTAACGGAAGCCTGATAAAGATTGAGGGAATCCGAGAGGCACTGAAGCATGACCGGCGTATTGTCCGGATTTCTGGCATCGAAATGGATCTCTTCATGGGTTTTCCTGCCTTTTTCATTGTAAAAAAATCGCTCAATCACCCACGAATATGCCCCGGGTACCGGATTATTTCTCTCCTCGGTCGGGATAAATTTGCGGTATCTCTCATTTTTCAGAAAAATAAGAGAACTGCCCTTGATTGTGAAATAGACTTTTCCACCCCACTCTTCCCCCAATCCTTTTCCGTTAAACTCGATCGCCAGAGTATCAGTGGAATAATCGACAAATTGCGCTCCGCAGAAAAGACAACCACCAAGGATTTCCGGGTAAATGGCTACCAGTTCGAATCCTTCAGGGAATTCTTTCCAGAGAAGCAGATCGTTTTTGAAATTGCCATAGATAAAACTGTCATTTTGGTGCAGCATGGCGATGGAAATAATATAACGGTTTTTGGTGATGCTTTCCACAATCCGTTTGGTATATCCGTTTTGCTTAATGGCAGTTTGATCATCTTCCTCCGGGGCACTATCTTCATTCAATACATTAAACTTGGCAAGTTTGCTGGCATCGGATTGCTCCACACTCGAATTGGAAGTTACATCATCGTACAATCTAAAAACAATTAAAAAACACAGAACAACAAAAAGTGCGATTTTGATATTAAAGTTGTTTTTTACAGAGGTTATCATCAGTCTCTCCGAAATCGACATGCCATAGAATGTAAAACGAATAGTCCGGCTACCGAATCATTAGTATAACAAAGTAAAAAGATAAAATACGAACATACCCTAATCAATAAAAGATAAAAATTTCTCCATAACCACAGTCTAACAAATACATCATGGCGCTGACTTGAAAATCACTCTTTTACACACAAGAGACAACTCAGTATTGCGATTCCAGTTTTCACAAATCAGCTTGAAAAAAATTCATAAGCCATGATGACGGAACTGGTTCTTGATCAGGTTTAACCGCAACCGGTCTGATTATCATCGCCGCTATAAGGTGTTAGTTTCTTACGATTATTTTCTGAGAATGTTTTGCTTAAGTCTCCTGATTTTTTCTATTATTGGTGCTTCTGAACCTTAAAAAGCTCAAAACCGCAAGGCCGGCAAATATCAAAATCATACCGACAGCCTCCCAGCGGCCGGGGACTTCACCAAGCTGCAGCCAGGCAGTCAGCACCCCAACTACCGGCGCCAGCAGCGTTCCCATTCCGGCCATTCCGGCCGGCAGCTCCTGCAGAGCAAAAAACCACAGGGTCCAGGCCACCGCGGTGCCCAGGATTACATTGTAAGTCACGGCGCCGATAAAATACAGTGTCCACTGAATTGCTTGTGATTCCTGCCAGAAGGCAATGGCAAGCAAGGGAATACCTCCCAGCAATAGTTGCCAGGCGGTCAGCGCCAGCAGGTCAACTTTGACCCGCTGCCGCAGATATTTATTCCATATTCCGGAAAGCGCCCAGCACAAACCGGCCAGTATGGCCAGAATTGTGCTGAATAAATGGGGATGATATTGCCAGGGATGAATAAGAAAGACAAGGCCAAGCAGGGAAAGCCCGACTGCCAGCCATTGCCAGTCATGAAGCCGCTCACCCAATAGAGGCCAGGCCAGAATAAGCAGCCAGACCGGCATGGTGTAGACCAGGACGGCGGTTTTCCCGGCGCCGCCGCTTACCAGCGCCCAGATGGAAAGCCCGAAGAAACCGGTGGTTTGCAGAATGGCAAGGAACAATACCCCTCGGAACGATCCAGGGGACCGGCGCCGCCCGGTGACGAACACAACTGCAAACAGAACCAGTCCGCCGCCGATGGCCCGGATGGAAGCAAATGCGAATGGCCCCGAGTAGTGCAGGGCCACTTTCATGACCACCCAGTTGTAGCCCCAGATCAGCGCAATGGCAACCAGGCCGATCACCGGCAGCCAGTGTCTTTTCCCTCCCATATCTTGCTCCGACTTTCCTTAGGATCCAGATTTCAGGCGCAAAGCAGATTGCCCGATTAAACGATAAAATACCGCCTGCAATCTTATAAAGAAGCAGCTGCTACGCCTATTTTACAGACCGAATTTTTGCGCGGATTCCCGGGACTGACGCGCCAATCCAAGGAATCCGATAATGATTATGAAGCGCAGGAAAATTTGTTCCCATAGGCTAATTCCCCTGCGCTCCGGAAAAACCGAGAAAATAACAGAACGGCGGAATACTGTTTTATTTCAGAGGGGCGGTTTGAATGTAATCGTTATCCTTTTTCTCCTGGTGACAGCTGATGCACATGCCCACTTTTCCTTCCGCCTGGACCTCACCGGTGGGGGAGAATTTTGCCCAGTACCAATTGTCCGCAGCGGGATTATATCCCTTAACCTTATACATGACTGTATGGGATTCAAGTGTTGAATCAGGTTTGTAATTTTCCTTTACAATGATTGAACTGTCGGGAAGCATCCCCACTTTGGCGGTTATTGCATTGAAAGCGACCATGTTTATGTAAGTCGTGAGCAACGCGCCATGGGGCTGCGTGCCGGGATAATACGCTGTTTTCCCCGGCCACATCTGCCAGTTGTCCTGATAATCCGCGTTTTTCAGATAGGTCCACAGTGCGGTGCCGGTGGTGTCGGGATAGGTTGCTGTCTGGGTTGCAGCGGGCTGCTGTTCGGTTTTTTTCCTGCCGCATGAGGGAGAAAGAATAAAAATTGCCAGCAGCAGGCTGAGAAGAATTAGTACTGACATGACATAGTTGAACTTTTTCATTTTGCCTCCTCCATTAAATGATGATTTTGTCAATTGATGAAGCCGATTTATAAGATTTGCCTTTTCTCCTTAAAACAGGTTTCCGGACAATTTTATTTTCTCTCAGCCCGTTTCCCGGATTCTTTGCCGCCATCTGCTCCCATCTCCGGAGAATATAATTTTGCCTCCGACATCTCTTTTTCTTGGCCGCGGAAATATTAGAGACGGCGGCGAACGCTTCCGGCTCTCCTCTTTAACAAAGCCAATCGGGGATCCGTCCGCGAAGGCAGGAATTCTGCGGCGGCTTTCGTAAGTCGGGGAATTCGTCCGAGCGATTGAACTGCTCTCCTTAAAACAAAAATCCATTGAGTCTCCGGATTGCGGTCCACAACGGAAATTATTTCATCAAAACAGTCGGAACACCCTGAATAACACTACAGCGTTTTAATTTAATAAAAGAGAACAAAATATCAAAAAAGCGATTCTGTGAAATAAGCCGAAATTATAAAATCCTGGTTCTGTCCGTTCCGGGTACCAGTCTATTGGAAAGAAGCCTGACTTCATTTGGGGTATTGAATTCTGTCACACTCTTTAAGTTTTTCGTTTTAGCTGGATTTCTTCATATGTAACTTAAGGAACATGATTGGGAACGGCAATGTTCCCTAATTTGAGTAATAAAAAATTGGTACGAATCTCGTAAACTTGGCGAAATTGCAGGAACGACAACATGGAACTTCATTATCTCACACTGAAACGCCAGGCCGCATTACTAAATGACCGCTTAAAGAACGGCAGAATTACAGCAAGCTTCACCCAGCAGAAAAATGAGCAGATCATGCAGGTTGAAGCTCCGGACGGCAAAACCTGGCATCTTTTGCTGTCTGCGGATTCCCGTTATCCCGCTGCCCTGCTGAAAACGCCGGCGGCCCGTTCGAAAAATTCCACGGACGTGATCCCACAATTGTTGCAGCAGACTATTTCGGACATTCATTTGGTTGAGGGTGAACGGATTCTTGTTATCGATTTTGAAGGAAATCAATTCCATTATTTTCTGCATATGTTCCGCAACCAGGCGAATATTTTCCTGGTGGATGCTTCTTCAAAGATTGTGAATGCTTTCAAACATCGAAAGAAATTTCAGGGTCGCGAATATCAAATCAGAAAACAGGAATTGACAGATCCGCTGCAAATGGAGGAGAGCGGGTTTGTGCGGCTCATGAGGGAAAATGAAGAGGAACCGATCGGATCAGTTCTCAGGCGCAAATTTCTGTATATGACGCCGCAGGTTATTTCCGAAATTTTTTTCCGTGCCCAGTTGCCCCCAAAACAGCCAGTCGCCGGATTTTCGGATGAGCAGGTGCAGAGTCTTTTCCGGGAAATTAATTCTTTTTTGGAAAGATGCCAGATCGGCCGGCCGATGGTCTATCTTGAGAATGATTATCCCCGCGCTTTTACGCTGACTCCTTTTGAACAATACAGCATGCCTGATTTCCGGACTTTCGATACCGTCAATGAGGCGCTGCTCTTTTTCATTTTCCGGCGGGAGAAACTGGACAGCTATCTGCGCAAAAAGGAGAAAATCGAGGGACTGCTTGAGAAAAAAACTGAACAGTTGGATCAGGTTATCAGGAACCTGGAAAATATGCCGGATGAAGAGGATCAGCGCAACTATTACCGGAAAATGGGGGAGCTGCTTTTGGCTCACATGCATCAGATTGTGCCGGCGGAGCAGGTGGAGTTAACCGACTATTTTGATCCCGCCCAAAGGCCGGTCAGATTACGCCTCAACCCTCAGAAAACGATCCATGAAAATGCCGAGGATTATTTCCGGAAATCCAAGGAAGTAGGGGAGCGCCGCAAAGAACTTGAAAACCGGCTGGATTATCTGAAGAACCAGCGAGATGAATTGGCCGGCATTCGCGGCAGACTTGAGCATGACGCCGATGCTAAACAGCTCCGGCAGATCGAAAAACGGCTGCTGGAAATGCATATTCTGCAAACGGATGCCGAAAAAATGGAAGAGGTGTACCGGCCGTATAAACAATATTTCCATGATAACTGGGAAATCTGGGTCGGAAAAAACGCCAAAGCCAACGATGAAATGACCTTCCATTCAGCCCATAAGGAGGATCTCTGGCTGCACGCCCAGGGCGTGGCTGGCTCACATGTTATTATCCGCAGACCGAATCGTGGTGCTCAGGTGCCCGGCGAGATCACCGAATATGCGGCCAGGCTGGCAGCGACCAACAGCAGTGCAAAACACAGCAGTTATGTGCCGGTGATGGTGACCCAAGTAAAATATGTGCGAAAACCGAAAGGCTCCGCACCGGGGGCAGTGATCCCCGAACGGACACGCACTATTTTCGTAGAACCGCTTCGCTCATGATCGCCCGACAGAATCTTTTCCAGCCGCCGTTTAAGCTCCCGTATGCGCAAAGTCTCTGCATCCCGCTGTGAAACCCTATAATTCTGCGAACGTTAGATAGTTTATCTTTTGCCAGTGTCTTCATCATTAAGTGTTTGTTTTTCGGCGAAAGGATGGCCGTAATTTTCCGTATTCAGACAAAAACCCATAAGCGCATTATGGGCATTTGCGAAAAATTTGGCCTGAAAATCGGCAGGGCGTATCTTTACCGTGCTCCTGCGAATGATTAAGTTCACTAAGGAAGGGAGATAAAATGAATGAAATATTTGCCCCGGGCATTGATGCATATATAGACGGCCTGCTTCCTCCAAGAGATGAAATCCTGGCTGAAATGGAATATCTGGCTGAAAAATCAGGATTTCCGATTATCGGTCCGCAGGTCGGCCGATTTCTCTATCAGATTGTCCGTTTAAAGAAACCGAAGAAGATTTTTGAAATGGGATCGGGATTTGGTTATTCGGCCTGCTGGTTTTGCCTGGGTTCCCCAGATGTGCAGGTCATTTGTACGGAAACCAGTGAGCAGAACATCGGGCGGGGAAAGGAGTGGATGAAAAGGGGCGGTTTTGCAGATCGGGTGGAATTCCATCTCGGCAAAGCCCAGGAATTGCTGGAGGAAATCGGGGGCCAATATGATATCATTCTGGTGGATGTGGACAAGCATGAATATCCGGCCGCATTTCCGCAGGCGCGGAAGCATTTGAACAAGGATGGATTACTGATAACGGACAATGTATTGTGGCACGCCCGCATCACTGACGCTTCGGCAACTGATCGGGATACCGAAGGCGTGCGGCAATATAACCGGCTGATTTTTAATACGCCGGGCGTTTATTCCACCATTGTTCCCATACGGGACGGCGTAGCACTGACTTTAAAACTGTGATTTGATCTCACCCGGAATGATTTTTTGATTCCGGCCCTATAAGCTTTTTAAAATAATTACTTTAGGTATTGCCAGATAAAGTTTTATTTACTATTTTTTAACTGTATGAGCATACGTGCATTCAAAATACAGCAGTCGGGCTGTCAAATGGTGCAAAATTTAAATTTCGATTTCCTGCTTTTTCAAACGAAATCATTCACAAATAAATGGATATACGATGAGTTTTCCTGATAGTGCGATCAGCAAATCATTCGGTTTCGGCATCGGATTGAAGAATCATAATTCCAAATAAAATTAATTCAAGTGAGAAGGAGCGATTCATGGATTCCCGTAAGTATGATGTGGCAATCATAGGGGGTGGAATTGTTGGCACTGCAACGGCAATGGCACTATCCAAAAAATTTAACATTTCCATTGTGATTTTGGAAAAAGAATCAAAGCTTGCAGCGCACCAGACCGGAAACAACAGCGGGGTGATTCATTCCGGTTTGTACTACAAACCCGGATCATTGAAGGCGAAGAATTGCGTGCGCGGCCGGGAAGAGATGTATAAATTCTGCAAAGAGCATGGCATTGATCACGACCAGTGCGGAAAAGTGGTCGTAGCGACCACCGAAAATGAAATACCAAATCTGGACGAGCTGGAGAGGCGAGGCAAGGAAAATGGCCTGCAGGGAATACAACGTCTGGGACCGGACGAGATCAAAATACACGAGCCCCATGTCTCCGGGGTGGCCGGTTTGTTTGTTCCCGTAACCGGCATCGTGGATTATAACCAGGTAACGGAGAAATTTGCGCAGATCGTCCAGGAAAAGGGAGGAGAAGTCCTGCTTGAAGCAGGCGTTACGGGATTTAAAAAACAGGGTAAGGAACTGGTTCTGGAGACAGCCAAAGGGGAGATTCATACCAAAAATCTGGTAAATTGCGCCGGCCTGCAGTCCGACCGGCTGGCAAAATTGTGCGGCGTGGAGCCGGGCCTGAAAATCATTCCTTTTCGCGGAGAATATTATAAACTGGTGCCGGGGAAAGAATATCTGGTAAAAAATCTGATTTATCCGGTGCCGGATCCCCAGTTTCCGTTCCTGGGCGTGCATTTTACCCGTATGATACACGGCGGAATTGAAGCAGGTCCCAATGCGGTGCTTGCTTTTAAACGGGAGGGATATACGAAGACCAGTTTTTCCCTGAAGGACACCATGGATACCCTTTTTTACGGCGGATTTTTGCACCTGGCGATGAAATACTGGAAAATGGGTTCCGGCGAAATGTACCGCAGCTTTGTGAAAGGGGCGTTTGTCAAGGCGCTGCAGAAACTGATTCCCGAATTGCAGGAGGAAGATGTGCACGCCGGCGGGTCGGGAGTGCGGGCCCAGGCCCTGGAACCTAACGGTTCCCTGGTGGATGATTTCCGCATTGTGGAGGAGGAAAATATGGTTCATGTGCTGAATGCGCCGTCACCGGCGGCCACCGCTGCCATTAGCATCGGTGAGACCATTGCGGACATGGCGGGAAAGAATTTCCGCTTGAGCTGACAGCGGGACGGAGGCATAATAGCCTTTCCAATCATTTCGACAAAATTACTTTCCACGAAAGAAAACGGGCCGGGTAAGATCATCCGGCCCTTCTTTTTGCCGCAAATCTAATAAGCTCTTCCGCGGACAGGCAATTCAGCACATCCGGTTTGGTCAGCCATCCCTTGCGGGCGACACCCACTCCGTATTTGACATCCTGTATTCCCTCTGTGCGGTGCGCATCGGGATTGATGCTGATTTTTACGCCCAGGTCCTTGGAGCCCTTTATCAGGCGCCAGTCGATATCCAGTCGGTGGGGATTGGCATTCAGTTCGATGGAAACCTGCAGGTCTGCCGCCGTGCGGATTATTTGTTCCATATCGATGGGATAACCTTCGCGGGCCAGCAGCAGCCGTCCCGTGGGGTGCCCCACAATGGTGACGAATGGATTCTCCATGGCCCGGATTACACTCCGGGTGCCTTCCTCCTCGGTCATTTTAAATTTGGAGTGAATACTGGCAATGACCAGGTCGAAGCCGGCCAGAACCTCGTCGCTGTAGTCCAGCCGGCCGTCCGGGAGAATGTCGCATTCAATGCTTTTCAGGATGCGAAAATCTTTCAGCCTGCCGTTCAATTCATCAATTTCGCGGTGCTGGGCGCGGATGCGTTCTTCACTGAGACCGTTGGCGTAGGCCGCGGATTTGGAATGATCGCTGATGACCAGGTATTCGTATCCGGCTTCCCGGCAGGCGCGGGCCATTTCTTCAACGGTATTGGCGCCGTCGCTGTAGTGGGAATGACAGTGGATCATCCCCCGCAGGTCTTTTTGCTCCACCAGTTCCGGAATTTCATTGCCCAGCGCCGCCTCGATCTCCCCGTAATTTTCCCGCAGCTCCGGTGGAATATACTGCATTTTCAATTTCCCGAAAATCTCCGCTTCTGTCCGGCAGGGGATGTTCTCTGTTTCGTTGCGGAAAAGGCCGTACTCATTCATTTTCATATTCAACTTCTGGGCATAGCCGCGCATGGCGACATTGTGCTCCTTGGAACCGGTAAAATGGTGCAGGGCATAGGGATACTGCTCGTCACTCACAATCCGCAGATCGGCATTCATGCCGCTTTGCAGCACCACGCTGGTCTTGGTTTTTCCCTTGCCCGAGACAACTTCCACCTCTGGCAGCGTTGAAAAACGGTCCATGATTTTTTCGCGGTTTTCATCCGCTGCGCTGACCAGAATATCAATATCTTTGATGGTTTCCCTGCGGCGGCGCAGACTGCCGGCGATTTCGCAGCGGACAACGCCGGGAAAATTTTTCACCTGTTCAAAAAGCGTCTGCCCGCTCTCGCTGGCGGTGGAAATGAGATGCCGTTCGGAATATTTTTTCAGCATCCCGATGCCCAGCAGTATTTTTTCCTGCGTTTTTTCTCCAAACCCTTCCAGATCGGACAGCCGGTTTTCCTTGCAGGCATATTCCAGTTCGCCCAC
>JARRQT010000142.1:0-8960 GCA_037381445.1 Calditrichia bacterium
AGGATTGCAAAAGGCTCACGAAAAAGGGATAGTGCACCGGGATATTAAGCCGGCCAACATTTTTATTACCAATGAGGGGGTAGTTAAAATCCTCGATTTCGGGCTGGCCAAACTGGCCGGGAAAGCACAGTTAACGAAGGACAGTTCCACCCTTGGAACGGTGGCTTACATGTCACCGGAACAGCTGAGCGGGCAAGTGGTCGATCAGCGGACGGATATGTGGTCATTAGGTGTGGTACTGCATGAAATGCTTACTGGTCAACTGCCTTTCAAAGGAGATTATGAGCAGGCTATCGTTTATGCCATATTGAATGATAGGCCCGAGAGGGCTACGGCATTCAGAAGCAATGTTCCAATTGAAATGGAAAGGATCCTAAATAGATTATTGACAAAAAATCCCAATGAACGATGTCAACGAGCAGAAGAAATATTGTTAGATTTACAGGTCCTCAAAAGCGTTCATTCTCCGCGCGGGAGGCAAAGGAATATCTCTGCGGCACTACCCAAATTGTTGATAGGTATCCTGAGCACAATGTTTTTATTGGTTGCTATAACCATAGGATATTTCTTAATACGCTCACATGATGGTAAAGGTGTCCAAATAAGGCGCACTATACCTCTAACGACAGCTCCTGGTTTGGAGCAGGATCCATCGTGGTCTCCAGAAGGTACGCGCATTGCCTATGCTTCCGACGAAAATGGAAACATGGATATCTGGGTGCAGCAAATTGCTGCCGGGCAAAAACTCAATTTGACAAAAGATTATAACGGCTATGACGGCAAACCTGCCTGGTCACCGGACGGGGAATGGGTTGCTTTCGTCTCTGAACGAAATGGCGGTGGGATATTTATGATACCAGCATTGGGAGGAATACCTAAACAGATATGCACTCTTTCCTTTGCCATATCACAATCCCGGACCGGTTCTATACCCGATATTTCCTGGTCACCGGATGGATCTGAGTTAGCGTACGCTGTTGCAGGTAGTTTGTATATGATTTCATTGGCCAGCGGCCATCCCTCTGAAATACCCTTGCCGTCCAAAAAGCTTATTACTGGATATTTAGAACCAGTCTGGTCACCTGATGGGAAACGTATCGCTTGTACAGGATTAGTGGCCATGGGAGTGTCCACATCGCAGATCTGGTCATTACATCGAATTGAAGATGATCCGCTTCCAGTGACAGAGGGAACATATATGGACCATTGCCCAGTCTGGTCACCGGACGGAAAATCTATTTTCTTTATTTCCGATCGGGGTGGAAGCAGTGATGTGTGGTGGCTGCCAGTTGATGACCGTGGCAATCCAACTGCTCAGGCAAAACCCCTGACAGCAGGCGTAGGAGTCGGCGCAATCGCGCTTTCAAAAGATGGGACAAGGCTTGCCTATACAAAAGTTGTTGATCGTTCAAACATCTGGTCGGCACCGATTGTCACAAATCGACTCATCACATTGGCTGATGCCCGGGAACTCACTTCGGAGAACCACTATATTGAAAGACTGAATCTTTCGCCGGACGGCCAATGGCTCGCGTTTGATTCGAATCGACGGGGAAATATGGATATTTGGATCATGCGCAAAGATGGGAGTGCGTTGAGGCAATTAACCACAAATCAAGCTCACGACTGGACGCCACGCTGGTCGCCTGACGGGAAGGAAATTGTGTTTCACTCTTTACGTTCAGGAAACCGTGATCTTTTTGTAATACCTGTCGGGGGCGGGGCTATAACACAATTAACAGACCATCCCGCAGAAGACATTGCTGGCAATTGGTCGCCAGATGGGCAATCCATAGGATTTGTATCCAATCGCTCCGGCAATATGGACCTGTGGCTGATGCCGAGTGTAGGTGGTGAGCCAAAACAACTGACTTTTCATGAAGCACCGGATTTCCTCCCGGAGTGGGCGCCGGATGGTAAACAAATCGTTTTTTCCTCCAATCGTACAGGGTTTTATGAGTTATTTCTTAAATCTAAGCAACAAATTCTTAGCCCCGACAAAAGCGAAAAACCAAAACAATTAACCCGGGGTGAATGGGCAAATATTAATGCTTGTTATTGGACAAGGGATGGACAGACGATCTATGCATATGGTTTGGGTAGGCAATTTAATCAAGGTGCCAATTTTTGGACAATCTCCCTGATGGATGGATCAGTGAGACCAGTATTAAACCTGCGCGGTAGCGTAAAGGAACCTTTAAATTCTTTAACAAGCGATGGGGAAAGACTTTACTTCCCACTTTGGGAGTGTATTGGAGATTTGTGGATGGTGGACTTGGAAACAAATATGCAAAGGTAATGTACCATGATTGGTAAGACCATTTCACATTATCAAATTGTTGAAAAGCTCGGGAGCGGAGGTATGGGCGTGGTGTATAAAGCGCGTGATTTAAAACTGGACCGTTTTGTCGCTCTCAAATTTCTCCCTCTCTACTTCGGGGCAGATGAGAATGAAAAGAAGCGTTTCATCAATGAAGCAAAAGCAGCTAGTTCATTTCAACACAATAATATTTGTGCCATTCATGAAATTGACGAGACCGAAGATGAGCAAATGTTCATCTGTATGGACTACTACGAAGGTGAAACACTAAAAAAGAAAATTGGAGGGGGTCCACTGCCAATTGAAGCGGTTATTGACATTGCCATTCAAATAGCACAAGGATTGGCCCGAGCTCATGAAGAAGGTATCATTCACCGTGATATCAAGCCTGCTAACATAATTATTACCAACCGGAATGAAGTAAAGATTCTTGATTTCGGGCTGGCAATGTTAGCTGGAGAGGCTAGGCTTACCCAAAAAGATACAACCAAAGGTACCGTGGCTTACATGTCGCCGGAGCAAGCACGGGGGGAAGAAGTTGATTGCCGTACAGACATCTGGTCGCTGAATGTTGTTTTGTATGAAATGATTACTGGACACCTGCCCTTTAGAGGGGATTATGAACAAGCTATTATTTATTCCATCTTGAATGAAACGCCCGAACCCATAATAATTTTACACACCAAAGTACCTTTGGAATTGGAACGCATCGTTAACAAAGCATTGGCAAAAAATCCTGATGAACGCTATCAAAACATGGAAGAGATGTTGATTGATCTACAATCCTGCAGAAAGGTGCCCTTGGCCTACCAGAAAATAAAGAAGTCCAATAAAGAGATGTTCAAAAAGTTGATGGGTATCTTTGCAATTGTTCTTTTTTTAATCTTTTTAAGCGTGGAGTATTTATTAACCCGCCAAGAAAGCAAAACATTTCAAATCAAGCACACAAAGCCTTTAACAACCGCTCCTGGACTGGAAACGGATCCTGCCTGGTCTCCGGACGGTACGCGGATTGCTTATGCGTCCAATGAGGGTGGGAATATGGACGTCTGGGTGCGGCAGATTTCTACCGGGCAAAAAATCAATTTAACTAAAGATTGTACCGATTACGATGGAAAACCAGCCTGGTCACCGGATGGGGAATGGATTGCCTTCGTTTCCGGTCGTAATGGAGGAGGAATATTCGTTATACCCACCTTAGGTGGAATACCAAAACGTGTGGTCTCAATTTCTTTCGCGGCATACTTATCCAATATTAGCGCCATACCGCATCTTTCCTGGTCACCCGATGGAATGGAATTGACCTATGCTGTTGTGGGACATATATATACCGTTCCTGCCCATGGCGGCACACCTACACCTGTTTCTTTGCCATCCTCAGGACTCGCTGTCGGGTATTCCGAACCGGCCTGGTCACCCGATGGAGATCGTATCGCGTACACCAATTTCGTGGCACTAGGCGTGGCCACATCGCAGATCTGGTCTGCCCAACGCGATGGGATCGATCCGGTTCCGGTCACCGAAGGAAAGTACTTCGACCATAATCCGGTCTGGTCATCGGATGGGGAAGAACTTTTCTTTATCTCTGACCGGGGAGGCAGCCGTGACGTTTGGTGGGTATCAGTCGATGGCCGAGGGAAACCCAGCGGTCCGGCTCAATCCTTGACGACAGGTCTAAGTGTTGGAGCCATCGCCCTATCCAGGGATGGGACAAAGCTGGCTTATACAAAAATTATGGAACACTCGAATATCTGGTCGATTCCCATTGTTCCGAATCGCACATTCACCATAGACGAGGCACAGGCACTTACCAAGGAAAATAACTATATTGATCTATTATCTGTCTCTCCGGATGGAAAGTGGATCGCGTTTGACTCCAATCGCAGTGGAAATCAGGATATCTGGATCATGCGAAAGGATGGCAGTGAACTGAGACAATTGACAACGCACCCTGCTCACGATTGGGTCGGATCATGGTCTCCCGACGGGAGACAGATCGCTTTTCACTCCATGAGGTGCGGAAACCGTGACCTCTTTGTGATGCCTGTGGCAGGTGGTGCAGTAAAGCAATTGACGAACCATACCGCTGAAGAAATAGTTCCAATCTGGTCACCGGATGGTAAAAAGATCGCTTTTGTGTCAAATCGCAAAGGTCATATGGATGTGTGGGTCGTGCCGAGTGACGGAGGTGAACCGCAGCAACTAACATTTGATGGTGCGCAGGGAAAGTGTTGGTCGCCTGATGGCAGACAAATTATCTTCGGCTCAAAGTATCAACAATATTCAGAGCTGTTTCTTGTCCCTGCGGAAGGGGGTGAACCCATTCAACTGACTCACGGAAGGTGGTGTGGTATCGATCCATGTTTTTGGTCATCGGATGGTAGCATGATCTATGCCTGGGGGGGAGGAAGACCGGGTAAGGAAGGCACCAACTTTTGGGAGGTTTCGGTGTCGGATGGGACGGCGCGATCCCTGCTGGATTTACGTCACAGTTTAAAAGAGCCTCAATTGTTAACGAGCGATGGCGAACGTATCTTTTTCACACTTTGGGAGTGCACGGGCGACCTGTGGATGGCAGAGTTGTCTATGAACAAATAAAGATCTAAAACTTAAACGCAGTGAACCAATGAGTAACTGATCAAATAAACCGAGGTGATCATGAAACTACCATCTTTGCAAATGGTTTTGCAAGATGCTGTTCGTACATCCCAGCGTTTTCCGTTTGTCTTAATAAATGCCGCAATTGGAACTATCTGTGCCGTGATCCTTATTGATCACGAGGGTCCGGCACAAACAACGGTTCTGTTCAATATCCTGCTGGCAGCGATACTCGGTATTCCCCTTTTAACCGGTTTGGCACTGTTTTCCGAGAAGCAGAAATTTGGCAAAGGAATGGCTATAACACTCCTGGCATCCGGGATAGCGCTACTGGTAATCTACGGCTGCTCTGTTCCGTCTGACCTGGCAGAAGCGCCAGCCATCTATATTCTTCGCATGTTATTCATTGTTTTGGCATTACACTTGTTCGTGGCTTTCGCTCCATATTTTGGTCCGGGTGAAGTTAATGGATTCTGGCAGTATAATAAAACGCTTTTATTGCGTATAATCACCACTTTAGTTTACACCGTAGTTCTTTATGCCGGCCTGTCCCTGGCCCTGGCTGCGCTCGATAATCTGTTTGGAATGAATGTACCAGGAAAACGATATGGTGAATTGTGGTTTATAATCCTCGGACTCTTCAATACTTGGTCCTTTCTGGCAGGTATTCCGAAAAACCTGGACCAGTTGGAGGAATCGACTAATTATCCCAAAGGAATCAAGATTTTTGCCCAATATATTCTTTTTCCACTTGTATTGGTTTATTTGATCATTCTATATGCCTACCTGGCCAAAATTTTGATTTCCTGGAATTGGCCACAAGGGTGGGTAGGCAGACTAATCTTGGGATTCTCCACTACAGGTATTTTTTCACTTCTATTGCTCCATCCGATTCGTGACCGGGAGGAAAATAGATGGATAAAATCAACATCACGTTGGTTTTATGTAGTCATGATCCCCTTAGTCATTATGCTATTGCTGGCACTCTGGAGAAGAATATCAGAATATGGCATTACCGAGGGGCGGTATATAGGAGTCGCACTTGGACTCTGGTTGGGAGGAATCGTGATCTATTTTCTTTTAAGCAGTACCAAAAGCATAAAAACCATTCCGATATCATTATGTGTGTTAGCCTTGATTATATCCTTTGGTCCTTGGGGTGCATTTAGGGTATCCGAAAAGAGTCAAGTTCATCGGCTTCAGGAATTTTTAATTAAAAATAAAATCCTGGTGAACAATCAAATTCAAAAGACATCTACAGCCATCCCGCGAGATGATTCCCGTCAGATAAGCTCAATCCTTTCATATTTATATGATATTCATGGCTACGACCGGATTCAACCCTGGTTTCGGGAAAGTTTAAAAGCAGATTCACTTGGAGAACGACTGCAATCCAAGGAACCGGCACTAGTAGCTCAACTAATGAGTATTGAATATATAAGAGGTTGGCATAGCGGTGCCGGAAACGATATTCAGTTGAGTTCAGATCAGGGAGCCGTCATCGATGTACAGGGATATGACCGGATGCTGCGCCGGCAATATGTCAGTATTGAACAGAATAAAAAATTCTTCAGCGATTTGGCATTTTCCTACCGTGTAGATACAGATTTAGACACGATCACTTTCGTTGCTGCCCCTGATGGGAAATTATTCGATTCCCTGAGGATCGATCTACAACCGCTCTTTAATCAACTTTTGGCTGATTATGGTCATTTCAACGTCAACAACATATTGCCTGAAAAAATGATGCTGTATAAAGAGAACCAGAATCTCAAGACCAAAATTTTTTTCCGCTATATTAAGTTACACAACAAAGAAAATAAGCCGAGACCAATCGAATATAGTGTGGACATTTTGTATAAAATAAAAAATGACTGAATTAGATCCTAGTGAATCAATAGCTCATTTAAGATCCATGTTGTTCTAAGATAAGCAAGTAATCCCGGTAATTGGTAGGAGTTAGAAGCCTATGATCGGTAAAACCATCTCTCACTACAAAATCTTCGATAAACTGGGCGCTGGTGGCATGTGCGTTGTTTACAAGGCCGAGGATTCAAGACTCAACCGAATGGTGGCTCTCATATTTCCTCTCCCAGAACTCACCGGCGATGCGGAAGCCAAGGCGCGCTTTATCACATCTTGGCAAGCAAGGCATTAGTGACAATGGTGCGCAGGATATTTGATTTATTCGTCATGTCGCGGATAAATCATAAGGTATCGTACAAGCCCCGCAGATGGTCCTGGAATCGATTGAAGCAAAACATTTGACATATGCTCCCCCCTTAGAAAAATTGCTTGACAATAGAGGGCAGTGATACACTTATTAAATGAATATAAAAATATGATTTAACGGATTCGTAATACATGGTTAAGGTGGATGCGCTTCAAGTGGATAATAAAGCAATCCTATCATAGCGTTAGAGTGCCAAACGTGTGTTACGAATCCATCCCTAAAAATAGCGGGCTGCCACTTCGGACAGCTCGCCTTCTGGCATGATACAAAAGACTTGATTATTTCAAAAGGATAAGCTTCCTGGTTTCGATGAATGATCCTGCTTCTATTCGATATAGATATACCCCGCTGGCTAAACCGCTTGCATCCCAATCGTATTTGTATTGCCCGGCAATCAATTTTTCCGAAACCAGTGTGGCAACTTCCTCTCCCAGAATATTGTAAATCTTCAGCGTCACAAGTCCGGAGTAGGGCAGGGCGAACTCAAAAGTGGTTGTGGGATTGAAGGGGTTGGGGTAGTTTTGGTTAGCACATAGGATTGAGGTATTCCGACAGTCGGCTGCGGCTCGATTCCAACTACAAAAAATTCGTCGGCACCGATATCCGGTGCAATGCCCATTGGCCGGGGTTCTCCTTCATAATCTTCGGGCGGGCAATAATACCAGTGACCACCGATGAATATGGAATCAATTCCGGCATCAATACAAGGACTGTTGGATGAAAGATGCCACAGCGAATCACCAGCTACAAATTGGGGGTCAGCATCAATATTTCCTTCACCCGGCCAGCCGCCCTGAATGTCGTTGTAAACGAATATCGGTGGAGAACTCAAATAAAGATCAATTTCTCCCGGGGATTGGGTTGCGGTATCGCCCCAGCAGATGTTATTCATAAACAGGGTTGTAGAATCCGAGTGGGAACAAGAAATGCCGCCACCAAAAGAAGCAATGTTCCCGGTGAAGGTATTGTTTATTACCCTAACGATACTGCGGTTTAAATACAGGCCTCCCCCATGACAGGTTTCTAAACCGGTATATTTGTTTTTGTAGATACGATTATTAGCAAAGAGAACATCACCTCCTGAGTATCCGATTTGGTCAATTCCAACTCCGGCGCCTCCCTGAAACGCATCACTTTTAATCTCATTATAGGCAATCCTGTTTCCAATAATCCTGACAAAGGCGGCAGAATCTTTGAGAAAAAACATTCCTCCACCATCTGCCAATTCGGTGTTGCTGTTAGTCTGGGCTTTATTCCTCAAAACGATATTTCCGGTCACGATTACAGAATCGGCATTTTCCGTTCCTATCCCACCACCCCATGCTTGCTGGTTTTCAGCACTAACAATATTATCCAAAATACGATTGCCGGAAATGCGAGCATTAATCGTCAGAAATATTCCTCCTCCAAAAGCAAACTCATCACCTATGGTGGTATTGGATTGAATCAGATTGTCTTCAACCACAATAAATGCATTACTAGTCAGCGGACCGGCGCCAATACCTCCGCCAAGAGCCTCATAGAAGGTAGATGTGACACTATTGTTGATAATCCGATTATGGCATATTTTTGGGCCAGCATTGCTACAATGGATCCCACCACTTCCCCGGATAATACCAGGGACTATTATTGTTCCGCTGCCGCCGGTGATAGTGAATCCGCATAAAGTAGAAGTGGTATCCTCACCAGAAACAAAATACACCACCGATCCACTATCTGGATAACTCGGTTGACTCCCATCTATAATAGTGTTGTTAATATGGTTTGTATCCCCGTCAATGATGAATAAACTGGCAACGGTAATTTTTT
>JARRQT010000143.1:0-15316 GCA_037381445.1 Calditrichia bacterium
AAAACATTCCTTGATATCCGATTGATGATATAATACATTGGGTAAAATAATGAATATCTCAGGAATTAACCAAAGAATATCCTTTGGTCGTCTTTTTATAAAAAGAAGGAATTTATAAGGATTCGTAACTTTACCATATAAAAATAATCAATTAGTTGTCGCTCTATTTTCCTTAAAATGATGGAAATAATTTGATTCCAAAAAAGGAATTTGTGTCTTATTATGTCATAAGAAAATTTCTTATTCACTTATTAGTCGCTTTCTTTAGCCGATCTGGCCCATTTCAATATTGAATCGAAATTTGTTTTCCAATATCGAAGAGCTGCAAATAAATATTCTGTTTTTATGGAGGTAAGAAATAATTTCTAATAGATCCTATATTGATCCCAAAATTCTAGAAAGGAAAGAGATGAAGAACTTTTACAAACTAATAATTATGCTAATTATCAACCTGTTTTTCACACAATTTGCTTTCTCAGCAAAAACCTCAGTCCCCTATCAGTATCTCAGTCCGGTTCCTGGTTCAGAAAACAATATGCGGGAATGCACCATCATCATCCGGCCCGGTGAATACATAGATCCCGGGAGTTTATCTTCACCCGATCTGATTCAAGTAACCGGAACAAAAAGCGGTCAGATATCTGGAAAACTAATCTTATCGACAGATGGCAAAACAGTTATTTTTGACCCAAACCAAAAATTTAATCCGAACGAAGTTATCAATGTCAAAATTGGAAATCTATTAATAGCTTCCGGAGGAAATCAGACACCAGCATATGAATTTTCTTTTAAAATCACCGCAACTAACGAAAAAACTCATTTACGCTCTCTTGAAAATTACTATGAGGACAATCTTCAAGGCGATATATCCGCGGATTTAAAAACAAATGAATTTTCACCCCAGAATATTTCAGAAAATATAATCAATGATTCATTGCCGGAAGATTTTCCGAGTGTAACGGTAAATGCATTTGAGCATCCCTCGCAGGGTTATTTATTTGTGGGCTTCTATCGATTCCAGGCACCAAATTTCGGCCCCTCATTTGTATCTATTATAGATAATTACGGTACTCCAATTTTTTATAAAAAAGCTACCCGTATGGCTACAGATATTAAGGTTCAGCCAAATGGTTTGCTCACCTATTTTATAGGCAACGCAAATGTATCTCAAAGCTATTTTTATGCTATGGATGAATCCTATACAGTTGTTGATAGCTTTTGCACAAAAAATGGATACAGCACCGATCTTCATGAATTAAGAATCCTTCCAAACAATCATGCATTGTTAATGAGTTATGATGGTCAATTGGTCAGGATGGATACGGTGGTTGAAGGCGGAAATCCCAATGCCTTTGTACGGGGTTTGATCATCCAGGAACTGGATAATGAAAAAAATGTAATCTTCCAGTGGAGAAGTTGGGATCATTTTAAAATTACAGATGCTGACCCTAATATCAGTTTGACGGATAGTATCATCGATTATGTCCATGGAAATGCGCTGGAAGTAGATGATGATGGCAACATATTGGTTTCCTGCAGGAATATGAGTGAAATCACTAAAATTAACAGGGAGACAGGTGAAATTATATGGCGTTGGGGAGGCAGGAATAACCAATTTACTTTTCTTAATGATAACAGGGGCTTTTCTCTGCAACATAATATCAGGCGTATTGACAACGGTCACTACACACTATTTGATAATGGGAATTATCATGATCCACAGTTTTCAAGTGCGCTTGAATACGAACTTGATCAGCAAAATATGACGGCAACGCTGGTCTGGAGTTATAGAGATTCAAGTATCTACAGCCCGTTTATGGGAAATGTTCAGCGGCTTGAAAATGGCAATTCGCTTATTGGTTGGGGGGGAACCTTTAATGGCACACCCGGGATTACCGAAGTAAGCGAAGATGGAACCAAACAATTGGAATTAATTTTCGAAAACCCATACATTAATTATCGTGCCTTCAGATTTCCCTGGAAGACTAATTTAATTTCAACAGATGTTGATACTGTCTCATTTATTGATGTTGCTCAATATCCCGATACTGCTTCATTTCATTTGATTAATAATACACCCAGAGATATGCTGATTACTACAGGTTCTACAAGAACTCCTGTATTCTCAGTTATCGATTCACTCCCGATATTGTTGCCTGCTAGCGGAAGTGTCGATGTTTCTGTTAAGTTCGATCCTGTCACCGCCGGAAATATTAATGATGTCCTGACTCTTCGAGTAGATTCGGAAAATGAAGGATTTGGATGCCAAGTTTCTTTGATTGGAAGAAACGATTCATCAGGAATAGTGAAGGAAAATCTGCAAAAAAGTTTTGTGCTCCACCAAAATTATCCCAATCCGTTTAATCCTGCAACAACCATAAAGTTTGATTTGCCAAAAACAAGTCGGGTGGACCTGAAAATATATGACATACTTGGAAAAGAAGTTGCGACACTGATTTCAGGTAAGCTAAATGCCGGCGCTCATAGCGTCAAATGGAACGGGGTCGACATGGCTTCCGGTGTTTATTTTTATCGTTTGGAGATAGATGGTGTGGTCCAAACCAGGAAAATGATGCTCATGAGATAAGATTGTAGTCCCTTTATAACGATTATATATCAAGTTTTTTACTAAAGCCGGTAATGAAAGAAAAAAACTCGGCACAAAAGCCGAGTTTTTTTCTTTTATGTGACTACTATATTAGTGCAGTATTCTTGGTTGATATGTTAACGTGAATTCGACATAAATCAACGTAAGTCCAGTTGATTTGAATCCTAAAACTCACATTCGATGACTGGTTTCTTGGATAAAAAAGTATATGCAATCAAACAGACCAGCAGATTCGTGAAATAGTTGCATACACTCCAGGCAGCGAAGTGCGCAAAATTTCCTGACAAACCTGCTGGCCGGTTTTTTGGTGATATCCGAGGTTGATCCTTGTTAAGGAGCCGGATCGCATATTTGCAGTTATGGCCTCAAATATTACAGAATTCATCCGGATTAGCTATTTTGACGAATTTGGCGGATCTTTGATAGCGAGAAAAAATATTCTTCAGATAATTTTTTTAACTCTACTGTTCATAATGGCTAACCTCGGCCTGCGGCTTACCTAAATTTTGAGTCAGCGATCTGTTTTCGAAATGGCCAGGGTTACTTTTAATATGAGGCAATGCGTCCTTGAAAAATTCAATATTTTGTGGTTGACTTTTTCCTAACCGGAGTATAGATTTTAAGCATTATTAAAAAGATTCTTACGGATCAGGGAAGTACGTTCTTTCAATTCTGACAGAAAATTCGATTTAGTTTTACAGGTCAAAATAGTTTGCTGTTCCGATTGGTTGTTTTATAACAAAAACAAAATGGTAATATTCAAAAACATTTGAAATTGACTAATCGTAGCTATGATATATGTTGGCTTCTTTTGTTCATATAAATAAGAAATCTTAAAATAACTAATCCAGGCATCAAATTTAAACTGTTATGATCAAATCATTAGACAATTAAACATAGTATCGGGATATAAAAATATGAACTCAATTTTTGCGAAACAATTTTCCAATAGCATCCTAATTTTGGTTTTGACTTTTATTTCAACAGTTTATACACAAGTTGATATACTTTGGACAAAAAAATTTGGAGGAATTGGAACGGACAGGGGTTTTTCAATTAAAGAGACAGTAGACAATGGATTTATAATAACAGGAACTACATCTTCATTCGATGCAGGAAACCAAGACGTTTGGTTGATTAAGACCAATGCTTTTGGCGATACTCTCTGGACTAAGACATTTGGAGGAACTAACTACGATGCGGGTGAATCAATCCAGCAAACTTTAGACGGAGGGTATATTATTGCCGGGATTACATCTTCATTCGGGGCAGGAAGTAAGGACGTTTGGTTGATTAAAACCGATGCTTTTGGTGATACTCTCTGGACTAAGACATTTGGAGGAACAAATTACGATAGGGGTAATGCAGTCCAGCAAACTTCAGACGGAGGGTATATTATTACTGGAGGTACATCATCCTTCGGTACTAGCAACCAGGATGTATGGTTAATTAAAACCAATACTTCTGGTGATACACTCTGGACAAAAACATTTGGCAGAGTTGGGTATAATGGTGGTTATTCGGTTCAGCAGACTTTAGATGATGGGTATATTTTAGTTGGATATAAATCTCCATATCCAGTTAGTTACTCAGACATTTGGCTAATTAAAACCAATACATATGGTGATACACTTTGGACAAAAACATTTGGTGGAAGTGAAGAAGATATGGGTTTTTCAGTCCAGCAGACAACAGATGGAGGATATGTTATAGTTGGTCATACAGTATCATTCGGCAATGGTAATAGTGATATATGGCTGATAAAAACAAATGCTTCTGGAGATACACTCTGGACAAAAACATTTGGAGGATTCTATGATGATCAAGCTCGGTCAGTTCAGCAAACAACTGATAATGGATATATCATAACTGGACGAACATCTTCATTTGGTATTTGGGATATCTGGCTAATTAAGACCAATACTAATGGTGATATAATCTGGACAAAAACTTTCGATGGAACAGGTTATGATGAGGGTTATTCAGTCCAACAGACAACCGATGGGGATTATATCGTAGTTGGTGAGACAGACTCAGTCTATAATAGAAATGTTGATTTATGGGTGATTAAAACCACTTCAATGCCAAATAAAATAAAACAAAATTATTATACAAACATTTTAGACTTCACTTTGTATCAAAACTATCCTAATCCCTTTAATCCGGTAACAACCATTAACTATATATTAAAAAATAGCAGTTATGTAAAACTTTCTGTTTTTGATATAACGGGACGTGAAGTAAAGATCTTAGTTAATAAATATCAAAGTGGTGGTGAGTATTCGGTCTTGTTTAAGCCATCTAATTTAGCCAGTGGAATTTATATTTATAAACTGAGGATTGGTCCATTTGAGCAAACACGCAAAATGATGTTATTACGATAACTTTATATGTAATCTCAAGTTTCTTTAGCTGCGGAATTATGCATAAAAAATTTGACAGTTTCAAACATTCTTTAATCTTGCTATATTTTTGTGAACACAGAAATATAACAAGTTTATGTCAGTGGTAAAGTTATAAAATCTATTCCATGCAATGGTGGAGATGGCTTTGTCGTATGGGATGCGACAAATAATGCAGGCCAAAAAGTGGTGAGTGGAAGATACATCTATCAGTTGCATAGTTCAGGTATTTCAATTGAAAAAAGGCATTTTATTTGAAATAATCAGCAATCAATGAAAAAGTTTGTTCTATTCATACTATAATTTTAGGTTTGTTTCTATACGATCTCAAACGCAGATATAGATTTTTTATGCTAAAAGAAATATTCAGGTTCATAGCATCGAACCCAAATAATCAAAAAGAAATATTTAAATTGAAAATCGCAAAATTGCTCTTTAAGATATAAGGGTCATTTTAAATTTCACATGGGTTAATATAACTTGATTGAATTTTTTAAAAACAATAAAGTCAAAATTGAAAAAACAATTATTCATATTTATTCTTTAAATTTAGAATATTTAAGTTTGTTTTGCTGAATTTCGAATTTGACTCTGAGGATAATATATCATTTAATTATATCTAAGTAGGGATTCATTTTGATGAGATTAGAATTATCACCTGATTTGATAGGTCTTTTAAGATGCCCCAAATGCTACTCAGATTTATCAATTTCAAATAACGAATTGATATGCAATAATTCAACATGCAATAAGCATTATCCATATGTGAATAAAATTCCTATTTTAATTAACGAAGAAGAGAGCATTTTTTTAATATCAGATTTCATCCATCACAATAATACTACTTTTAACTATACAGAAAATAAATTAAAAAAAGCGGCCAAATTATTAACCCCAAAGATTGGTAAAAATTTTAGAGCAAACGACAATTTCAACAACTTTTTTGAGCATATCTTCAAAAATCAAAAGAAACCGAAAATCTTGGTTATCGGTGGCAGTATTATTGGAGAAGGTTTATCCAAGCACTACCAAAATTGTATGATCGATTTTATTAGCACTGATGTTTCATTTGGTCCGACTACGAATTTGATTTCAGATGCTCATAATATTCCATTCGGACAAAATACATTTGATGGAGTGATTATTCAGGCTGTACTTGAACATGTTCTTGACCCATATCGTTGTATGGATGAAATTCACAGAGTACTGAAAACTACTGGATATATATATGTCGAAACACCTTTCATGCAGCAAGTTCACATGGGAAAGTATGATTTTCAGCGTTTTACACATTTAGGACATCGACGGTTATTACGTCAATTTGAAGAAATTGAAAGTGGACCCACGGCTGGTCCCGGCACAGCATTAGCTTGGTCATACAAGTATTTTTTACGCAGTTTTGTAAAGAATAAATTATTAAAAGAAATTGTCATTTCTTTTGCACATTTTAGTGCATTTTGGCTAAAATATTTTGATTTCTTTTTACTAAATAAACCAGGAGTGTTCGATTCTGCATCTGGATATTATTTTATTGGGAAGTACAGCAATACGATAATTTCTGATAAAGAAATATTAAATCAATATAAAGGCTTAGGATAGCCGTATAATTGAAAGTTAGATTATATCTTTTTCTCTACACATCTTAAGGTAATAGCGTTGTATTTCTTCCGCCATATATTTTTTGTCCCAGCGGTGATCAATAATTTTAAGACTTTCAAGTGCCATTGATTTTCTTAAAGTTGAATCCTTTATAATATCCATTACCCTATCAGCAAACTCTTGAATATTTATGGGCGGGATTAGAAATCCATTAATCCCGTTTTTAATCACTTCTGAATTACCATCAATATCAAAGGCAACGAGCGGTTTTCCCAATTTAGCTCCCTGAATTAGTACTCTGGGAATTCCTTCCCATAATGAAGTTAGACATACAACATCAAATATTGACATTATTTCTGCTATATCTTTTCTGTACCCTGTAAATATGATATCTTCTCCTAAATTAAGAGCATGGACTTTTTCCTTAAGCTCATTTTCGAAACTGCCCGTTCCGACAATGACAGCTTTAGAATCAGGGAAGGATCTTTTTATATGAGAAATAACATCAATAAAATAGTGCGGACCTTTCCGAGGTTCAAGGCGAGCAACGGTTCCAATTATGAATTTGCTCTCGTGCAATCCCAATGATTTCTTCATTTTAATGGCATCAAAATTTATGTTCTCAAATTTGCCTAAGTCCATTCCACTGTAAATAGTAGTATATTTTACTGCGCTCCCAATTTTCTCTTCTATGGATTTGTTTTTAATGTTTTCTCCAACCGAAATAAATAGATCAGTATATCTTCCAACAAATCTCTCGAGCAGAACAAAAAATCTTCTTTGAAATTTAGGCATAAAATTATGAAAAGACAGACCATGTAAACTATGAATGATAATTTTAGTACCAGCGATATGTGCTGCCAAACGACCGACAAAGCCTGCTTTAGCTGTATGGGTATGAACAATGTCATATTCATTTTTCAGAATTATCCTGATTATTTCTATTAATGCCAAGGTATCTTTGATTACATTTACACTTCTCACTAAGGATTTTACAGTAATTACATTTATGCCTTGCTCTTGTACTTTTTCTGCTATTTCTGATTCGCCACCGATCAAAAGATCGCATTCAAATTCTGATTTATCCAATCCCTGAATTGTATAAATTGTATTTTCATCTGCTCCAGCTGCAATCAATCTTGTAAGGATATGTAGGACTTTTATGCTCATGTCAGAAGTTTCGCTACCTTTCATTTTTCTAATCTTAGTTCTTGCTTTTATTGAGTAATGGTATGTTTGTATGCAGATACTTTTTTACCCCACCAACATTTAATAATATACTACATATCGCATATGTTAATATTCCAATACTAATTTTTGCCACAAATCCTAATATGCCCTCCATTGAAGAAGTTAAATATAGAGAAAAAGTCATAAAAAAAGTGGCAAATATTATTTTAAATATATCTCTAAAAGGAAATGGCAGATAAAATATCTTTTTCCCCACAAACCAGCTTAAAAAAAGTGCAATTGCACATGATAATACTGTGGAATAGGCAGCTCCAATCATTCCTAAATTTGGGATCCAAAGTATATTTAATACGATATTGACGAATGCAGCGATAAAAAGTACGGAAGCCTGTCCAATGGTACGTTTCCCAAGCTGAAAAGCCATATCTGTATAAAATGCACGAATCCCCATAAAAAATATCCCTATCGAGATCCACGGGATTAACCTATTTGCGGCCTCTCTATATGCTTGGCCAAGAAATATATTTGAAATATCCTTAGATAAAAGTGAAAGACCCACGGTTATTGGGAGCGCTATTCCAATCAAAATAGTAAAATACATAGATAAATTCTTATCAGTTTCAGCGAGGCGTTTTTTCTCTAAAGAGCGCACTACAATCGGATATGCTGCCAAATTAATCGTTGACATCGAGAAAATCAATATCTGCTGAGCAATGTTATATCCACTTGAATATAAGCCCGCATCACTTTTTCCAATAATCCAGCCAAGCATAATTCTATCTGAACTATGAATAACAGCGTTTAAAGCGAAAGATGTTATCAACGGTATGCCATATTTAACCAATTGCAATAAAATATTTTTATCAAAGTATCTACGCCTTACAATATACCATTCTTTAATAATCATCCAAAAGGAAGGGAATATGAATCCTAAGATCAGACCAACTAATACTCCCTTTGCACCAGCACCAAAAAAGACCAAGAGCGTCCCTAATGATAATGCAATAACAGCCTTAAGTGATGCTAAAATACCATATCTTTTGGGGCTTAATTTTGATCTCGCTATGTCTAAGTTCATTCGATATAAACTAATACTCCACAACAGAACCAATCCAATATACAAAATTGGGCGAGAAACCTTTACATCAACAGAAAAGCTGTATCCATTGAAATAGGACAACATAGATAACTTCGACCGCGGCTAAAACCAAGACATATTGGCCATACTCTTCTGGTAAAAGAATATGTGTAAAAATGGTGATTGTTAAAAAGCCAATAATACTTGGAAATCCGCGAGCGATTATATAATATAAGCTATGTTTTATAATCATTTACTTCTTCTTGAAAATAGGATAATCCCTTTTATCGTATGATACTGCTGCTAAATGTTGCCCTTTCAGATAACCAACTGGAAGTTCCATAGTGAATTAAATATCCAAAAATTTTTCGAAAAGCAGTTCATATTTTTTAGCTACCAACTTTATATCAAATCGTTGATTGGCATAATTATAAGCGTTTTCTGCCAATTCCAATCTCTTCGATGGATTATCTTTTAAAAATAAAATTGCAGATCGTAGTTCTTCCTCATTTCCGGGCGAGATTAACCAGCCAGTTTTCCCATGTTTAATCAACTCTGGAATCCCCCCTACTTTTGTAGATATAACGGGAATTTTCTCCAACATACTCTCAATAATAGATGTTGGAAAACTTTCTGCAAAAGAGGGCAAAATCATTAAATCAAATTTACTGATGTAATTTCTTGCATTTACTAAATAGCCAGTTAATTTAATAACATCTTGAAGGCCAAAATTGGCAATTTCAGCCTCAATCTTTCCATTAGAATAATCCTTTCCAATAAATTCAATCTCTATATCATCATTGTCTTGGAGCAGTGGATAAATCGCTTCAATAAAAAAGGAGTGCCCTTTGCCTGGCTGGATATTAGCTAATACTGCAATTTTAAATTTCGAGGAACGCTTATACCTAATATTTGAACCATTTTTGGTTTTGCCATTTGTTAGCACTAAACCTTGATAAATAACAAATACTCGTTTTGTGGGAAGTCTTTCCTGATTGATCGCTCGTTTTTTCGCTACATAAGAATTAGCTACCCAAAAGCTTGTGAATTTTGATAGTATTCTTTCAATAGATAGATGAATATTATTTTTCCAGGCATCAATCCCTACAATAGCAGCGATTCTAACAGGTACCCTTATAAGACAACTCAATGGTAATAGGATTAATCTCAATTTTAGGCCGAAAAGAAAAATAATATCAAACTTCTGTTTTATAAGAAATCGAGTAATTCTAAAGAGATATCCAGGAAAGAAATAGTAGGATAACTTTGGATCAAATGTCTTTATATTTTTTTGTTGAGCATATTGCAAAAGTGGACCACCTGGCTCCAAAGCAGCAATGCATGGTTCATAGCGCTCGGAGTCCATAAATGCGGCTAAATCAAGTACATTATTCTCTGCACCTCCAATAAAAGATGTGTTCAGAAAAAATAGAATTTTTATCTTTTGTTCCATATGCTAAGATTCGCTTAGGATTTGAATTAACGCTTGATTTGTGGTCTTTGCTATGTTTTTCCAGGTAAATTCTTCTTTTGTGCGCTTATAACCATATTCCCCCATCCTTTTTGCTATATTTGGATTGGTAAGCAATAACTTGAGGGCATTATAGGTAGCTTCAGTGTTGGCTTCAGTAATCAATAATCCATTTTTACCATGTTTAATAGCATCTTCAATTCCGCTATTTTTTGTACCAATTACTGGCTTTTTCATTAGATTGGCTTCAAGAAATACAATCCCAAATCCTTCTTTCGCACCCGTATCGTCGGCAATACTGTTCAGAATGAATAAATCGCAAAGTGAGTAATATTCTCGCAATTTTTCCCAACCTGCGTACCCCTCAAATCTAACATTATATTCTAAGCCTTTCTCCTTTACAAGATTTTTGAGTTCATTTTCTTCAGGTCCCGTTCCTACAATTAAATATATTAAATTTTCAATTTCCCTTACAAGTTTATCAATGGCCTTTATGACATACATATGTCCTTTTCTCCTTTTTAAGCTCCCAACCGTCAAAACGACTTTTTTATTTTCTAAATGATATTTTTTGCGTAGATCATTTTCATTCAAAAATTTATAGTCATAAATCAGGTCATCTGCGCCAAGAAAGGTTGTAATAATTTGTGTATTTTTAATACCATTTGTTTGTGCTATCTCTTTAGTATAATTGCTATTTGCAAATATTATATCAGCTCGATCATAGGTATATTTGATAACTTGCTTTAATAAATAATTATTATCCAAAAATTCAGATCCACCATGTGCAACGGCAACATACGGTGTGCCATAAATTCTTTTTATTAGCAATCCGATTACGGCCGCATTAGGATATGGTATAAATAGTAAATCAAATTTTTCTTTTTTATAAATTCTTATAGTAAAAAGTATCCGATGGAGAGTTTTCCATAATTTGGATTTTGCATATTTATAGCGAATAATTTTAAACGACTGTTTTTCATCAAATTCCCGAATTTTGATGTTATCAGAAGAGTTCGTGTTTGCAAGAACAATCACTTTATTACCCAAAAGTGATAGGTTTTTGGCAATTTGGAATGAATAGGTTCCAATTCCCCCCTGTTGTGGAGGAAATTCAAATGTAATCAAAAGTATCTTCATAAATGCGCAGGTAAATTGCTTGTTTTAATAAAATAATCTAAAATCCATGAAAAAAAGAATAATAAAAATATCATTGTAAAATTCAATAGGCTAAAACCAAAAAAAGAAACAAGGTATGAGAACATCATCAATGCAGCAAACATTAATTTGTATAAACGAAAATTTGGATATAAATTATTCATAACAAAAGCGGCGATAAAACCCCACAAATAACTCAATATTAATAAACCATATACCCCATAATCAGCATATAACATGCGTATATACGTATACGTATTCAATGAAACAGGTCCAATATTTGTAAATTCCAAATATTGTGATGGAATCGAGGTAGAATTAATAACCCCTAGTCGAGATAACCATTTCAATATACTTTGAAATAAGAATGCTCCTTTCTCATAAGATATATCTGATTTTAAATATGTGTCCAAAGCCACCACATTTCCAGCTATATAAGAATAGATGCTCTGAATTCCCAATTTGATTAATTTATTATATTTCGCTCCTCCAAGATCAATATAAAATCTGATAGAGATGACAATTATAATGACCAAGGCAATAAATATCAGGATTCCAATAAAACTTCGGTAAAATTTATTGAGAGATATTTTTTGCCTCTGGCTATCTAAATAGAAGCTTATGAAAAACAGCGCACTAAGCCAAAATGTCAATATAATTATCAAGGTATGCCTTTGAAGCGTTATCACGCTAAACAAAAAGGCTAAAAATATTGGGCCATAGATCAAAATTTTCTTTCCAGAATAAAAACTATGATATATTGCAGAAATAATAACAACTACGTTATTTAAAAGAATCAAATAACTGAACAAAGAGTGCAATACGCTCCATCCAAAGTGACCTTTTGCACTATGAGATAAAACAAAGCGGTACCAGAAAATGTTTGTTAGATGCAATCCATAACTTTTTATAGTAAACATTAAAGATAGAATATCACCTATCACACCAATAGCAACGAAAATTAACAGGTACTTTAACAATTTTTCTAAATTATTTTTATCAAAATCAATATATGATTTGTTTCTAGTCTTGCTGGTGATCTGAACAGTTCTTGTGGTATTAAGGAAATAATATGTTAAATATCCTACGACGACAGTTGACACACTAGATAATGTTATAATCCAGGTTTCCAGACTTACCGATTTATAATTATATGGGCTTAGGATTAATAGAAATACCTGTAAAATCCAAATTGTGATGAAAACTACAACAGGTACAAGTTTTGCTCCTTGCTCGGTAATTACCATATTTCATCAATTTGATTTAAAAATTCTATTAAAATGCGAATGATTATTTTTTATAAAATCACGAATTAAATAGTAAAGCAGACTAATTATAATTGAGAAGAAAGCAATAACAAAAATAAAAACAGCCCGCTTTGGTTTTGCTTTATAATCCTGAGGAACTGCCTTATCTAGTATCTGGAGGTTAGCTGTTTTTCTTTGTTCTTCTAAACGAGCATTTTCCAGCTGAGGAACAACAAACTCAAGAATTTTTTCTCTAATTTTTACTTCTCTATATAATCTAAGATATTCCAAACCTTTTTCTGGAATTTGTTCTAAAGTCAAATCGTAGTCTTTGCTATCTGACTTAAGAGAATTTATATTATCTTTTAAGGCTTTCATTTTTTGGAGCAAAGCTTTATACTCAGAACTAAATTTAGCACCAAGATTATCCAAATAGACCTTTTGAATCTCAAGTTTTATCTTTTCTGATTCTAATTCGGATATTGTCTGTACAGCAAGTTTTGTCTGTTCTTCAGGTAAATAAAGGTTGCTTTTAATCTGGAATTTGCTTAGTTCTTCTTCAGCGGCATTTAACTGCGAGACAGTTCTATTATACGTATTTTCAAGAAACAGACGAATATTTTTGTTTCGTTCTTGCTTTAAATTATTTACCAATTTGTTTAACTCTTCATAAAATGAATTTGCAATGGCGGCAGCCTTTTTCGGATCTTCTTTGTAGTAAAACTTTATGGTAATTGTGTTATCGCCATTATTAATAAAATTTGCGTTTTGTAATATTTTTTTATACAAAAGAGTCTTGAATTTTGTCTTATAATCCTCTTGTAAATTGTATAATGAATCAATTTTATTTAAAATAGTATAGGAACCTAAAAAATTAATGTATTGATCAACCACAGGAGTGCTGCCAATACCCAAAAGTCCCGCTGGTAATCCTACATTTCCTAATACAGAAGAGGCCAATGACCCTGTAAGATCGGAATCTTCATTTACAATAAAAACAACTCGCCCTTCATACCATTTTGGCAACAACAAGCTGATGATTAATGCAATAAGAATGGCGCTCCCATTAATTATTAGAAGCTTTTTTCTATTGCTCCAAATTAATTTGATAAAATTAAAAAAGGGTGTAATTTTTTCTTCGGCTTCCATGTTTCTGAGCACCTTCGAATTTTTGTATGTAATAATTGGCGAAAATATTTCCTTACTGCGCTGCCCGTATCAATGCATAAGAGCTCAATCCGATGCTGATAATAGGCGTCAGAATTGTCATATAATCTTTAAAGACTTCCCTGCCCCGCTTGGGGACAACCACGATATCTCCTTTTTGCACGACAGCGTTCCCGCCTTTTTCCATATACACGGTCCCGATTTGTAGGAACGATAATACGGTCGCCGGTATGCAGCAGCTCATTCCTGACACTGGACTCTTCTCTAATCAGGTCATAGTAAATTCTTTTTCCGTCACGCACCAGAACCACGTTATTAACATCGGAGCGGCGGTTTATCGCTCTGATTCGCGTTAGGAATGATAACAAAGTTTCACTCTCTCGAAACTGATATATACCCTCCGACCCCACATTTCCTTCCACAATAACATAATTTTTCGCAAGGTCAATCGGCGGAATGTAGATAATATCTCCGCCATCCAGATTGGGGTTCTCTTCAAGATCACCATACAGATAAAATTTGTTGATATTCACGGTGTCAGTCGGCAGATTGTTGTGACGCAACTGCAAACGGGTATCATCTCCCCACTGGGTCAACCCTCCGGCCAGTTCAATGGCATCACTGACCCGGTCGGCTGATCGTAAATAATAGGTGCCGGGACTGTTTATTTCTCCCACCAGGTAGACCCGAAACTTGCGCATTTTAATGAGACGTATGGAAAATTCAGCGTTTTTGAAATACTTATTTAGAGTCTGTTTTACAATTTCACTGCCGTCCGCCAGGGTCAAGCCCGCCAATTTTACATCCGCGACCGTGGGGATAACCAGATAACCTTCCGGGGTGATTTCAGTAATAAACTGATTCTCCAGCGGTCCCCATATTTTAATCAGCATCTGGTCTCCGGGCCCGAGGATATACCTGGTTGAATCAATAGCCTTCCCCAATGCCTGTTCGAGGTATTGCTGTTGGGGAATAATCTGCTGACTGGATTTATCAAGCTGCTGAAAATCAACATCCAACTGGGGAGTCTGAATATTTCTTCCCCTGGTTCCCTGCTGCGTTTTGTTCTGAGCGAATAAAAAACCGCACGATAAATACATCAACAAAAACATGTAAACAGAATACTTCAACTCATACCTCCGATAATGTTTTTACAATCCGCTCCGCCGCCTTGCCGTCCCACAAGGGAGGAATTTCACCTTTTTTCCAATCACCTGCCAGTATTTTTTTCGCGTCCGAGATGATTTTTTCGGTATCTGTTCCCACAATTTCATTGGTACCCAGTTCAACTGTCACCGGCCGTTCTGTATTTTCACGCAGCGTCAGGCAGGGGATCCCCAGATAAGTGGTTTCTTCCTGAATACCCCCCGAATCGGTCATCACGAACCTGCAGTT
>JARRQT010000144.1:0-17496 GCA_037381445.1 Calditrichia bacterium
GTATTCTCAAGCCAGTTGGATATTATTTTTTGAATGGAACAACCTTCACCAGGGATTATGGAACAGAATAAAACAAAACCGCTTGTTTCGCTCATCACGGTTAATTATAACGGGATCAGCTACCTGAAAGATTTATTCACCTCTTTGAGAAATGTCACCTATTCGCCCCTGGAAATCATTATGGTGGACAATGCTTCCGAAGATGAAAGTGTGGAATATACCCGTCGGAATTTCCCGGAAGTTAAAATCGTCTGTAATGACCGGACTTACATGTTCGCCCGCGGCAATAATGAAGGCATCAAAATAGCAGCAGGTGAGATCATCTGCCTCATCAATAATGACATTATTGTGGAGCCGGGATTCCTGGAACCGGTTGTGGAAAAATTTATCAAAAATCCGGAAATGGCTGCCGGTCAGCCGAAAGTTTTGGATATGAATGAACCGGATCATTTCGAATATGCCGGGGCCGCCGGGGGATTTCTGGACAAGTACGGCTATCCATTTCTCAGAGGCCGCTTGTTTTTCACGCTGGAAAAAGATGAAGGTCAATACGATTCAGAAATTGAAATTTTCTGGGCCAGCGGCGCCTGCTTTTTTATCCGGAAATCGGCGTTGGATGAAGTGGGATTACTGGACGAAAACTTTATCCTGCATATGGAGGAAATAGACCTGTGCTGGCGGATGCATCTCTATGGGAAGAAAATTTACTACGTGTCAGCAGCCCGGGTGTGGCATAAGGGAGGCGGAACCATGGCAGCGGAAAATCCCCGCAAGGTTTTCTGGAATTACAGGAACAACATTTTTCTGTTGGTAAAAAATCTATCCTTTCTTAATTTAGTCAGGATATTGAGTGCCAGGTTGTTTCTGGATTCCGCTGCTTTCGCAGGTGAACTGGCGAGAGGAAAAGCAAAAAGTGCATTTGCAATTGTTCAGGCATACGGATGGGTGATTTCTCATATTCCGCTGATGGCGCGCAAGAGAAAAATGACGCAACGGAACCGCCTGTCAGAAGATGATTTCATATTCAAACTGATTTATCCGGGAAGCATTGTCTGGGAGTATTTCGGGCGCGGAAGGAAAAAATTTAATCAGCTTAAAAGGCGAAACTATCTGGTAAAACAGCTTTAATTTTAATAAGGAGTCTGCTTAAGAATGGAAGCAAAAAAGTTGAATCGGTTGTTTGCTGCATTTGTATTCCTCTTTAGTTTTGTGGTTTATTATATGACAATTGCTCCAACAGTCTCGTTTTGGGACTGCGGAGAGTTCATTGCCAGCTCCTACCGACTTGCCGTACCGCATCCTCCGGGTTCTCCGCTGTATCTGCTGGTAGGCCGGATCTTCTCAATGATCCCGATTTTCGCTAATATTGCCAAACGTGTTAATTTTATTTCCACCCTTTCAAGTGCGCTCACGGTCATGTTTCTTTATCTGACCATTGTGATCATGATAAAGCAGTACCTTAAAGACGGCAAAGGATTCATGAAGCTGGTGCCTTATCTGGGTGGTGTGATCGGCGCTTTGACGTTTGCCTTTACTACCAGTTTCTGGTTCAACGCCGTGGAAGCGGAGGTATATGCACCTTCCATGCTATTTACTTCTCTGGTGGTGTGGTTAATCATGTTCTGGAGCGAGCGAACCGAGGAAGTGGGAAATGAAAAATATATCCTTATCATCATGTATCTGGTCGGTCTGGCGGTAGGTGTCCACCTGCTCAACGTCCTGGCGCTGCCGATGGTGTTCATGATAATTTACTACAAGAAATATCCGGTCAATAAGAAGACCTTTGTTTATCTTGTAATCGTCGGTCTTTTATTGACAGCCCTGGTTTATCCGGTGCTGGTTCAGGGCATACCGGTTTTGGCTGAAGTCGGCGGATTTTTCGGACTGCTTATCGTGTTGGTAGGTCTGGTAGTCCTGCTGGCCTATGCCGTGAATAATAAAAAACCGGTACTGGGATTGTTGCTTACCTCGGTGTTGCTGATTGCTCTGGGGTATTCCACCTACCTTACTATTTATATCCGGTCGGGAATGGATCCCAATATTGATGAAAATGACCCGGAAACGGTCCAGAAATTTATCAGCTATATGGAGCGCGAGCAGTATGGCGAGCATACACTTGACCGGGCAAAGGTACTGTCGGAATCGCCCAATAAAAATCAATATAGCGGGGTGTGGGATTTCTTCTGGAATTACCAGATAAACAAAATGTATGTGCGGTATTTCCTCTGGAATTTCATGGGTGAGGCAAATGACAGCGATAATTTCAGCATGACCAAGTTTTTTGCCATTCCATTTTTATTGGGTTTGCTGGGAGCCTGGTACCATTTCAAGCGGGATTGGAAATATGCGCTGGCGGTCTTTGTCCTTTTCTTCATGACCGGGCTGGCGATAATTCTATATCTCAACCAACCCGACCCGCAGCCGCGGGAGCGGGATTACAGCTATGTGGGGTCGTTTTTCGCGTATGCCATCTGGATAGGCATTGGCGCGGCGGCCATTCTGGAATGGTTTGCCAAACAGGGGGAGAAATCGTTTTCCAGCAAAATGGTAGCGCCTTTTGTGGCTGGCGTGCTGTTTTTTATTTCACCGGTTCAGGTGCTGGTTAAAAACTACCATCATCACGACCGTTCCGGCAATTATGTTGCCTGGGATTATTCCTACAATATGCTGCAGTCCTCTGAACCCAATGGAATCATGTATACCAATGGCGATAATGACACCTTTCCCTTGTGGTATTTGCAGGAAGTCGAAAATGTTCGGAAGGATGTCCGGATTGCTAACCTGAGCCTGTTAAATACCAACTGGTATATCCTGCAGCTCAAGAATAAACCGCCTAAGGTGCCTATCACGCTGACGGATGCCGAAATCGAAAAAATAATGCCGGTACCGTGGCCCGAAAAACGAACCATCGAAATAAAAATCCCTGAAGGATATCAGCAAAAAGAAATGGAGATATATAATAGCACCTTCAAAATGAACACCGATCCTTCAACTGACGTCCTTAAATTTGATCTGGGGCCCAAAATATTCGGCCGCTATCTTCGTGTGCAGGATTACATGATCCTGAACACGCTTTATGCTAACCGCTGGCGGAAACCTCTGTATTTTGCAGTAACAACTTCGCGGGATAATATGCTTGATGGATTGCAGCGCTACCTGCGCATGGATGGTTTGGCCTTCAAAATTACGACTGTTCCAAACTGGTCAATCGATCCGGATACCCTCTACAACAATCTGATGCACAAGTACAAATATCGGAATCTGAATGATCCCAGCGTGTATTATAATGAGAATATTATCGCGTTACTGCAGAATTACCGTTCGGCATTTATTCAGCTCGCCAACTATTACGTGACTTTCCACGAAAAAGATAAGCTGAGGGAAATTCTGGAAAAGATGAATGAAATTATGCCGCCCTCGGTAATTCCATATACCAATCCTGCCATAATGGACTGGATCGACGCGTATCAAATATATTCCGGACTGCTTCCGCTGGACAGCCTGAATTTGAACAATTATGACCTGAGGAACATGCAGAATATGGGAAGGGTCTTGGCGAGCATTGGCGATGCGAGCGCTTCCCAGAAAGCTTTCGAAGAAGTTTTAAAAGCGGACCCCAATAACGTGCAGGCTAAGGGTTACCTCATCGATATTTATGGAGATAATCAGGAATATCAAAAAGCCATTAATATTTTAGAAGGCTGGCTGAAACAAAATCCCCAGGATCAGGGTGCAAAGAAGCGCCTGGATGAATTCAAGAAAAAACTGGCAGAATCATCCAAAGGAAAGAACAGTTAGTTTATCAATTTTTAAAATAATACATAAGGGTAGAAGGTGTTGCAGAAACGCTTTCTACCCTTTGCACTATCGCAAAATTCGTTCCTTTTGCCAAAATCAGAATTGTTTATTTTTGAAAAAATTAAAACTTGCTGTATTTTGTTGATGAATGAAAAAAGTAATATTAAATATTTTACGTGTTATCATAAGCCTTGGGCTCATTTATTATCTGGTCCATATCGCCAACATCAACAAAATAATCTCCGCCTTTCAAGAAATCAGTGCATTTCCCATCATCCTGGCTGCAATAGCTTTCATCATTTCCATGGTTTTTCTGGCAATCCGTTGGCTATTGCTGGTTCAATCCTATGGAATTCGCGCCGATTTTATCAGCCTTTTTGTTTATTATTTTATCGGGTTGTTTTTCAATAATTTTTTGCCGACCAGCATTGGCGGCGACCTGAGTCGCGCCTACTATCTTGGACAGCACAGCGGCAAAAAGGCCGCCAGCTTGGGCACCGTTTTTCTGGAGAGAGTTATCGGACTTTTGTCCACCCTTTCATTGGCCGGCTTATCTCTGTTCTGGCTGGTGGGATATTTCAATTCCAGACGCATTGTCTATCTCACCCTCTTTTTGGGTGTAATTCTAATTGTATTTATGCTCTTCGTGATGAGCCGCCGTTTATACCGGCGGTTGAATAAACTAATTTCATTAATTACTTTCTATGATATTGGTGATAAAATTTCGAAGGTTTTTGACACATTGCACTATTACCGCGATAAGAAAATGATTTTAATCAGCGCCTACTTTTTTTCTCTATTCGCGCAATTTATGCTGATCGTCATGAATTATATCTTGGCCAGGGGGCTGGGACTAGATAGGGTTGCTTTCGGATATTTTTTCCTGCTCGTCCCTGTGACCTTCCTCTTCAGCCTTTTTCCATCCATCAATGGAATCGGCGTGCGGGACAGCGGTTATGTGCTTCTACTCACCATGCAGGGACTTTTACCGGCGCAGATCCTGTCCCTGTCTTTTTTGGTCACAGTCATTCCCATCGTTATGAGCATCATCGGCGGGGCTTTTTTGCTTTTCTATCGACATAAAGGACTTAAAACGCCAATCTTAACCGAGGAAAAGATATGAAGAAAAATCGCACAATCTTCGCATTTTTTATCCTTCTTCTTTTTACCGGTGTTGTTTCCTGGCAGTGCTCTTCCATGGGGGAGGCCCTGGGAGAAGATGATGTTATCATTGTTTTTGCCGATTCCCTGGACTGGCAGTATTATGAGGATCCTTTGAACACTGTTTTCGGCGAGTATCTAAAAACCCCGATTCCGGAACATGAATTCATTCTGAGATGGGAACCCTTTGAGAATTTCAAGAATTATCAAAATTACAAAAACATCTTTTTTCTTGGCCGCCTGGATTCGAACGAACCGGTTTCCCAGAATGTGAAGGAACTGTTAAATCCCGAAATCATCGAAGGAGTTAAATCGGGAAAATATTTTTACATCCCAAAGCAAAATGTCTGGGCCATGAATCAGTATGTTCTGTTTCTGGTCGCCAACAACCGCGATGATATGATCCAGAAGATCATTGATCTGGGGGACTTAATATACGGGGATTTCCGGAAATTCTATTTCAAACGACTACAGACAGAGATGTTCAAGAGGATGGAGAACAAAGACCTGGAAAAATATATCGCGGATCATTTCCCTTTCACCATGCGGGTCCAGCATGACTACTTTATTGCCAACGAAAATTTGCAGGAGAATTATGTCTGGATAAGGCGGCTTGATCCCGACCGTTCGATTCTGGTGCACTGGCAGCCCAAACCGGAAAATTTTCAGTTGACTTCCCGCTGGATAATTGATGAAAGAAACCGGCTGGCCGAACAGATTTACGGCGGGGACAAAGTAGTTGAGGATGAAACGAAAGCCTATCAGGTAAGGTTCAAACAATGGAATGCCATTCGTCTGGAAGGCACCTGGCGAAATGACAGCCTGATGATTGGCGGGCCTTTTGCAGATATCACCTTTGTTGATCCTGAACTGGAGAGAATCTATATGCTGGATTACTATGTGCAGGCCATTGGCAGGCGCAAGAAACCATACCTGGATCAACTGGACGTGATTATCCATACTTTTGAGGTGCAGAAAGAGCCGAAAATGAAAGTAGAATCTCAGAAATAATCAAAATTCGATTAAATTCTAATTTCATTAATAACCGGAGAAATGATAATGGCAAAAGTAGCGATCATCATGGGAAGTGAGTCGGACAGGGCGGTGGTAAGTGAAGCCCTCCCGTTTCTGAAATATTTCCGGATAGAGGCGGATATGATGGTGATGTCAGCGCACCGCACGCCCGAAGAGGTGCAGCGTTTTGCAGGCAATGCGCAGCAGAACGGCTATGATGTCATCATCGCCTGTGCTGGAATGGCTGCTCATCTGCCGGGCGTTCTTGCGGCCTATACCACCCTTCCTGTTATTGGAGTTCCCCTGGCTGCGGGTGCCCTGAATGGTCAGGATGCGCTCTATGCAATTGTCCAGATGCCCGCTGGCGTGCCAGTAGCAACCATGGCTATCGGGAAGGCCGGCGTGCGAAACGCCGCCATTTTCGCTGCCCAGATTCTGGCACTTCATGAACCGGATATTGCCGGCAGAATGCAGGAATTCAAAAAGAATAAATGCCGGATTCCGGAATGAAAATTGTCGTCGCCGGCACCATAAACAAGGATCTCATATTGCCGTTTGAAGGATCGTACATTCAGAGTATAGGGGGAATATACTATACCATCTCTGCGCTCAGCCAACTAGGGGGAGCGGAATTGCAGATCGTCCCGGTCTCCTATATGGGAGAGGATTTTTACGATTCCTTTTTGAATCTGATCAGCAACTTCCCCAACATTGAAAGATCGGCTTTAGTGCCTGTCGATCAAAAACATCATAAAGTGATTCTTGAATATGTTACGCCAGAGGAACGGACCGAAAAAGCGCTCTTCAATTTTTCGCCCCTGGAATATCACCAGCTCGAAAAGGCGGGCGATGCCGATTTTTTTATTATCAATCTCATTACCGGCTGGGACCTTTCTCTGGATGCATTTCTGGAGCTCAGCGAAAATTATTATGACCGTATGTTTCTGGATGTCCATTTTCTGGTAATGGGGATAGACGAGCTGGGGAAGAGATATCCCATCCGGCCGCCGAACGTTGAACGCTGGCTGAGAGGCGCTCGCTTTGTTCAGATGAATGAAGCGGAATACCAGGTGATTTCAGGTACTTCTTCCGGTGAAACGATGTTTTTTGAACAATATTTGAACCCGGATCAAATAATGATTCTGACATTGGCCGGCAAGGGAGCCAGAATTATATTTCATAAAGATGGCATTGTCAGGAATAAGCTTTTCCCGCCCTATAAGCTGAAAAACCTTGTGGATGCCACCGGTTGCGGAGATGTCTTCAGCGCGGCATTTGTCCTGAAATACCTGGGAACCCAGGACTTATATGCAGCTATGGACTACGGGAACAGAGCTGCCGCTGCGAATTGCATGTTGAAAGGTACCACTGAAATGGATAAATTGTTGACGAAAATGGAAACGCTGGAGATCAGGGAGCCATAAAAATGAAGAGGATACTTATTGCAGGCGCCAACGGACTATTGGGCCAAACCCTCGTAAAAACATTCGAAGCAAGAAGCAAGGTCCTGGCTACCGGGATTGAAGAAAAGCCGCATCTGACCCCGGTGACGTGGGAATACTTGCCGCTGGATATCACCAAAATGGAGGACTGTAAGAAACTCTTTCAGGAATTTGTGCCGGAAATCGTTATTAATGCGGCATCTTATACCCACGTTGATGACTGCGAGAAAAACAGGGAATTGTGCTGGAAAGTGAATGTGAAGGCAGTGGAGAATCTCGGACATCTGGCCCGAAGGTACGATGCGCATTTGATTCACTATTCCACGGACTATATCTTTGACGGCACTGAAGGACCTTACGGGGAGGATGAAACTCCCAATCCCCTGGGCTATTATGGTAAATCCAAACTTGCATCCGAGAATGTTTTGCATCAAATTGCACCTTCTTTTACCATATTGAGAACCTGTGTTCTCTATGGAACCGGATATGGCGTAAAGAAGAATTTTTTCCTGTGGGTAAATGAAAATTTGAGAAAGGGAAACAAAATTAACGTGGTGACCGATCAGTATAACAATCCGACCCTTGCAGAAGATCTGGCCATTGGCACGCGGCTGGTCATTGAAGAATCGGCGCAGGGGGTTTATCATATGGCCGGCAAAAATTATATCAACCGTTATGATTTTGCGCTGGCAATCGCAGATGTTTTTAATCTGAGAAATGATCTGATCGCTCCCATCCACAGCGAACAGCTTCAGCAGCAGGCGAATCGCCCGCCCAGAGGCGGCTTGAAAATTGATCTCGCTGGCAGGGATTTGGGATATACACCGCGTTCTGTAAATGATTCTTTAATCTATCTGAAATGGAAAATGGAGCGAAATGGCTGAACAAAAGGAAAAGACGCTGGTCATTGTACCCACTTATAATGAAAGAAAAAACATCACGACGGTCATAAATTCTGTTTTCGGATTGAACATACCAAATCTTGATCTCCTGGTTGTTGATGATAATTCGCCTGACGGAACAGCGGATGAAGTCAGGGAGTTAATGGAAACAAACAACCGGATATTCATGATCGAGCGCGAAGGAAAGCAGGGTCTGGGAACCGCCTATATTGCTGGTTTCCATTTTGCAATTGAGAATAACTATGACTATGTTTTTGAAATGGATGCCGATCTTTCTCACGATCCGAAAGAGATTCCGAATTTTCTGAAAGCGATTGAGGATGCGGATTTGGTTATCGGTTCCCGTTATATTAAAGGAGTGAATGTCATCAACTGGCCGCTGCGCCGCCTGGTCCTCAGCCTGATGGCCAGCAAATATACTAAATTCATTACCGGCATGCCGGTTCAGGACTGCACTAGCGGATTCAAATGCTTTCGAAGGATCGTTCTGGAAACCATTCCGTTGGATCAAGTCAGTTCCAGCGGATACAGTTTTCAGATTGAAATGAATTTCAAAACCTGGAAGCGGGGATTCAGGATTAAGGAAATATCGATTATCTTTCACGACAGGACGGTGTGCTCAAGAAAAACTTTAGAATGGTTTTTGATTTTGAAAAGCCGGTTGTGGAACTGGAAAAGAAAATTTTGGAAATGGAAGAATATGCCCGGGAAACCGGTGTCGATCTTTCGGAAGATATTAAGAGGTTAACCAAAAAAGCCCAGACGCTTCGCAAAGATATTTACTCAAAACTCACGCCGTGGCAGCGGGTCCAGCTTGCCCGTCACCCCGACAGGCCCTATACGCTGGATTATATCGGACGGATGGTTACTGATTTTGTCGAATTGCATGGAGACCGTTACTTTGCGGACGATCCGGCGATTGTAGCCGGCATCGGGAAACTGGATGGTCATAAAATCGCTATAATAGGACATCAAAAAGGCAGGGATGTGAAGGAGAATCTGCACCGCAATTTCGGAATGCCGCATCCCGAGGGCTATCGTAAAGCCCACCGGGTAATGAATCTGGCGGCAAAGTTCAACCTTCCCATTATTTCGCTGTTGGATACGCCGGGCGCCTACCCGGGAATTGACGCCGAGGAAAGAGGACAGGCGGAGGCCATTGCGCGGAATCTGCTGGAAATGTCGCATCTTCCGGTTCCCATCATTATTACCATTATTGGGGAAGGCGCCTCCGGCGGAGCACTGGGGATCGGCGTTGGCGATACTATTTTCATGCTCGAAAACTGTTGGTATTCCGTGATCTCGCCGGAGGGCTGCGCGGCTATTCTCTGGCGGGACAACGCGAAGGCTTCCCTGGCGGCCGAGGCGATGAAACTGACTGCCCCCGATCTGCTCAAATTAAAGATAATCGATAAAATCATTAAAGAGCCCCCGGGTGGTGCTCACTGGGACCATGACGAGGCGGCCCGAATCCTGAAAAAACAATTGATTGACGAAATCGTCCGGCTCCAAAAAATGGATTCCCGTGAGCTGGTTAATAAACGGGTAGAAAAATTTGAAAAAATGGGATATTGGACCGAAGAAACGGCTAACACCAAATCCGGAAAAAAGTAAAGATCGGAGATAAAAAATGCTGGACAAACAATTATTGGATATTTTGGCCTGCCCGAAATGCAAAGGTGATCTTGAATATAAAACAGATGCCGACAACGATAAAAACGGGCGGCTGATCTGCCACAACTGCAGGCTGATTTACCGGGTGGAAGATGATATTCCCATTATGCTGATTGAAGAAGCGGAATCTCTCAAAGAGTAAGTTTTTGGCGGACAGATTTCACCGAGTGGATTGAGATGTTCCAGTGATGGCCAAAGACAGTTTGGTTCACTGAAATGTTGATAACACTCAATCATTTTCAATTCTCCCCACCAGAAAAGAACACTTTTTCCCCTTGCTTAACTGGTCAGTCATGCATAAATTTGCGCGGGATTTTAGAAGGATACTTTCAAAAAATGGAGTTAACTATGAATGAATTAAAAAAACACCTTTATCTGATTTTATATCCCAATGAAGCTTTGGTGGCCTCTCAGCTCTCGCCGGATGAATTCGGCCAGCATTACGCAGTTGGCAGTTCGAAGCACTTTTCGGGAAAAGTTGTTTTTGCGGAGATTGATATAAATTTCCGAAATGAATATTTTCAAATCGACCAGTATCTGGAACGTACCGATTCGGGAGTGCCCGGTGTCCCCAAAAAGACCAAGTTTATTAAATCGTACCGCGTGCTGGAGCATATTGAATTGAGCGCTTTTCAGAACCTGTATCTGGTAACCGTTGACGGACAAGTGCTTGGATTGGAAAAGACACAGGATTTTGCCCGCTTCCACCAACCCAAACGAATTCGCATTTACCAGGAAATCTGTCCCCTGCAGCTGCTGGTGGCTTCCAATCTCGATCCAGTTCAGTTCAGCAGTTACATTACCAAGGAGACCGAATCGAAAGGCGCTCCCAAATTATTCTTCACTCAATATAATGTGGAAGTTGAGGATGTTATGAAACACCGGCAGGCACGGCCGCTTCCGACTTCGCCACTGCCGAATGTCAATCCCACGAATTTGAATGTCGCCTTACTGGAACTGGCCGGTGATCCCACCAAACGTACCAAGACCATCAGCCTGAATGAAATTTTTGACCGGATTTCCTATTCGAAAATCAAGCATGGATTCTGGCTGGCGGATGAGAAAGATCTGCTTTTTTATGCCATGCCCGATATCCAGGAGCTGGAAGAGAAGCACTACGACTGGTGGAGAAGCGTTTACAAATAATTGATTTGATTATTTTGTTGTAAGAATCGCCAATTAATAAAACGCCCTGATTTGAAAATTTCGGGGCGTTTTTGTATATAAGCTGATTTATTTTGTTTTGAAGAGCAGCACCGGAAAAGTAACGCTGTTTATCTGCCAAAAGCGAAAGTGTTATCAAAAAATGGCATGCATCAGCCAGAGAATAATGGCATAGATAATCCAGCCGATCACGCACACCACGATGGCTCGTCCTGTGCTGTTGTAATCGAGCGCCTGGCGCACCGCAATGACCGTGGCCACCAGCATCCAGATCGACGCAACAATCGATGCGATGGTAAACAGGCCGGGGATAATCCCCACGATGGCAATGATTCCGGGCGCACTGGCAAAACCTATGGTCCGCAGCAACTCCCCGTAATCGGAGCGGGTTTGAGGCTGGGGCAGCCATTTCGCTCCGATAATGTAAATAAGGTATGACCAGATGAACCATCCGATCAAGGCGCCCACGGTAGTGCCTATAATTGATGAGGGTATCCCCCGGGAGACAGAGGCAATGCCGGAGGCCAGGCTTGAAAGCACCACCACTCCCAGAGCCTGCCCGAGAGCGCTTTTATCGGCTTCAACTTCCTCAAAAATCAGGGGATCCAATCTGATTGACTGAACGATGCGGGTACCAAAAGAACTCATGTGACCTCCTCTTTTTCCAAAATGTAATCATAACCGGACTAAAACTCAAATAAAACCTGTATTTAAATCGCCAAATAAAAAAACCATCCCGGCAGAAGGATGGCTTTTTCTTACGCAAAAGTCTATTTGAAAATCAGGGCGTGATAATCACTGTGGAGAGGGCAGTTCCTTCATTGCCTGATAAGTCGATGGCTTTAATGTAGATGGAATGTCCCTGACCATCGCCATAACCTGCGGTGTTCCAGTCGAATTTATAGGGTGCGGTTGCATCGGCGGAAAGGAAATCACCGTCAATATAGCATTCCACGGTCTGGATTCCGTTATTATCCTGAACATCCGCAGTGATGGAGAGCACCGTTCCGGCGCTATAAGTCGCGCCGCCCGGAGGATAAAGTATGGTAACGGTTGGCGGAATATTGTCCGGGCTCTGGATTGTCACGGAAATGACCTCGGAAATGCCCTGATTTTGATTGGTATCATAGGCTTTCACGAACAGAGCATGCGTGCTTCCGCCGGGCAGCGTGCTGGTGTCCCACTGGAATTTCCAGGGTGCATTTGTAACGGTCTGATAAATCTGCCCGTCCACATACAATTCGAGATAATCGATGGCAACATTATCTTCCGCCTCGGCAAGTATATCAACATTTCCCGATACGGTTGAACCTGCCACGGGGTAGAGAAGGCTCACCGAAGGCGGGGTATTATCAACTATATTATCACTCTGCACGGTGACAGTTACCACATTGGAGTAGGCGGTATTTAGGTTTTCATCGTAAGCCTGGGCAAAAAGATTATGAACGGATCCGTCAATATAGTTTGAGACGATCCAGTCAAATTCAAACGGCCGGCTGGAAGCCGTATAATTCAAGCGGCCGTCCACATAATACTCGACTTTCTGAATATTGCTGTCGTCAACGATTGTGGGAATTACCCGCACCGTGTCGCTCACCAGGGAGCCGGTTATCGGATTTATGATGGTGATGACCGGCGCTAGGGTATCGGGCACCGAACCCGCAACCACTCTGACCGTCACAGCGCCGGAAAACCCGATATTTCCCGCCGCATCGACTGCCGCGGTCTGTAAATTGTGATTTCGGTTATCCGCTACCGGCGTTGTATCCCATGCGTACTCATAAGGGGTTTCCGTCAAGGTGCTGACTTTAGTTCCGTCTATATAAAGATTAAGGTGATCGATATCATTATTATCCGTTGCGCCCATGATCACTTTAACGGTTCCGGAAACAGCCTGATCGGTCACCGGAAAAATGATGGTGGTGACAGGAGGCGTATCATCGGGGGCATTTGGCAGCGTGCACTGCATGAAATTGAGGGCAATGGAGAGAAAACCAAAGATGACCATAAGTACTGATAACCGTTTATTCATAACTTCTCCTATAGTTGCACAATATATTTAACCATTCAAAATTGACGATAAAATATTATTTTAGTATGATTGATGTCACATAAAAAAAGACGGTTTCTTTGTTAGGAATGTCGCAATTCGCGTTTTGCTTCAACCGGTAAATTTCCTTTTGATTGAATTCTCTGTTCGATTGCCAGTCGCGAGATATAAAACGGGGACGTTAAAAATCGGTTGATTTTTCGGCCAGATATCCATTATCTTGCCTGTTGAAACCGGAGGTTTAATTCAGGATTCGATGCTAAATTTTTTAAATCCCACAATCCTTTTTGCACTTTTTGCAGGTTTTATTCCTTTAATTATTCATTTATTAAATCGCCGCAAAAATAAAGAAATCCGCTTCAGCACGATTCACTTTCTGAAGCAGATGGCGCGCAAAGAGATGCGCAGACTGCGAATCCGGCAGATATTATTGCTCATTATCAGGACGCTTATTATTCTGCTTGTGATATTTGCTTTCTCGAGACCCACCCTGCGTAGCGGCGCCGGACTGCTGGCGGGAAGAAGCGCATCGGAGGTGGTGATAATTATTGATAACAGTCTTTCTCTCAACAGTCTGGAATTAACCGGAAATCTGCTGGAGAAAGTACGCATGCGCTGGATTAACCTCGAACCGGCCGTTAAGAGCGGCGACCGAATTACGGTGATCTCTGGCGTAACCCCCCTGAAAATCCTAGCCAACCGGGAAAATTATTCTTCGTCCCTGTGGCAGAAGATCTATAAAGAGATTCAGCCTACCTCTCTGAAGGGAAATTTAGGGGAGGCAATAGGCCGGGCTTCGGAAATATTCAAAAATTCCGATCTCTATAATCATGAACTTTACATCATATCCGATTATCAGAAAGCGGGATTGAGCAGCCCCCAACTGAAATATATCAGCAGTGAGCTGGATGAGCGTGCCAAAATATTCTGCCTGCCGGTCTTTCACGGATCGGAGGAAAATGTTTCTGTGGATTCGGCCGTCGTGGTAAATAAACTGGTGGAAAAAAATCAGCCGCTAAAAGTTGAAGCACTGCTGCAAACACAGAGCCCGGAAAAAAATTTGACCTCCATGGTGTCTCTGCTGATGGGAAACAACAGGGTAGGGCAGCAAAATATTAATATCCCCCCAGGCGAAATAAAGCCCGTCTCTTTTCAGACAACCCTGCAGTCCAGTGGTCATGTGGCCGGTTATGCGGAATGCGAAAGCGATGCATTGCTGGAGGATAACCGCTACTATTATAATCTTTTCGTGCCCGAGAATGTGAGAATTTTGCACCTGCTCCCCAGTGAGGTGTCCGGCAGCTTTGTCCCGCTGATACTAAAACCGGCCATTGACAACAATATTTTCATCTTCGATAAAAATTATTTGAACTTATGGACCTCCATTGATTTCTCAAAGTACAAGGCGGTGATTCTGGAAGGAGTTGATCAGATTCCTGCCGGTCTGGCGGGCCGCCTGAGTCAGATTACGAAAAGGGGAACCAGTGTGCTGATCATTCCCGGACATAATCTGGTTCCGGCCAATATGAATGCTTTTCTGAAAAATATGGGATTGGGGCAGATTCTAACGCTCAGGGGAAATCCGGAGACCCGGGATGAAACTATCACCATTGGCAAAGTAAACTGGGAACATCCCATATTCGAAGGACTTTTTGAAAAACGGAAGGAATTAAATCCCATTGCGCTGAACGCTTATTATGAGATAAGACCTTCTTCGAAAAACGAAATTATCATCAGCCTGCGGAACGGTGATCCCTTTCTGATTGGCAGTGGACAGCAGTCCGAAAACACGTACCTGTTTGCGGTTCCCCTGCAGGCTCAATGGACAAATCTGGTGACGCGGGGATTTGTTGTGCCCTTGTTTTATCGCCTGCTGTACTATTCGGTTATTCAGAGCGTCCGGGAAAGGATTAATATCGAAGCCGGCAGGCCGTTCTCAGAGGTATTCCGAATGTTGCAGCCGCCCTATGAATTTACCCTGAAAAGACCCAATGGGCTGGAAGAAAAAATTGCGCCCGTTTTCAAAGGCTCCGATATTCTGCTGGAAGTCAGTGACAATGCCGAGCCGGGGAATTACGAAATTTGGCAGGGAAACAGATTAATGACGGTCTATTCGGTGAATCACTCCCCCCTGGAGTCCCGGCAGGAATATTATGGGGAAAATGACCTGCTGCCGTACCTGCCGCATTCCCGCTGGATTCCGGGCGATGATAAACTGATTGAACAGATTGAAGCAAGCCGCTTCGGCCGTGAATTGTGGCCGTATATTCTGGGGCTGGTCCTGCTGCTGCTTTTCCTGGAAATGGTGCTCGCTTATACCGGTTCGCGAAAGCATGCCCGGGAGATGCAGAAGGAACTTGCGGAAGTATAGCGGGTTTATGATATGTTCAAGTAATGATTTCCGATGAATTAAAACAGTGGAGGCGTGGATCCATTTTTGATTTCAATTTCTAAAGATCACACTAAAGAAAAAGCGGTATTGACCGGCGTTGAGCTTCCCGGTCAGTTGAACGGAGAAACCCGGGAAAATCTGAAAGAGTTGGAGCAGCTCTCTTTTACCGCAGGCCTGGATGTGGTGGGTGAAATGATTCAGGAAAGGCAGAAAATTAATCCCGCTTATTTTATAGGCAGCGGAAAAGTCGAAGAGCTCAACATTCTGCTAAAATCCAGGGACGCGGGCGTGGTTGTGTTTGACGAGGATTTGAGTCCGGCCCAAATCCGCAACCTGGAGAATGCGCTGGATGCGAAAATCATCGACAGAAGCACCCTCATTCTGGACATATTCGCCAAACATGCCCGCAGCCGGGAGGCCAAAACACAGGTTGAACTGGCCCAACTGCAGTATCTGCTGCCCCGGCTTACCCGCCAGTGGACGCACCTTTCGCGTCAGGTGGGCGGTGTGGGAACGCGGGGTCCAGGCGAAACACAGCTGGAAACCGACCGGCGCCTGATCAGAAAGCGCATCGAAAAGCTGCGCAGCGAACTGAGCCAGATTGACAAGCAGAGAACCGTTCGGCGCAAGAACCGTGAAAACAGCTTCCGGGCGGCTCTTATCGGATATACCAATGTCGGCAAATCAACGATGATGAACCTGCTGAGCGGCTCCGAAGTGCTGGTGCAAAACCAGTTATTTGCCACCCTGGATTCCACAGTGCGGCGGGTTCAGCTTGACAACGATCATCAGATTTTGCTCAGCGATACGGTCGGTTTTATCCGCAAGCTTCCTCCCCACCTGGTGGCTTCCTTCAAAAGCACCCTGGATGAAGTTAAAGAAGCCGATCTGCTGCTTCATGTGGTGGATATTCACCACACTCATTTCAGGGAGCAAATGCAAACAGTAATGCAGGTCCTGGAAGAACTTGATTCCCACCGCAAACCGATTTTGATAATTTTCAATAAAATCGATCTGCTTAACGAAATGGGCATCATCGGTTCTCTGAAATCGCAATTCCGCAATTCTGTCTTCATCTCCGCTGCACGGCACATTGGCATTGAATCGCTGAAACAAAATATTGTGCAATTTATGGAGCGTAATTTTGTCACGGCACGTTTAACAGTACCAATGGAACAGCAGAAATTTCTTCACTATATTCATTCGGTGGCACTGGTGGAAGACCAGAAACACGAAGGTATGGAAACGGAAATTACTTTCAGATGCAGCCGGCAGATTTATAACCGGATTTTGCAGAAGCTGGGCGAGATCTCGGAAGATGGAAATAAAATTCATTATGAGGAGGAGAAGACAGGATGAAATTTGCGACCGAATACGTGTGGTTTAATACCGGGAAGAAAAGAGAATATATCAACATTACCGATAAAGTGGAAGAAATTGTCCGGAAAAGCGGTGCGCAGGAGGGAATGGTGCTTGTGAGCGCCATGCACATCACGGCAGGTGTTTATGTGAACGATGCGGAATCCGGATTGATACAGGATATTGATGAGTGGCTGGAAAAGCTGGCACCCTTCAATCCTAATTACCGGCACCACCGCACCGGCGAAACCAATGGCGATGCCCATCTGAAAAGCATGCTGGTGCACCACGAGGTCATTGTTCCCATAACAGAGGGACGCCTCGATCTGGGACCCTGGCAGCAGATTTATTACGCGGAGTTCGACGGGCAGCGGCGCAAGAGGCTGATCATCAAAGTGATGGGGGAATAGGAAAGCGATATCGGATGGTTCTTTCTGCCTATTGTGAAGTCATTTGAAAATTCAGAATTTTTTATGCGCGGTTCGGCATAGCAGAATAAAATTATAACCGGATACGGATGGAAAAAAATGAAAGCAAAGC
>JARRQT010000144.1:17530-24835 GCA_037381445.1 Calditrichia bacterium
GTACATTCGTCAGTATCATTTTGAAACGGAACAGCAGCGGCGGCTCCAATACGCGCTGGATGACTGGATCAGTTATCTTCAGAGCAATCGCATCAGCGACATCGCCATTGGCTATAACTACATATACTTCGCCACGCTGGACGGCGGAATCCTGAGATATCACCTCTATCAGCATTTTTGGGATTATCCCTATACCACCAGCAACGGACTGCCGACGAATCAAATCCTGAAGGTTGCATTCGATAAGGATAACGGCTATCTCTGGGCGATTACCCAATTCGGTCCCTGTATATTTGATCCGGCGCGGCAGGAATGGATCTGCAAGAGGCAAACAAACTATTGGCCTTATCAGTTTCCGACTCAGACGGCGCCGGATTCGGGTACCCAGATACAGTACGATGTTTTTTACCCGGCAGAATATCTTAATCTTCTTCCCACTTTTTTCGCCAACGGCGGATATACCATTACCGGAGAGTGGATCCTGATGGATGAAAATTTCCAGGAATTTCCCATCACCGGTTTTTTCCGTGACCACTGGGAGCGGATCTGGTTTGTCATCGAAGGCCTGGGGGTCGGGATTGGCGATTATTATTCCCAGCGAATGGATGTCGTGCCCTATGGTCTGTCCTCCATCAGCCCGCGGGTGCTGAAATACCAGAATGATGACCTGTGGATTGGAGGGCTGGAAGAACACGGGCGGGGGATTCACGGCATTGTCAACTGGCGCAACTCCGATGGGGGCTGGTATTATTATCAGGCCCGCTATAATCCGTATCTGCCCAACGATGACGTAAATGATATCGCAGTTACCGGCGATTCCGTATGGTTCGCCACCGATATTGGGGTATCCCTTTTTGATACCCGGAAAAACAGGTGGAAGCACTACGGTGTGAAAGACGGCATGTACGGCGACCAGATTCTGGATTTGCTGGTGAACAGGAATATGCTCTATATCGGGACCATGGAAGGGATCAATACCATAAACCTGGATTCCGGTGTTGTGAAGCGCGTAAAGGATGAAACCGTTAAGCTTGCCACCGTTTACCGGATGGCAGGACAGAGTGATACACTCTGGGCGGCAACCAACCGGGGGATTTTCCGGCAAACACCGGATAGCATGAAGTGGAAACCGGTTTCTTCAACCGCTTCAATTGAAGAGATTCCTGCCACTGCGGTTACTACCTTCGGCAATGAAGTATGGTTTACCTCCCCGGGAGGTGTTTTCTGGCTGGACACCAAAACCGGTAAGTGGGAATCATTTCCCCAGATCGGACTGGATTTGCAGGGACCGTTTTATGATATCGCGGTGAATGACAAAAGTGTGTGGGTCAGTACCCCCGAGGGGCTGCTCAAATATGACCGTCAGCAGCTTTACTGGAGGTTATATACCACCGAAGACGGCCTGCTGAATAATGAATGTTTCCGGCTGCTGCTGGATGGCGATTATATCTGGGTGGCGAACCGTTTTGGAATTACGCAGTTTTACTGGAACAATCCGGATCGGATGGATTGATGTGGAACCTCTTTTGAGGTAATTAAATGTCTTGATCTATAGTTAAAAGCCTGACCTGTTTGGAGTGGGGAGGGAGAGCGTGGTACTCTCCGGATTTATCAGCAAAAAATTGCCACAAACATTTTTCCATGGAGTTGACATTGTCAGGGATTTCCATTGCGGTTTAATTTTATCATTATTTTCACTTTGGACAGGTTTTTTGCAGCCCCTATCTGAAAGGAGTGTATAATGGATATTCAAACGGCAGATGCTTCAAAAATTGACTTAAGTGACATGCAGCAGCAGATTCATTCCGCTTTTAAATCGCAAAAAGAAAACAAATACCGGGTGGGAAATACCCTCGCATCCGAACGCATCGAAAAACTGAAGAAATTGCTTACCTGGATTCAATCCAACAAACAGGCAATCCGCGATGCCGTATATGCGGATTTCAGAAAGCCGGCGCCGGAAGTGGATCTGCAGGAGGTTTATGTCACCATCCTGGAGATCAAACATGCCGTCCGGCACCTTAAAAAATGGATGAAGCCCAAAAAGGTCAGCCGGACACTGCAGTTGATCAACACTCGGGCCTGGATCCGCTGCGAACCGAAAGGTGTGGTACTCATCATTTCTCCCTGGAATTACCCGTTTTTACTGGCGGTGGGGCCCCTGATTTCAGCGATTGCGGCCGGCAATTGTATCATCATGAAGCCGTCTGAAATTTCTCCCAATACTTCGCATCTTATCCGGGAAATGGTCGAGGAATTGTTTTCCGCCAATGAGGTGGCCGTATTTGAAGGCGACAAAGAAGTGGCCACAGAACTGCTGAAGGAGCCGTTCGATCATATCTTCTACACCGGTAGCTCCGTGGTAGGGAAGATTGTGATGAAAGCGGCCGCTGAAAACCTGTCCACTGTTACGCTGGAGCTGGGCGGCAAATCGCCGGTGATTGTGGATGAAACTGCGGACATCCCCGATGCCGCCGTGGCCCCCGATTATCTTCTGGTCCATGATTCCATTTCGCAGCGCTTCCTGGAGGCCATGAATTCCGAAATCAAGAAAATGTACGGCGAATCGGATGCCGCCCGGCGGCAGAGCAGCGACTTCGCGCGGATTATCAACTTCGGTCATTTCGACCGCTTGAAGAAAATGATGGAAGAATCTGAGCAGGAGGGTGCCGGCATCGAAATCGGCGGCGAGATTGACGGATCGGAAAATTATATTGCCCCAACAATCCTGACCGGGGTCGGCCTCGATTCTCCGCTGATGCAGGAAGAAATCTTCGGGCCCGTGCTGCCTGTTATCCCGTTCAAAACATTGATAGAGGTCATTGATATCATCAATTCGCTGGACAAACCGCTGGCGCTTTATATTTTCAGCAAAAATCAGAAGAATATCGATCATATTATGTCGTATACCTCCGCAGGGGGCACCTGCATCAACGACGTGGTAGTCCAGTTTTTTCACGAAAATCTGCCCTTCGGGGGAATCAATAACAGCGGCTTCGGAAATTCCCACGGCTATTACGGATTTAAATCATTCAGCCACGAACGGGCCGTCGTTAAAAGCAACCGGTACTCTTTTCTTAAATTAATCTTCCCGCCCTTTACCGGCAAGGTTCGGAAGCTAATCGATTTCATGTTGAAATATCTCTGATCACAGGTGGTCCAATGGCAACGTCTGACAAAAATATCACTCAACAAAACAGATATGATTATGATTACATTATAATTGGTTCCGGTTTCGGAGGATCGGTGTCCGCCTTGCGCCTCTCCGAAAAGGGGTATAGAGTACTGGTGCTCGAAAAAGGAAAGTGGTTTGCCGCCGAGGATTTCCCCAAAACCAACTGGAACATCAAAAAATGGTTCTGGTTTCCCTTGGTGCGATTCTTTGGCTTTTTCAAACTCACATTTTTCCGGCATATTACTATTCTGTCCGGTGTGGGCGTAGGTGGCGGCTCCCTGGTTTATGCCAACACCCTGCCCGTTCCAAAAAAGGAATTTTTTCAGTCGGGCGTATGGCCGCATCTGGCGGATTGGGAAGAAGAGCTTAAGCCGTTTTACCCGGTGGCACTTTCCACACTGGGAGCCGCCAGGAATCCACGTCTGGAAGTGGGGGATATTGCCCTGCAAAAACTGGCGGGGCAGATCGGGAAATCGGAACATTTTGAGGGGACCGACGTGGCGGTGTTTTTTGGGGAGCCTGAAGTTACCGTGGATGATCCGTATTTTGATGGAAAAGGTCCGCAAAGAGCGGGCTGCCGTTTCTGCGGCGCCTGCATGATTGGCTGCCGGTACAATGCGAAAAACACGCTGGATAAAAACTATCTCTACCTGGCCCAACAAAATGGCGTAAAGATCCAGGCGGAATCGGAAGTCTGCGATGTGCAGCCGCTGAATCACCGGAATGGATCGGACGGGTATCGGGTGAAATGGAAAAGATCGGTCTCTTATTTGAAAAGAGGGGGTGAATATCGTTGCCTGGGCGTTGTATTTGCGGGCGGCGTGCTGGGAACGGTAAAGCTTCTTCTCAAACTGAAAAAGACTTCCCTGCCTGATTTATCGGAGAAAGTGGGGAGCGGCATCCGGACAAACTCCGAAAGCCTGATCGGGGTGACCACCTTTGACAAAAATATATCATTTTCGGACGGCATCGCCATCGGTTCCATTCTCCATACCGATGAGCACAGCCATCTGGAGCCGGTGCGGTATCCTTCGGGTTCCGGTTTCTGGCGCATTCTGATGTCTCCCATGGTTCACGGCAAAAATATAGCGGTTCGGATCGCCGGAATTTTCGCAGATCTTATTCGGCATCCCATCCCTAACTTGCGTGTCTATTTTGTATGGAATTGGGCCAGGAGAACCCAGATTCTGCTTTTCATGCAGACCCTGGACAGCACCCTGCGTTTCTCGAAAGGATTGTTTGGAATGAAATCCTCCATGGAGAAGGGCAAAAGCCCATCCGCTTTCATTCCGGAAGCAAAAGTCCTGGCGGAAAAATATGCCGATCTGGTGGACGGTAAACCCACTGTTCTGCTTACCGAAACGCTTGGCGGAATCCCCACCACCGCCCATATCCTGGGTGGATGCGTGATGGGCCGGAATGCGGAGGAAGGCGTTATTGATAAAGACAACCGGGTTTTCGGATATAAAAATCTGCTGGTGTGCGACGGTTCGATGATCTCCGCGAATCCCGGTGTAAATCCGTCTCTGACCATTACTGCCCTGACAGAGCGGGCCATGAGCAAGATCCCTTCCAAAACAGAGGATAATTTACCATCAGACAATTGATCATTTCATGACAGCGGATGTATGAAAGGGAAAGAACATATCGCGTTGCCTTTCCTGAAATCTCCAAAACGGACAGTGAATATCCCGGCATGAATCGATTAGAATGACCGAAGCGCTTGCTTTCCTTCAGATATAAATAGGACTTTCAGGCGCATGAGATGTCAGCGCAAAAAAAGCAGGGGATCGAGGTAGCGCTTGTGACGATTCACCTTTCCTGCCTCAAATAATCTGGCGATTGAAAAATGAAGATGCGGCACGGTATTGCGGGCGTTTCCGGTTTTCCCCACATAGCCGATGACCTGTCCCTGTTTGACGGTGGAACCTTTTTCAATTCCGGCGGCAAAATCCGCCAGGTGCAGGAATTCATACAGATACCCGCCGCGGTAATCCAGAAGCCACAGGTAATTTCCCGCGGATCTTCCGGTAGATTTAAGGACAATCTTGCCATTTTGCGGCGCCAGGACCTGAGTCCCGGCTGGCACTGCGATGTCGATCCCGTTATGAAGTCGGCGGCCATGCTGACGGTTGTCCCCAAATACGGAAATAATATTGTCCTGCTTTTTTCCCTTCACCGGAAAAACCAGATCCAGTTCCTGAATATCTCCGGCCCGCGGTGTCTGTCGGTAGCTGACATGGCAAGCAAAAAACAGGACAGCCGCCAAAATTATTATCAAGGGAAAAACCGGTTTCATTATATTCCGATAAGTCATGGTCACCTTTGCCGAAAATCCGGCGATATGGCCGGAGGATTCAGTTAAAAATAGGCCACAGACATCGTCTAATCAAAACTAATTTCAAAATCAGAAAAATAATGGGGGAGTATTGGGGAATAGAATGCGGGGTCTGCTTTAAAGAAGGCCCCGCATTTTTCCTCTAGTTGCGTAATGGTTTACCGGTTTTCAACATGTGCTGCATGCGCTGAATGGTCAGCGGTTCGCTGCACAGGCTGACAAAAGCTTCCCTTTCGATATCAAGCAGGTATTGTTCGTCCACCGGATTGAACAGCGAGGCCTTATCTCCTCCGCTCAAAATATAAGCTAACTTCCGCCCGATCAGCGCGTCGTGCTGCGAAATAGTCCCTGCCTTCACCATATTATCCAGCGTCGATTCGATGGCAATCCGGCCGCCTTCGCCCGGAAGGATGATCTCTTTATTCATTTCCGGGGGCTGATAATTTTCCGCCATTTTCAGGGCCTCCTGCTTTGCCTCATAAATGAGGTGGTCAGGATTAATTACGATTTTATCATCCTTTGTGAGATACCCCAGAAACACGGCTTCTTTCGCGGAGGTGGAAACCCTGGCAAAACCCACTGTCTGGAAGGTTTTTTGCACCGGCGGAAAGGGCCCGGGCCGACCTTTGGACATGGCCTGAATGTTATGCTGCAGCAGCCGCAGATTCCCGCCGCCGCCGGGCACAAGTCCCACCCCGGCTTCCACCAGCCCGATATAGGATTCGGCAGAGGCTACCCGTCTGTCGCAGGCGCCGATGATCTCGAATCCGCCGCCCAGGCACATATTGAAGGGCGCGGCCACAACGGGGAAGGGTGCAAACCGCAGTTTCTTGCCGGTGTCCTGAAAGGTTTTGCTCAGTTTTTCCAGCATGTCCCAGTCCTTTTCCTCCGCATATTTCAAAATCAGGGCCAGGTTTGCGCCGACAGTGAATTGCTGCGCCTGGTGCCCGATAACCAGCGCCTTGAAACCCGAATTGGTAATGAAGTCCACCGCATCGGAGAGCATATCCATGATAGGGCCATCCAGCGGATTAAAATCCGGCTGCACAATGCTGTGGAATTCCACCAGTGCCACGTCATCTCCCAGATTTAAAAGGCTGGTGTTCCAGTTCTTCTTCAGCTCCCGGTCACTGTTTTTCAGCACGTTCAAACGGACCACTTTCAGGTTCTCATGTATGGGCTGATAGGATTTCGGCGAAATATCGAAATAGGTCATGGCGTTCTTTTGCTGCTGATAAAACGAATGAAATCCCAGATTGTGCATCTCTTTCACCCAGGCAGGTACTTTTTTGCCCTCGGATTCCATTCGTTCCAGGGAACGTTCGAATCCCAGGGCATCCCAGGTTTCGAAAGGACCCAACTGCCAGCCAAAGCCCCATTTCATGGCGTTATCCACATTCACGATGTCATCCGTGATTTCGGGTATCCGGTTCGCGGAATAGATGAGTGTTTTGGATAACAATTCCCAGGTGAATTTTCCGGCCACATCATCGCTGTAAGCCAGGGAATTGATTTTCCCGGATATTGTATTTTGCTTCTTCGAAACACGCAGACCGTCCATCCGGACTTTTTTCTGTGGCGTGTACTCCATGTTTTCAAAATCCAGGGAGAGGATATCCTTCTTCACTTTTTGATAGAATCCGGAGCCGGTTTTGGCGCCCAGCCATTTATTTTCCAGCATTTTATTCAGGATTTCAGGAATCTTAAACATATTCCGGGATTCATCTTCGGTGCATTTCTCATATGCTGTCTGCGCCACATGGGCCAGGGTATCCAGTCCCACCAGATCCGC
>JARRQT010000145.1:0-9229 GCA_037381445.1 Calditrichia bacterium
GCCCGCCGGTATCGTTCCGAGTGGAGTCCTGAGAATCGAACTGATGCCCGGCCTTGAGGGAATCAGTTCCAGCGAATTTAATTGGGCCGGGCTTTGCGACAGATTACGGATTCCGACCCGTGCTTCAATCGAATCCTGACCCTGATTGACGTTATAAGGGGTAATCTGGACATACTGAATCTGAAGATTGTTCGTGCCGGCCGGTTTCAAAATAAACAGGCTGTCCAGGCGGCTTATATTGATATCGCTGTACATTTTCCCCGACCGAACGTCTGTTTGCGAAGCAGAGAAATTCAGTCGGTCCCAGCCGCTTCCCGAAGTTGAATCGATATCAATCTGATATTGGAATTGCTGAGACGCCCCGCCGGCAAGATTCAACGGCAAGGCCGGGGAGAGCAAAGTCACCTGGTGAGGATTGTTGGCAAACTGGATCGCCAGGTCACTATTGCGAATCTGCGCGATGGATTCCCCTGCATTACGAAGCGTGAAATTGAATAAAATACCGGTCTGCCCTTTGGTCACCGTGTCGGGAGAAAGCGTGTGCGAATCCAGCGCCAGTCGTGAACGGGACTGCACCAAAAAAGTATCCTCATCAGCGGGCGCAACATGATAATTTATTCCTGAATTATTGTCCCGGAAAGAATATTCGGTCCGGACCGTTTCTGTGCCTGCCGGGTGAGTCAGTCCGATTGAATAGATAAAATCAATTGTATCGCTGGCAACGCCCGCCGCCAGCTGAATGGGGAAATTTCCCAATTCGTAGCTTGCCGGATATGCCCGGTCCGCTCCGATCACAACATAAAAGCTGTCCGGATTTATAATTGAAGCCGGGGCATTGAGGGTTCCAGAGTTTTGCAATACTATCTGTGTGATCAGAGAATCCTGGTTCTGGACAACCGTGTCCGCTATAAAATTCAGATAATCGACCACCACTTGCGGCGGGTTTTGTACAAGAACGGTCTGCGACAGCGCGATAGTTGTATCAAAAACAGCGGTATTCTCAGTACCGTATAATCGCAGTTGCGGATTGTAAGCAGCAGCCCGCGCAGCCGTGCCAATACTTTGAGTACTGAACTCGACATTCACGGCGCCCGCCGCCGGCAGCGAATAACTCTGAGCAAGCGAAAAGATATCACTTCCAAAACGAAGCACGGAAGAGTCCGGATTCAAAACGACCGGCAGGGAGCCCTCGTTCAGCAGGTTGGCCCTGAATACCGGAGAACTTCCGGTGGTAACAACCGAGGGTATCAGCGACTGCACGACGATCCGCGCATTGGTAACAACATTGAACGGGAATGTGGTATTTGCCTGGCCCACGGAGACAGGAGTTCCCGCCAGGGTTGTACCGCTAAATTGCCCGTTTATGATATACTGTCCGACCGGCGTATCACCTGGTATATTTACCTGATATGTAAGAATATTATTCGGACTGTTCGGCGGCAGTTGCGTGGGATTCGATGGACTGGCTACGATATTGGCTGTGGGGAATCCCTGAATGTAAACAGACGATTGCGAGGTATTTACATTGACTGTCTGCGGCCCCAGGTTGCTGACCTGCATGGTTGCCCAAAAACTGCCTCCCCTTTCAATGGTGGCCACTTCACCATTAATTCGTTCAACGATGACCGTATAAAGGGTCAGGGAATTGGAAGGTAAGTTGATCCTCCCGGACAACAGGGAATCGGCACCGGTGCCTCTCACGATCACTTCAGGGGAATACCCGGTATTGGAGAAATCCGCATCAATTACCGTGGAAGTGAAAGTCAATGCAGCCGCACTGCGTGCCGGAAGCGAAATCGGTGAGTTCAGCACGCTGTCGAAATAATGAGTGCCGTCATTAAATCTGAAATGCGTTCCCGACGGCAGCAGGGAAACCGGATAGGGCGCATTATTTCGCATCGAAATCTGAAACGCTGCGGCGTTGCCCGGTGTAACCTCGCGGGGCGTCAGGCTTCCCGCAACATATTGCAGATGGTAAACATGCAAATCAAGTGTATCGACATTGGGTATCAATACCCGGAAGAAAGTAGAGTCTCTTTCCTGATCTGTTTTCAAAACATTGGTTACAATCCCCTGTGAATTCGTCTGCAGCTGGCTGGATTCAAAAATGGCATTATACCCGGGCGCGGTTTGGAAGCGAAGAAGCGCATTCGGAACAATGTTGTTAAATTGGTCTCTTGCTTCTACGGTTACCGTAATATTTTCTCCCGGCAGCGCCGCGATGGAATCATGAGGCAATTTGCGCAGGGTAATCAGCGCAAGCCTGCTGGCTGCGGACGGCAGGGCCGTGGCATTGGCGGCAGTTTCAACAACCGGGGAACTCCCCGGAATGGTTGCTGTCAATTGCTGACTTCCGCTGGTTTGACCCAGCGTCCAGTATGTGGCAAACTCACCGGCGGAATTTGTTGAGCCCGATGCCGGATCGGTACTGCCCTCAGACGGAGTGAATGAGATATTCTGTCCGGAAATCCTGTTATCATATTGATCAAAAACAGCAAACCTGACGGAATCGGCAAGTGATTGCCCCACGGTGCCGGTTTGACTATCTCCGGAAACAACCGCGATTCTGGCGGGAGCATCCGGGGTGATTGCATTTCCCATAAATTCTATAAAAGACGGAGAAGTGGATGCAGAGTAAGCTCTCATCCGGTAAGTCCCGACTTTTGTCCCCAGATGCAGCAATGTTGAGGCCTCGCCGCTGCTATTGGTAACCGCGGAGTATACCGATAAGGAATCATGGGAAGAACCAGACGGCCGGCTGACAATTGCAAAATTTACCAGGGTGTTGGGCACCGGGTTTCCGAATGAATCGGATACCGCAATAGAGAAAGAATTTGAAAGATTTGTATTGACGGTCCCGTCATAGGTCAATGCAGACCGGGCAGTCATGGCTGCCGGCGCCCCGGAATTCACAAAAGCGGTAAAATAAACCGAATCCGGAGTGGTGGAGTATGCAGGATTCAGCGTCGCTGCCAAATGGTCTGCCGTTGTGTCCGAATGTAATGTCCAGCGGGTTGTCGCAATTCCCAGGGCATTCGTTGCCACCTGCGCATCGGAGACACTTCCTCCGTTCATCGGCAGAAAATTGACCGTAACCCCCTCCACTGGATTCATATACTGATCGTATACAACAACGCCAATGTCGCGGGGAAGCTGAGTATTTGCCGCTGCCGTCTGGCTGTCCACACCGGCTATTTTCAAAAGACTGCCGGGCGGGCCTGATGCAACACTTATGGTCGATGTGATGTCAAAAAGGCTTCCCCCATCCTGGGTCGCCCTGACAACAGCGCTGCCGGTACTTTGAGCCGTCAATGTATTTGAGACGGATGGATTTGCCGAAGAAAAAGTCCCGATCGCATCGCCTTCCAGCGACCAGTTGGAGGAAATCTGCGAGGGAGCCGTCAAATTGTTATCATTATCATAACCCACCGCGTACAGCGTCAGTGTATTGCCGGCCGTCAGTGATACTGCACCGACTTCATTCCCGGTGGCCAAAGGAGAATCCTGGATTCTTATTTTGCTCAATGCCCCCGGATTCACGGTAATGAGAGCAGTGGCATCATCAGCATATGGTGAATTAGTCTGAATTGTCCCGCTTTCTACCAAAGTCGGCGAGAATTGAATGGAAGATGCCGGACCGGCCGGCACTCCGGTTAAGCCCGTGGCGGTCCAGGAAACGCTGACATCCCCCAGATAATTGTCATGAGCGTCATAGGATGCCGCAAACAGAGCGATGCTGTTATCCGTCGGTATCGTTGTGGGATTGTCCCGATAAAGGAAACCGGCATTATTGGCGGCGCTGCGGATCCGGATATAACTCACTGCCCCGCCGTTCACCGTGAACAATCCCGTTTGATCGGTGATGGTGGGCGCAGATGCGGCCGCGGCACTAATTACACCGTTCCCGATCCCGTCGGCCGTGAAAAGGACTTCACCGGCATCATTCAGCGTTTGCTGGCCATTCTCAAATGACCCGATGACCGAATTATTGATTGTCCAGTTGCTGCTTATTTTTCCCAGCCAGTTGTTATCAATATCATATCCCACGGCGTATAATCGCAGCGTATCGCCGGCAGCAAAACTCCGGCTCCCGATCTCGGGCCCGCCGGCCGTGCTGTCGCTCTGTATTTTGATGTATGATAAAGCGGCCGGGCTCACGGTAATGATTCCGGTGGTATCTGCAGTAACACCGGGTGAGGCAGGAACGGAAATATTGATCCGTCCGGTGCCGGCGGAAACGGGTTCGAATGTATAGCCGGAGCCTGTGTAAGGCAGCGGCACCACACCGTTCAACGTGCCGGTGGAATTCCACTCTGCGGCATCTATATCATCAATATAATTGTCAAACTCATCGTATCCGGCGGCGTAGAAGGCAAGGCTCTGGCTGGAATTGATGCTGAAATCCATTCCGCTTAATACAGTGCCTTTATTGCCGGCCAGGCTTCGCAAAACCAGTTTTGCCAGCGCAGCGGGATTAATCCGGATTTCCGATGAACTGCCCTGCTTTGAGGGATCGCTTGCCAATTGGGCCTGCACTGTAAAACTGCCGGTCAAAGTGGCCCGGACAGAAATAGTGTCCCGGGAACCATTGGTAAAACTATAGGTACTGGAAGGAATGAAGCTGGCGGTCAATCCGATGGCGGACATTTGATAACTTTCCGAGGACACGACCGGATTGTCATAAATATCCAACGCTTCCACCTGCACCAAAATGGTATCTCCTGCCGATGCGGGAAGGGCGCTTAATACGGTTAACTGAAAACGGCTGATCGGAGCGGTTATCAGGGGAATGGTGATTGTTGTGCCGGCAGCGCCGGAAGTTACCGCAATCTCATCACTGCCCCCTGAGACGGAGCTGCTTGCCCGGTAGTTGGCACTGGCCAGGCCCGAATTATCGGTCGAGATTTGAATATTGTCCTGGGAAGGGGCTGACGATGCGGGAAAGATTCCCGTGCCGGTCTGCCGCTGAAAGGTGACAGTCGAGCCCGGAACCGGATTCCCGAAAGGATCAAACAGCCGGACGGAAAGCAGCCGCTCGATGCCAACAATCAGATCATCCTCTATCCCCGGCAAAACAACAATACTATCTGCGGCTGCCGGATTGATTGTGATCAGATTGCTGGTGCCCCTTTCGGTGCTGTTATTTTGAGTGTAAGCAGACAGGGTAAAGCGTTCGGCAACGGTATCGCTAACGGCGAATGAAGCAATTCCCGCCGCAAGCGTAGCAGATGGAGGAGTGAACTCCAGTCCGCTTCCCGTGCCGGATATTTCGACCACAGTGCTGTTGTCGTTGCTTACCACATTATTATTCGCATCATAGCCAGTGACAGTAACATTGATGTTATCACCCGCTATTGCATTGTATGCAGAGGGAATGACCGTATAATAACTCACTCCTCCGGGAACAGTAGAGACGGAAAACACTACATTTATAGCCGGATTGGTACCCAGGGCAGCCCGAACTGTGTTTGTCCCCGGGAGGGTTCCGGTTGTCAAAGTTGCTTCCGCAAAACCATCGCCATCGGTCTGAACGGACAAACTGGGCTGTCCTCCCAATGATCCTCCGCCACTCTGGACGGAAAATGAGACCTGTGCATTTGCTACCACATTATTATATTCATCCCGTACGCGGACACGTAACAGCCGGTTTGCACCGGCAATAATTCCGCTGCCATCACCGCTGACCTTGGAAATATTGGCGGCTGCGGCAGCGGGAGTGGTAATCACTTCACTGGTCCCAGTCTGGGTCGGATCATACTGGCTTCTGGCGGTCAGCGTAAAACGTTCCGCGACAGTATTCGTCGCGGTAAAAGTAATCTGGCCACCATTCAACGTTCCCGAAGCCGGAGCAAGATTTAATCCTGTGCCGGTCCCGGAAAAAGCAACCTGGGTAGTATCATCATTGGTTACAGGATTATCATTCTCGTCATACCCCTCAACTGTAACCGTAATATTGCTGCCGGCTGTTGTGCTTAATGTGGAGGGTGTCACGCTATAGTAAGCGATTGCACCGGGAACCACACTGACCGTCCATCCGGCATCCTGCGCGACCTGATTTGCGGTTGAATCCAGCCTGGCGTCAAAATATGAAGCATATTCACCTGCCCGAATATCAGGCGGCATGGACTGAACAAAGTTCACCTTCAGAGAATCCTTGACATTAAAAGGAGAAGTCTGCACAATAATGGAATCCGTAATCCGGTACCAGGTGGCAACCCCTTCCTCGGTCGGCGCATCGGTGGAATATTGAAGCGGTACCGCTTCTCCATTGATGGAAACGGAGATAACCGTTGGAACGGAATAAATCTCGAAGGGATTAAAGATGGCAAGCCGGTCAACCTTTCCCAGATCATTGGTTGAGGCCGGATCAATATTTTGCAGTGTGTAGGTGAATTCCTGGAAATTGGTGCCCACTACCGCCGAAGCGGGAGTGATTAAACCGTCGGCATCCGGTCCCAGCGAGTCGGCGTGGAACAGAATAGCGGTCCTGCTGCTGACGGCACCGCTCTGATTGTAACTATAGTCGATTCCGTCACCGTTCAAGCCGATCCCAATGGTTTGCCAGCTGCCATCCAGGCTGTCTCCAATTAAATTATTATATTGAAATTTTATCAGATTACTGTTTTCATATAACACGACCTCAAAAGTGCCGATATTTGTCGGCTGACTTTTTTTATAAAAATTGTCCCATTGAATTACAAACTTGCGGTTGGGGCTGGTTCCGATGACATTATAATATACATTCCCTACAGAAGAGACCCCAACAAGATCATCCCAGAAAGGAGCAATAATTGAATCCGGGCCTGCTGAGGAAGAAATACTGCGGTTTTGAGGAAAAGCGCTTGTGGAATGGAAAGAGATAAATCCGTTAGTGGAAATATAGATAGTACTGAAAGCAGATCCATAAAAAGAAAAACTGAACGGCAAATCAATGGCCCCGGATACCGCATCGTCCACATTGGTCGTAAAAACAGAGGTCCCGTCCCTTACGTCGATCCATTGATAATTGATAGATTTATCCGCAGGTATTGTGGTCTTCGAATCAGTCCACATATAGCCAAAATTATCATTTCCACCCTGATCTGCAAAAAGGAGCGTGACAGGAAGAAGCCACACCCAAAATAGTATACTTAACCGCCTGATCATAATTTTACCTGTTAATATTTAAATTAACGATTGGGTATTGCAGGAAATAAACCTGAAGCTGAAACCTGGTCAGAGGCGATGAAGCCATCGGCTTGACGCACAACCTGACTAACTGTTACCTCATTTGTCTGAAGAGGAGTATTTATGATATTGGCGATACACTCTAGCTGAATTCGGTCGCCCTGTTTTATTAATTGGTCTTTATAGAGGAAAATCAGACCTTCTGCGATATTTCGCCAGGCGACGGTTGAATCGCGGTCTGAAATGGTGTTGGCTTTTTGAAGCCACACTTCCGTCTCGTTTATCCTCAACGAAACCGGAATGAGCATAACGCCATTGGGAACCTTCAAAGCAAATCCGTTGCCGGCAGCGAAACCTATATTCAATGAAAAATCGAGATTCCAGTCTGCCTTTGTTCCGGCTACCGGACTTAATGAAACTTCCAAATTGTTGGACTGGGCCGTTAAATTTGTGGTTAGTATGAGGACAACAAATAGCAGTAACAATTTAAACTTCATAAACAGTTCCTTAATTTGAAAACTTATCCAAAATACCCGGCATTCCCCCGGATGGGTGTGATTACAATCACAGTAATTCTTATGATAATGCTAATATAAACTGTAAGGTTATCTGATCATTGCCTTAATCAGGGATAAGAATTCCCGGCCGTCATTTTCCACCAGCCGCAAATTTTTCCTGGCCTTGGCGAACTTGGGATTCATCTTGGTCGCTTCCCTGAAAAATTCCATTCCCTTCAAAAAATCATCCCTGCACAACATCAGGTGAATCATGGCAAGGTAATTCCAGATATCGGGGTAATTGGGATTATTATCCAGAGTGAGCGACAGCTTATTTTCAAAATACTGCAGCATTTCCGTGTTCAGTCTTTCCGGCAGATAGCGGAACCATAGCTCAAATTCATAGCCGGCGATTTCAGGAGCAGCTCTTTGGAAAAAATACTTGTTCCGGTGATCATAAACGAGCGAGTAAATTTTGCTGTAATTCTGCTTTATCAAAGCCTGTCTGGCCTTTTGCAGCAGAAGATGCTCCTCGGCTTCTCCGATTTTATAAATCTTTTTGAGAAGAATATTTAAAAAATCAGAATTTTTCTGAATTTCCGTGTTTTTATCCTGAGTGCGTAAAATTAAAATCCGCTGCACAAGTCCGATCAGCAAATTAAAATATGCCTCGAGATAATTGGGATTTAGCTTAATGGCGAATCTCAATTGATTGAGGGCATGCACATAATCCTTCTGTTCCAGGAGGATCATCCCCAGCAGATTAAACATATCGGGATAAGAAAGCTGCTCCCGGACCAGCGGTTCCAGCGTCTGCGAAGCACGGCTATACTGTTTTTGAAAAAAATAACAGCGGGCAAGGGCAATATAGGCGCTATAAAACTTTGTATTTAAATCGATCGATTTTAGAATGTGCTCTTCTGCTTTATCATAAATATGGAGGGAGAGGAAAATAGAGCCTAGCCTGAAATGGGAGAGATAATGTTCCTCTTTGTAGATTATGCCTGAAAGCTCGAAGAGGGTCTCCAGACTTGAAATGATTTCCTGATGATAGCTCTCCAGAACAGGCCTGATGCGCATTTCCGCAGTGGCGTCTTTATCCAGGGTTCGTCGTTCGTAATTGTAATGCTCGCTGTAAAGAAGCCTCCCCTGTCGGAAGATCTCCACCCTGACATGACCGTTATCCATATTTGTTGCCGTCTGAATATGAAATTGCCGGTCTCTGATGATCCCATTCGCTCCTCACAAAATCGCCTGCACAGAGGATAATGAAAAATCAGATCAATTTCAATGGTATTGAAGAAATAAAAAAGGAAATATCTTTACGTGTTCCGCTCCGGGATTTTCACAACTTATAATTGAAGGCGCAGGATTTTATACTAACCACAGAGCTATGGTTAACGATGCTCGGAAATTCAATTTTCCGCTTTTGCCATTTGCCGGGAAGCCATATTCCGGATTTTCAATGCTTTCTCAAGTCTGTCCCTGCTGCGCTTTCGTATGGTTGAATCTATCTGCAGCCGCAGGGCCTCATCTGCATATCGGAACGCATCTGACCAGTTTTC
>JARRQT010000146.1:0-8602 GCA_037381445.1 Calditrichia bacterium
AAACCGACCGGCGAGTCAAGGACATATCCTAATATGATGACCCGGGAAGGTGTCCGCGGTACCGAGTATGAAGCATGGAGTTCAGGGAATCCTCCGGAGCACACCACCATTCTTCCTTTCACCCGTATGCTGGCCGGCCCCATTGATTACACACCGGGCATTTTCGACCTGACCTTTAACCAGTACAAGCCGGAAAACCGGGTGCATACCACACTGGCCAAGCAGCTGGCGGTGTATGTGGTTATCTTCAGTCCGGTGCAGATGGCGGCCGATCTCATTGAAAATTATGAGAATCAGCCGGCTTTCGCCTTCATCGAGGATGTTCCAGTCACCTGGCAGGAAACGCGAGTATTGAATGCCAAAATCGGGGATTATGTGACGATCGTCCGCCGGAACGGCAATAACTGGTTCATGGGGAGCATTACCGATGAGAACGCCCGGAAGTTAGAGATCCCTCTGGACTTTCTTGAATCCGGCATGAAATATGTGGCCCATTGCTATGCGGACGGAGCGGACGCTAACTGGGAAGGCAATCCTGCCGCCATCAGCATTCACCGCTATATCGTCGATGCAGGCACGGTCCTGAAGGCGCAGCTCGCCAGAGGCGGCGGACAGGCAGTCCGGTTCAGCCCGGCCAGTGAACGGGAACTGTCGGAAATTCCGGCATATCAGTCCGGAGAGTGAGAAAAAATATGTTACAGAATAATACGGGAGAAACGATTTTTTATTTTCGGCAGGCAAAGCCGAGCCAAAATTAATGCAGGAATGATCGAATGCGCTGATCAAACCGCGGATTCAGGATGAAATCAAAACAGATATCCCTTTAGGACTTTTGTTGCACTTCCTGAGAATCAATATATCTACCGTTTTAATCCTGAGAATGATCATATTGCGATCTTGAACGCCGGGTGGCTTGCGCATAATGCAATCTCTGGGTTATGAAAAAACAATCCCCACTGTAGAAAATTATCTAAAACAGTGGAAAGTTACAGCAAAAAATGAGGATAAGGAATTCTTTGGTTGCTGGCGGGCTTTTATTGCCATGACGGCACTCTCCCTTCAACACAGCAACTGTGGTTGATATCTCCAGAGAATCTGTTGTTTTTCTGGTTTTATGAAGTCCGGAACCTTGCAAATTATGAAAAAATGTATTAACATCTGTTATCTTCAGAAGCAAAAATCATTATGATCGTTATTAAAACTGTTTTTCAGTCGATAAAATAGTTGTTTAATCTCTTAAAGGAAGAGGGAATATGAAACCTTTCTACTTATTGCTTATCATTCCCTTTCTGATTGGAGCGGCTTTTGGCCAATCAGATTGGAGCGTGGTCCAGGGACCACAACAGCCGAACATTTATAGCCGCAATCACGCCTATTTTCTGAATGAAAATGAGGGGTGGATTTACGGCACCATCAGCAGCGTATCAGTGATTTTGCACACTGCAGATGCCGGTGCAACCTGGACGGACCAGGAATCCCCGCCATCAGAAGTTTTTAATACGGTTCCGGAAAATCCAACTGTATATACCACGCTATCGTTCGCCGCCTGAATTCCTCTCAAAGATTCGGTGGTTAAACCCGGACTGGGACAAGACTATATGCCCTCTATGTCTTTAATGCTGATTCGGTGATGGCGGTTGATAACTCCACAGGCGGAGAAGCTGTATATACTACTGATGGAGGAGCAAACTGGCATACAACCATTTTGAACTATCCTCCGTCCAGTGTCAGTTCGAAGACTTATTATTGCAGTGGCATTCCCGGCGGCATTGGCTATGCCGTCGGCTATAGCGGATCTGTCTTCAAGACCAAGGACTATGGCCAGACATGGAATAACGTCTCAGTGCTCTGGCCGGGTATGTTTAAATATCTCGAGGCTGTCGCAATATCAGATGCGAACCATGTATGGACTGGCGGCTATGATTATTTATATCGAACAAGAGATGGCGGAGCCACCTGGGATACCCTTTACTATCCCTCTGCAAGTTCATTGACGTATCTGAAAGCTTTTGACAATAATACGCTTTACCTATTCACAACATTTGGACAGTTGTTTAAATCCAGTGATGCGGGGGATTCATGGACACCTATATTTTCCTGGCCAAACATATCGCTGTGGGATGTAGTGGCTACCTCAAAAAGACTCTATGCCTGCGCAGATTACGAGGGTGAAATCACTACAAGTGATGATGGGGGCCTGACATGGTCCTATCCGGTCACACCGGCCGACGGGACCTATGGCAACCTTTTCGACCTGTTTTTCTATGACGACAACCTCGGTTTTTTCGCGGGGCGGGACGGCTTAATCGGAAAAACCACTGATGGCGGCGAAACCTGGCGGATAATACCGAACAGCTATGGATTCAGCAGTAATAAAAGCTATAACTTCATCTATTTTAAAGATGCATTGAATGGCATTGCCGGGGGCACCAGCGGTATTCTCCAAGTTTCAAACGATGGCGGCGAAACCTGGACCGAAAGCAGTATTGATACTGTTAACACGCCCGAACTATTGGACTGCATTTTTCTGGATTTAAACACCGGCATCATTTCCGCCAAAAGCGGAAAGGTTTATCGAACAACAAATGGGGGCAGCACCTGGATAGAGGTAACGGACAAGGGTAGTATGAGTATGAAAAATGTTTTTTTCTCCGATTTGCAAAATGGCTGGATTGTCGCATCAGACGGGTACATATTTAAGACTACTGATGGCGGAGAAACCTGGAATCAGACCGATCAATTATCCAATATAAACAGCGGGGGAGCAAATCCTGATCTATACCGCATCAGCTTTGTCAATCCCACGACTGCCTACATATGTGGAGAAAATGGTTCTATCTATCAATCAACCGATACTGGTGCTTCCTGGACGCAATTAACAGCACCCGCAGCAACCATTCCCTGGAATCTACAGGGCATGGTCTGGCTGGACGAAAGCTCCGGAATCATTGTTGGCCAGGACGGTTACATTCTTGGAACAAGAAATAGCGGCATCACAACTCCCACTCCTTTAGCGCAGGAATTTCAGCTGGAATCCAATTACCCGAATCCTTTCAACCCCACAACCAGCATCAGTTTTGCCATTCCCGGCACCGAGAAGGTTAAGCTGGTAGTTTACAACACCCTTGGACAGAAGGTCCGAACACTGGTTAGCGGCGTGGTTGCCGCCGGGCATCACGCTGTAAAATGGGATGGTAGAAACGATTTTGGTCTGATGTCACCCTCCGGCGTCTATTTTTATAAACTCGATGCAGGCCCCTATAGCCAGGTCAGGAAGATGACGCTCCTCAAATAGATGGATTATTTCCATTTTTCTGCCAATATACCTCCTCAAATATTTGAGGAGGTTTTTTATTTTGCATGCAGGTCAGATCAGATACGATCTGCTAGATGCCAAAATTGCTGTCTTTATAAAAACAGGATTTTAATAGTCAATTAGGCAAAATTCAGTTCAGAATTTTCGAAGAGAACGAGACCATCCAGCCATCAAACTCATGGTCATCATATGCCGCTCTTTTTACAAAATACTCAAAGGAAAACTGCAGCTGGTATTTTTGCCGGGTCTCGCTGATTCCCATAGAGAAGCGCCACATGTAGTAGTCGGGTAGGTAGCGGGGAGAAAAGGCATCTACATCGTCCTTGCCATAATTATACCCCAGAAGCAAATTGTGGATAGGGTCAACAGAGACATCCAAACCAACACGAGCGATATAATCGGTCAACTTTACTTTGCGATAGACTTTGCTCTGGTAATCACTGTAGCTGTCCCGGGTTTGCCCATAGCCGCCCTGCAGCACAAGCAGGAAGGGCCTCGGGATTGAAAAATTCCTGGAAATTCCAAGTTCGGCACAGCCGCTTCTGACTTCCCGTTCCGTTATCATAATATCCAGGTCCGGGTGGCGGCTAAAGCTTGATAGATAATTTCCGGAAAACCGTGCACCCAGGATCCACTTTCCCCCGGGGACTATCCAGCGATTTTGATAACTGGCATTATAATAGCGGCCAAACCATGGGGAATCATAAATTTTATTCAGATCGACATTATCATATGTTTTCTGGACGCCATAGCGATAATTTAATTGAACCACCTGCTGAAATTCCCGGCCGATTCCGCCATTTTGGATGGATAAATTAAAAGAATAATTATCCCGGTTTGTATAGCGGTTAAAGCCGCCCTTGATAACACGAAAAACCGATTCACTGCGGAAACGCTTAATTACAGGATCAAATGCCTCAAGCTGCTTGCCAGTGACTTCCGTCTGATTTTGCACCGTTTCATAATTGATGATAGTGCCGATCAGCAGATAGCGCCCCAGCCTGTAGCCCATGCCGATACCTGCCGCAAAATCACGATGAATAATTCGGGGGCGGGTGAACTGGTCTTTTAGACCCTGAGATATCCCATAGGTAATTTCTCCGCCCAGGCTAAAACGGGAAGATATTTGATTTTGATAGCATACTTGTGCTTTAGGACCATTGTAATTAAAATCGCCGGTAGTAGAATCCATAAGCACCAAAGGATCGTCACCGTAAGGATCGGGATCGATGGCATTTTTAACGGAATAATTTTTCAAGAGATCATAACTGACCTGTCCATAGAAGGCTTGTCTTTCACTTAATTTTTTATAGCCCTGAGCATTAAAGAGCAAATTGCGGTTTGCCGCAGGATCCAATACCCGTCTAAGGCTTCCATGCTGATAATTTCCGTATGAATTAATTTTTAGCCAATTCACCGCTTCATACTGCATCATCAAAGCCGGATTTCCGTTCAGACGGTAAAAATTCAGGTGATTCTCTTCATGGTTCAAGACAAGATCCGCCCCGCCCAGCGAAACGGTCCGTAAGTCCTGCGCCGGCAATCTGTAATGAAGTATCATTGCTATCAGGAAAAAGAAAAGTATATACTGCAAGTTTTTTCTGAATTCCATTATTACGTTTCCTGCCCAATCATTGTCCCTGGTAACCCGGGCTTGGCGCACTCAGGTTGTGAAAGTCGAAAGTGCTGTTATTGGTATCAACGGTGGGATCAACCCGCTCGACAGACATGCCGCTATATCTTGGAAGACCCGCACCGGCAAGACCTGCATCCACCTTCACGGTCAAATATTTTGATGCATCACTCCCGGATCGATATTCCACGCCATCGATGATGGTTTCAACGGGCACATGAACATAATCGCTTCCATTGGAGTTGGTTATAAGCTGCCATTTTGTACCATCGGAAAAAATAATGCCGTCACTAATCATGTTAATCATAAAATCCCGCGGTTGGGAAAGAATGATGTTTCTCAGGTTCGGGACATTAGGGTTATCGAAATCATTCCCTGCCTGATTACAAAATTCCCAGTCCGCATTTTCCAGATTAACAGCCGTCGAAACTGTTTCCGAATGATCGGCGGCATCACCGGCAATGACCACATATTGTCCGGGGTAGATGGGATAATTTTTCTCGCCCGGATCGCCGGGAAATTGAAAAGCATACTGCAGCTCGACATAGGACAGTGCATCCTTAACCGGTTTCAGATATTCCGACGAGTGTAATCTTCCGATTATTTTGCCATCCAGATAACAGGTATCGTTCGTACTGCGGTTTTATTAAAATCTTCGAAACAGGCGCGATCTCCAGGAATACCGTATCTGTCACCGAATGATCCGCATAAATTTCGACGCTTTTCCCACCAATAAGCTGCAGGCTGTTGCTGATGCCGACAACGGCATGAATGTCATACCTGGCGGCAATTATGCCGGTGATGTCAGCAACACCCTTTTCATTTGTCACATAACTATACTGATGGTCATACTCTGGTGAATACAAAGTGACCCGGACGTCCGGAACGGGACGGGCAGCAGCGGTGTCTGCAATATTGTAGGATCCGGTTTTGTCCATGACAACAAGGGAATAATGACCGGAAGATTCCGGGACCAGTGGCTTTTCCGGAGAACAGCCAGTGTACAAAACAAGCGACAGGTAAAACATTATTATTACTGCCAGATGAAATTTCATATCATCTCCCCTTTTTTAAAATACCTTTTGAGAGAACAATTTGGAAAATGGTTTAATCATCATGCTAAATTCAATTCCGTAAAAGATTTCCGGGTTCGCGGCAACCGTCTGCCCCATATAATTTGTATAGTACTGCCGGGCATTGAGAAAATTATTGACAAATAGCGATACCTCCATTCCCTGATAAATATTCTTGCTGACCGTCAGGTTAAAGTAATACCTGACCGGAAAGGTATAGACGATACGTTCAACATTACTTACGTGAGAGCTGAGCCCCCACTCCCGGGCCTGCTCCGGAGTCAGGGTGTAATAATTGCCCTCCTCATAATAACCGGTCGCCAATTGATAGTCCGAAGGCCAATCTGAAACCACATTTTGTTGATATAATTGATGATACATGGTAAAGGTCAGCCAGATACCCAAAGTCTCGTTCATATAATCCAGACTATAATTGAGCACCAGTTTTTTCTCCCGGCGATTCAGGGATGGGTAAATGGGGAAGATATTCCGGACCACCGGACCGGAGGCGGCACTCGAGTCCAGAACCTCTCCAGGGCTTCTGACAGAGACAGAAGGTTCCCGACCGCTTCTGGCAAAAGAGAACAAACCTCCTACCCTAAACCTCATATTCAGTGATTTTATCCTGTGAGTTCGCAAGCTGATTTCTGCTCCCCGGCGATCAATCCAGCCAAGATTGGCCATTTTACCATATTCGCTGTATCTGAGATTTTGCACAGAATCTGCGCCGCTCAGATATTTTCCTTCTGTGGACGGCCAATTCGGGTAAGCGTAGGTATACCGGATGTAGGGCAGTTGAACCATGGCAGGTGCATTCCGGGTTTTTTGCAGAAAACCGGTCACGGAAATTCCTGCACCGTTGAATTTGAAATCTGTACCAAATTCAATTTTGCGCTGGGTATATCCTTTTAAGTCGCCATTGCTGACATTTAGCGGATAAGTGCTTATCAACCTGACAGTATCTCCTCCGGCGACATAGTTGCCGGGTTCCAGCACATCGTAATAAACCGGCCCGGGATACATCTGATACAGTGCCGGGGCTTTGGATGAGATGCCAAAGGAACCCCGGAGTTGCAGATTGGGATTCAGCCTGATTTGCAGTCCCGTTCTCGGATTCCAGAACGTGCCGTTTCTGCTTTTAATGAGATTGCGGCCGCCGAAAGATTTCGGATTATACATTTCCGCCCGCATGCCAAGTGTCAGGGTATATGGTCTGAATAACTTGCCGCTGATCCGGTCTTCCGCATAGAGACTCAACTGGCGAAATCCGGGGACCTGATCAAAAGAATATGGCCTCTTACCAACCAAACCGTTTGGCGGTAGCAACGGGTCGAACTGCTTTCCTTCACCGGTGTTGGCTTCATAAAGAAATTCGGAACCAAATAAAATATTATGAACCATACCGTTCCCGACAATCCGGTGATTGAAATTCAGCTTGGCGCCTGCATTATACTCCAGGCCGGTGGTATTCACCTCCCAGGTGTACCCGGCCATTAACAATTTGGCGACCTGCGTTCCGCTACCAAAAAGGTCTGTCGCGTAAACCGGATCAATAAAATACCGCTGACGTTTGTAGCTCTTTCGCCGGGTAACGTTCAGGAATCCGCGGTAATACAGAGAAGTGTTTTTTGAAAACTGATAGCGGATGGATTGCCCAAAATCCCAATAGAGGTCATGATTATAGGCGGCAGTAGCCAATGAATCATCTTTAAGAGCGTAATCTTCAAACATTCGGGTAAAACTGACTTTTTCAGACAATATTAGCCTTTTATTCAGGAGGTCATGACTGAAAATCCCCTGAAAACTCAGCCGATTAACTTCATCGCCATCAATTCTTAAATCCCGAAGGCTGTATGCGTCATTTGCATTCAGATTGACTGTTGTATGACTTCCAAGATCAAATCCTCCCCCGAAATTGAATTCCTTTGTGTCCGGATTATTTTTTACTTTAAGTCTGAGCGGCTTGGCATCGCTGCGAGTTCTCACTTTGACAATCCCGCTGGTGAAATCGCCATATTGGACAGAAGGAACACCGGTGACCACATCAACTTCCTGAACATTGTCGGCCGGGAGGGTCCTCAGATCCACTCCGTTAGTTACGTTACCCTTGACGCTTGCGTACCCCACACCCACGCCTGCATTCAGATTCGCATTATTCGAGAGCGGAATATCATCGACGATCACCCGAGTTCCAAAAATATCCGGTATCTCGTCAAGAACCTGCTCCGCTCCTCGCAATGATGCGTGGATTTGATTGTAAAGCCCAGGACGATTGCGTATATCCGCACCCGGTATCAGTTCCAGGATATCCCCCAGATTTGTGGCCTGCATATGCTCAATTTCCCCGGAAGAAATTTTGTGAACTGTTTCATGGGATTCGGGAATCAAGTCCTTTTCCGCGGTCACCGTGATCCCGCCAATGGAGAAATAGCAGTATTGGTCAGGATCACCCTTCAGCATTTTCAATTCTATCTCAGTATCTTCACCAGGAATAATCTCCACAGGATCACTTCTGGTTGAAAAGCGGTCGGACCGCCTACAAACAACTATATACTTTCCTGCCGCCAGATCTTTGAAAAA
>JARRQT010000146.1:8616-19234 GCA_037381445.1 Calditrichia bacterium
CATTATTTGTCAATGCGGATTTATTGGTGCCTTCCAACCTTATCAGGACTTTTGATAGCATTTCTCCGGATTCAAAGCCCTGCACTTTTCCGGATAAAGATCCGGTATTGCTTTGAGACATGCCCCTGAAGGGGATAAAGAGACTCACATGGAAAATTAGCAGCAAGATTATGTGTTTCATCTAATCAAAACCCGCGCTTCAAACACCAAATCGACCTGATGACATATAAATATGGATGATAGTCAACGTTGCCATCCGGCAGCTCAAATTCATCAATTTCTCAAGCAGATAGGCAACATCTTCCACGGAAAAATCTCGCCCTGTTCAACTGTTTCTTTCCGACAGAGCATCTATGGCTGAGTAACTTACATACCATCGACTATTGGACATAAAACTTACAAGCAAGGCAACATCAGGCAATTTTAGTAATTGAGTATAAAACAAGACATTGCTCATTTTGATGCTTTTTAGAGTATTATAAAATCTTTATTCATTTTAACACACTATGCAAAATAAAATCAAGCATAATATTTATTTATCACAGATCTAAAAACCGCAAAATTTGTTTCGGGCCATTTTCATCTTTATCATGTAAAAAATATTCCACCCGTTTTTGGAAATTATCGGCCATTATTTGAAAAGTTCATGAAAAATTCATTTTGGAGAGGCAAATTCACGAAGAATCAATTTTTCATACTTTCGATGACAGGAGCGAATAAGCCGGAACCTGCCCGGTGCATTGAGAACAAATTTCAAGTATTCTGGTTTGATCAGATAGCGATAATAAAACTGGCTTTATTATATAAACGAGGTGAATATATAGAAAATACAATACCATCAATTTAAATCCATTCTAATCAGAATCCATCTTCGCGGCTAATGTAACGGGTACGGACATCAAATTATTTATAGGAACTCCGCCCGGCGAATGCGGCTCATGCGAACCGGATCCCGAAAAGAAGGTTCGCCCATATTGGTTAATCATGATTCTTAGCCGATTCTTTTTTAGGTGCGCGCGAGAATCCATTTTTAAAAGTTTTTCCAAACATAAAATAACTGGAGGAAACAATGCGCTGGTCCTTGCTAGCCCTTTTCTTTTTTTCAATTCCTGCCCTTTTGATGACCGATTGCTCTCCCAAGTCCCGCTTAACGCCTGAGGCAAAAGCCAAGTTGGATCCATCCCTGCAAAAACTGCTCATGACCGGAAAAGGCGATCCGAATCATTATGGCATAAACACATTGCCAGATGGTTCCAGGGTTTATAGTGTCATCATTCGAACCAATGATCCCGAAGCCCTGCGCAAGGCGGGTATAAAAGTTGGCAGTGTATTCGGCGACGTGGTGACAGCCCGGTTAACTATCAAAGAGCTGCGCAAGGTTGCTGAAATGCCCGCCGTTCGGTCCATCGAAAACAGTACAAAAAATTATCCCTCCAACCAATAACTCAAAGAGGTCAAAATGTTAAGAAGATCGTTCTATTCCATATTTTTGTTTTTCACAATATTCTGTCTCACCGGTCTGGCATCCGGACCGCTGAGCTCTGAGGCACTGCAGAAACTCCATCCCTATTTCCAAAAGGTCCTGGCCCATGCTTACAGCAGCCTGAATCTGAATCTGCCTCAGCCGGAAGCCTCAATATTGGCAAATTCCGCCGGACAGCCGCTCTATCCGGCAATCATCTATCTGCAGGACAGCCGTGAGGTCCGGGAACAGGGTGTTCATTTGAATTCGGTTTATGACAATTTTGTGACCGCCCAATTAACGCCGGCGCAGATGCTAAAATTAGTTCCGCTGAAATCAGTTCGCTATATCGATCGCGGCACCCGCAACCGGCCGGTACTGAATGTGAGCGTTCCGCAGACCGGCGCTTATCTGGTGCACAACGGCGCCATCAATGGTGTGGCGTATGAGGGGGAAAGTGCCATCGTCTTTGTTTATGATTCCGGCATAGACTGGAAACATCTGGCTTTCAGAGATCCCGGTGATACTACCAAAAGCCGCATTCTTGCTATCTGGGACCAGACTCTCACTCCTCAGGGTTCGGAGCATTCTCCCACCGGATTCAATTATGGTGTTGAATACACCCAGGCCGAGATCAATAATGAGCTCGACGGCACGCCGGCCAATTTTGTCAGAACGGAAGACATAGAAGGCCACGGCACGCATGTCACGGGGATCGCGGCCGGGAATGCGGCATATTCGGAACTGTATATCGGTGTCGCTCCCAAGGCGGATATCATTATGGTAAAGGGCGGTGACGCCAGCTTCAGCGAGGCCCAGGCGATTGACGGCCTGACCTACGCCCAGAACAAATCAACTGAATTCGGCGAGCCGGTAGCGGTGAACTGGAGTTTTGGTTCCCAGGTGGGCCCCCATGACGGAACCCTGCCCTACGAAATCGCTGCGAATCAGTTCAGCCAGCAGCCGGGAAGAGTTGTGTCCATTGCCGCGGGAAATGAAGGTGCCGATAATATTCATGTTTCGGGGAGCATTGCTTCAGGCAGCTCGGTGGTTTTCCAGATGGATGTGCCCGGCTACACCCCCAGCTCGTCCGCAAACAACGACGAGTTCCTTCTGGATATCTGGTATAACGGCACCGAAACCGTCACAGCAACTGTCAAATCACCCAACAATATCAGCCTTGAGATGGGGCCGGGCAACAGCGGAACGGGACCCAACAGCTCCGACGGAACCATCGACCTTGCGAATGTCACCAGCACAATCAACGGTCAGAAGAATATATTTTTGGATGTGTATGATGCAAATGCCAGCACGCCGCCCGCTTCGGGAACATGGACATTAACACTTTCCGGGGCATCGGGAACAATTGCATATGATGGCTGGCTGGGACTGAACACCGTTGGAAATGCCACCGTCACAGTAGCGGGCGGAAATAACAACAAAACCGTGGGGATGCCCGCTACCGCCCAGCAACCGGTTGCGGTGGGCTCATATGTCACCAAGTGGTACTGGTCGCCGTACAGCGGGGGCGTCGTTACATATGATCCCAGCACCTATGGAATTGATGCCATTTCCAACTTCAGCAGCATTGGCCCTACCCGCGACAACCGGCAGAAACCGGATATCGCGGCACCCGGCCAGGGTATCGCCGCTCCCAAATCCAATTTAAGCTCTCCAAATCCGTCTTTTGTTCTCGCTGGACAGGAGTATGTCATCGAACAGGGCACCAGTATGGCTGCTCCTCATATTACCGGGACCGCAGCGCTATTTCTGGGCAATAATCCCTCCCTCACTTCAGCGGATTTCAAAACGGCAATTACGGGAAATACCGATACGGACCTCTTCACCGGAACGGTTCCCAATTATGTGTGGGGATACGGAAAACTGGACGTTTTTAAATCCCTCTATAAGACCGTGACCGGAAGCCAGTCGCAAAGGACCATTCTCGCTTATGAGAAAAATCTCTCCCAGAGCTTTAATCCGGCGCCTTCCCGCCTGCTGGCGCTGCGGTTCACGCCAACTTTCTCCGGCAGAGTCACGGGGATGTTCCTCCGCCTAGGCCAAATTACCGGCAGCGGACCGTTGCACTGCGCCGTTTATACGAATACTTCCGGCAGTCTTGCCGGCATTCCCGGCACAATGCTGGGAAAAACCGTGGATGTGCCATTCGAGAGATTCATTCTGGGCTCCTACAATTATATTGATTTGATGGGAGCGGAAGTGGACGTTATGGGAGGTACGGATTACCAGCTTGTGGTTTCCTGGGACAATGCCTCTGACAATCTGATTTTCATGGGTGGCAATCAGTCCGTATCTGAACACCGCTCATCCATCAACAAAAGCGGGACCTGGTATAACCTGGGTGATCCGGCTTCGGGCACTACTGCCTTGGACCTGAGCCTGCGGATTGAGGTCACCGATGCAGCGGGTCTGAATGCAATCGCTTCTTCTGTTGTGCAAAAAGCGGAAACATTTGAACTGTTCCAGAATTTCCCCAATCCGTTTAATCCGGCAACAAAAATACGATACTGGGTTCCGGAGCACGGCAAGATAACGCTGACCGTTTTTGACATTCTGGGGAAAAAGGTCAAAACCCTGGTCAATCGAGAACAGCCGGCCGGAGAATACGAGGTTAACTGGGATGGTACCGACGAGCGGCAAAACAAAGCTTCCACAGGCGTTTATTTCTACCGGCTGGGAAACGGCCAGCAGATTGTTACCAGGAAGATGCTGCTGATCCGATAAAACACGGATGGGAGATATTCGATAGCCTTATTCTCCGGCATCCGCGTTATATGCGGAAATAACGACAGATTATTTCAAATTGCGGGTTCGATTTTTGGAGAGCTGGGGAGGAGGAATAATTTTTTCCCCCCAGGCCGGCCGGACTGCAGATGCCCCATGGCTTCCGGCAAAAATGCTGCCGTATCTGAAGAATGCCGGAATATTTCTTGATTATTTTTCTTCCGACAAATATATTATTTCAAATCCGGGAAATCCCGGCAGCAAATATTCCCGAACGTTTATTTTTATAGCGTCTCTCTGGTAAAGGGGATGTCCAATGGGATATAAAATTGTCCTGACCTGCGACCGCACCATGGCCAGCGCCTACCACGGACTCATGTTTCTGGGTTTCAGCGCCTGCATCCCCCAGCATATTCTTCCCGATTGGCTTTATTACGCCATTTTCTCTCCCAGCGCCCCTACCGATAAAACAGGCCGGATGCTGCATGCCAATTACGGCATGCGAAAAATTGAGGCGGCGCTGCTGGCTGACGGCTTCCGGCGGGAAGACATCATTGTGGCGCACCCCGACCAGCTTGACAAGGTGGTTGACGGTAAGACGAAGATCATCTCCATCAGCTCCAATGATCCGCTTGGTATCGGCCCGGCGACTTCCACCTTCACCGAGCTTCTGGGAGGAGAAGGGCGAATGGCTTTCAAATTGCGCGAGCTGCTGAACCACCCGGCCATCCGCGCCCATCAGCCCACCATTTTCCTGGGAGGCCCCGGGGCGTGGCAGCTGGCGGTTAACCCCGGGAAGCAGCAGGAACTGGGAGTCCACTGCGTGGTGGTGGGTGAAGGAGAAGTCACCGCGCCCCGCCTTTTCCGGCAGACCCTGAACGGAGACGGCTCCCGGATAGACACGGTTGTTGAGGGCGAATTTGCTGAAGATGATAGAATCCCGGATATTGTCGGGGGAAGCATTGTGGGCATCATCGAAGCCACCCGGGGATGTGCCCGGCATTGCGCCTTCTGCGTTCCGTCCGTAAGAAAAGTCCGCTCGCGGCCGCTGGAAAATATTCTCCATGAAACGCGGGTCAATGTGGAGGCGGGCCACGGCGGCGTGATCCTGCACGGCGAGGATATCCTGCTTTACCAGTCCGATGGTCTGAAGGTAAACGCCGACGCGGTGATCGAGCTGTTCGATAAAGTTTATAGTCATCCCGAGATCGCGTGGGTGGGCGCCAGCCATGCTTCGCTCTCCTCGGCGCTGAGTTCCCCGCACACCGTGGAACGGATTTCCCGTATCCTTGAACTGGGCACGGCAAAACATCCCTGCGGCTATTTCCAGATCGGCATCGAGACCGGCAGCCCCAAACTGATCGCCCGGCACATGAGGGGAAAGGTCTATCCCTACAAACCGGAAAAATGGCCGAGAGTGGTCCGCGAGGGTTTCCGCCTCTTCCACGAAAACCACATTATTGGGTGTTCCACGCTAATTCTGGGCCTGCCGGGAGAGGAGGAAGAAGATGTCGTGAAGACCACAGAGCTGATCCGCTCCCTGCGCCCCTACCAGAGCGTCATCGTGCCGCTGCTCTTCACCCCCATGCAGACCACGCGGCTGGAATATTCCAAACCGCTTTTGAAAAAGGATCTCACAGCGCGGCATTACGAACTCATTTCTGCCTGCTGGGACCATAACCTGGACTGGTTCCCCGAACTCTGGTCGGTTTACGGGCGTTACAGCAATTTTTTCCTCAAAAACGCCATTGCATTATTCCTGAAATACGGCACCATTCCCATCCGCCATATGATTCACCGCAATGCCCGGAAACACGGGGCACAGATATAAAATGAATGAGCTTTATCATTTTTGAGAGAATGGCTATCGGATAAAAATATAAATTTGAGAAGTTTCCTATTCATCCTCTGATGTGGAAAAAATGTAGCCTACCGAGCGCACGCTTTTAATATAAACCGGCTGGGCAGGGTCCGGCTCGAAATATTTCCGCAGCCGCATGATAAAATTATCAATGGTGCGGGTTTCGATTTCGGAGCTGGTATTCCAGACATTTTCCAGCAGATCCTTGCGGGACACAATGGTATTCCTGTGATCGATCAGATATTTGAGCACCATGGCCTCGTGGAATGTCAATTGGAATTGCCTGCGGTCCGCCACGCAGCTGAAATCCCGGAAATCAATTTCATTCCTGCCGAATTTAAAGACCGGATTCTGATCGGCGGTATCCTTATACCACGCTTTCCGTTTCAGCATGCCCGCGACCCGCAGCAGAAGCTCCTGCAGGTGGAACGGTTTGGTCAGATAATCATCCGCTCCCAGTTCCAGACCCCGGATGCGGTCCTTGACGCCCGCCCTGGCGGATAAAATGAGGATGGGAATCCGGGGGTATTCCCTGCGGGCGATTTTAGCAATTTCGAAACCGTCCAGGTACGGCACCATAATGTCGAGGATAATAAGATCGAATTCCGCCGATCTGATAAACTGGGCTGCTTCCTTCCCGTTCTTTGCCCATATGACTTCGTAGCCTTCTTCCGTAAGATTGAATTCCAGCCCCAATCCCAGCGTTTCCTCGTCCTCCACCAGCAGAATTCTGCTTTTATCAACAAAATCATTCCCCATGACCGGCATCCTGCTCTTTCTCATATTTTTGTGTTTTCTTTAAAAGCTGTTTCAGATAACGGTTCCCGGTCCTCCCAAAAATCGGGAACTGCAGGCGGAAAGTGGTCCCCAGATTTTTCCCCTTGCTGAAAACCGATATTTTGCCGTTGTGATGTTTCATAATCTCCCTCGCCATATAAAGCCCCAGTCCGGTGCCCTTCACATTGGGCGAATCCGCCTGATAGACGCGGAAGAACTTGTTGAATAACCGCTTCTGATATTTGGCCGGAATCCCGATTCCACGGTCGGTTAACTCCACATAAAAGAACTTTTCATTGCACCTCATCCGCACCGCCAGTTCAAATTCGCCTTCCGTATATTTGATAGCGTTGTCAATCAGGTTGTCAAAAACCGTTTTCATATTCGCCCGGTCAAAGACGCACTCACAGGATCCGTTCCCCGAAATTTTTACCGAGCTTTCCAGCAGATTAAATTTTTCCGCAGATTCTTTGATCAAATCCGTTACCATATCTCCGGCTTCATAAACCTGATAGCGAAGTGCGGCTTTCTGCTGCTCCAGCACATTCATATCCAGAATTGAATTGATCAGGTTTTTGAGGCGATAGGTATCTTTCAGCATCAGCCGGATAAATTCTTCCTGCTTTTCGGCGGATACCTTGCGCAGATTCAAAGTTTCCAGATATAACTGGATGGTCGCCAAGGGGGATTTAAGTTCATGGGTGAAATTCGCAATAAAATTGTCATAAAAACGGGTAACATTAATCTGCCGGTTTAAAAAAATGAAGATCAGGTACATCCCCCACAAAAGCAATACCAGCATGATCAATCCAATGATTAACGCCAGGAGGTTCGCCCCTTTTGTGATGATCTGGGGAGAGAGATTATCACCCACCTGTTTAAGAATGATGTAATTTGAGACATACCAGTATATCCATAATCCCAGCAATGACAGCCAGGCCAGCTGTGCCATGATAAACACCAGGATGGGATGCAGGAAACCGATTCGTTTTTTCATGAACAGCGCTCTGGTTTTACACTACTTTTACAATTCTAAGTCCATTTATTTTTTATATTAATCTGTAACTGATAGCTCTAATTTAGAAGATTTTTTTCACGATTCACAGGAAAAACACCATGAATATCTTATTAATCTATCCTGAGGCCCCTGATACCTTCTGGAGTTTCCGTGCTGCCCTGAAGTTCATATCCAAAAAATCTTCCGAGCCGCCCCTGGGACTGATCACCATAGCGGGGCTTCTGCCTTCATCCTGGAACAAAAAACTGGTGGACATGAATGTATCCGCGCTCAGCGACAGCCAGATCCGCTGGGCGGATTACGTCTTTCTGAGCGGGATGAATGTCCATTTGAAATCCATGAAAGAAGTCATCGGCCGCTGTAAAAAACTCGGGGCCAAAATTGTGCTGGGAGGGCCGTACTGCACCGTTGACAGCCAGGAATTTGAAGACGTGGATCACCTCGTGCTCAATGAAGCCGAAATAACACTCCCCATGTTCCTGCGAGATCTGGAAAACGGCAATCCAAAGCACGTCTATCAATCCGGGGAATTCCCCGATCTGTCACTGACGCCGCAACCGGCATGGGAGCTACTGGAAAAAGACAAGTATTCCTGTATGAGCGTTCAATATTCCCGCGGGTGCCCCTATAATTGCGAGTTCTGCGCCATCACGGTACTGAATGGACGCCGTCCGCGGACAAAAAGCAAGGAGCAGTTTATCGGCGAATTGGAATCGCTGTACCAGTTCGGCTGGACCGGCAGCGTGTTTATCGTAGACGATAATTTTATCGGCAACAAAATCAAATTGAAGAAAGAAATTCTGCCCGCTCTCATTGAATGGGGGGAATCCTGTGGTTTTCCGTTCAATTATACCACAGAAGTTTCCATCAATCTGTCGGATGACGAAGAATTGGTGGAACTAATGGCCCGGGCCGGTTTTGATCATGCCTTTGTCGGTATTGAAACGACCAATGAAGACAGCCTCACAGAGTGCGGAAAATCGCAGAACAAACAGCGCGATCTGGTGGCTTTTATTGTCGGTTTTGATAACGACCCGCCCAACATTTTCCAGCAGCAGATCCGCTTTATACAGAAAAGCGGGATTGTTACCGCCATGGTCGGCCTTCTGAATGCACCTTCCGGGACCCGGCTTTATGAACGATTGAAGCGGGAAAACCGGCTGCTCAAAGTGATGAGCGGCAACAACACGGACGGCTCCACGAATTTCATTCCTAAAATGGATTATCACAAGCTGATTGAAGGATACCGGGAAATCATCCATACCATCTACTCCCCCGCCGCCTATTACGAGCGGGTAAAAACCTTCATCAGCGATTACCGGAAAGTAAAGCTGGCCACCCCTATCAGAATCCAGCCGCACGATGTAAGGGCCCTCTTTAAATCCTTCTGGGTGCTGGGTGCCCGGGAAAAGGGACGGCGTTTTTTCTGGAAATTGCTGCTGTTCAGCCTTTTGAAATACCCGCAGAATTTCCCGCTGGCGGTGCGGATGGCCATCTATGGATTTCATTTCCGGCAGGTCTCCCAAACCATTTGACGGGAATGGTTTTCATAAATAAAACCTGATGTCATTGTTCAGCTTCGGGATACACTGCTTCGATATATCCTGAAATCGGGACAAAACGATTTCAGGGATGATTCCATCCTCGACGGCTTTAATTCTGCCATCCGATAAGATTCTACTCTCCATATTGCTGCCTTTGATTAGTATTTTCTTTTTTCTATCTGTTTTCAATCCGGAACAGAAAAATTTTTTTCACTCCGCCGGAATTTCACCAACGCAGTCAGGAAACAAAGTCCGCTTTTCAGAATTTAATTCTTGATGTTTTCCGGAAGATATAATGACAATTAGTATTGCAGGTGCGATGATTGACCCAGTGAATTTTTTGGACGGTTAGCAGGATACGATCAGCACACTTTAAAAAAATCGAAATTGTTGTCAAAATTGCTGTTTTTCAACAAAATGAGTCGGGAAGGAGAAAATCATGGAGAAGGCAAAAGTATTGCTGCTGGGGGGAGGCTTTGCAGGACTTCGCGTTTTTTACCGTTTGCAGCCACTTCGCGAAAAAATTGAAATCACCCTGATCGATGCGCGGTCGACCAGCCTCGATAAACCAACGCTGCCGGAGGTCGCATTCACGGGCAAACCGGTGGAACATGCCCATTTTCCCCTGAAAACCCTAGTCAAGCGGCATGATGCACATTTCATTCAGGCCCGCGTTGAATCCATTGATCCCCAGGCACAAAAGGTAATTCTGGAAGACGGCACGGCCCTCCCCTGGGATTATTTATTTATCACACTCGGGGCGTTGAAGGATTATGATGCCACGCCCGGTTTCCGGGAATACGGTTACTCACTGTGCGACGACACGGAAGCGCCCCGGCTGTGGAATACCCTGCAGCAATTCCGGGGCGGCCCGGTCGTTGTGGGTTCGGCCAGAAGCCGCTGGGGCACCCGGATTGAGGTCACCGATCTGGCAGCTCCCTGCGAGGGGCCGGTGGGCGAGGTGATGTTCATGCTGGCCCATGAGTTTGAAAAACGCGGCATACGCAAGCAGAGCACTATCAGTGTTTTTACGCCCGGAGAAATATTCTTTGAAGACGTGGGTGAAAAAGTGCACGCCTCCATGGAACCGCTGATCAAAGAGCATGACATTCGGGTTTATACCTCCAAAGAAATCGTGCGCATCACGGCAGATCGGGTGGAATTCTCGGATGGCTCCGGACTGGAAAGCGCGCTGACCATTCTCCTGCCGG
>JARRQT010000147.1:0-8787 GCA_037381445.1 Calditrichia bacterium
TGCCCTCTGCGGATTTACACGAAATCTCCATATGCATCACTTTGCTTTGCTTATCAAGTTTGCTCAGGTAAGCCATCATGTCCGCATGACTGGAAAGGGTGGTATAATCGCTTTTTTCCAGCGGGGTTTGGAGGCGAATGCCGCCAAAGAGCTGAGTTTGAATCAGCATGAGCAGGCTGAGCAGAATGGAAATGGTGTAGAACTTTTTCATCTTTTTCTCCGCATGTTATTAATCCGGTCCAGGACCCTTTGTTTTTGCAGGGCCGTTTTGAAAATTCAGTTAAATGAAATTATTTTATACATTCCACAAAATCAAGAAAAAATATTTTCATTCTCATGGGATCATACATGCGATAGGACCAAGCTTTTCATCGAAATAGGTAATTTTATGCCTGAAATATTCAGCGTGTAGAAAATGTTTGGAAATCCGGCCCACTGGCCGCATATTTACCACTTTAATATCCTGATTGAGCATTTACAGCATGACTGACATCGATAATCCTAAATAATAAAGGGAACGTAAAATATGCCCTGGCACCTGCGTATGCTGCTCTACATTTTTCCTTTTTTGCTGGCCGGCTATTTTTATATCGGGTGGCGGTTTTCTCAGGGACTTCAGTATCTCCTTCAGTTGCCCGGCAGAAGCACCGGGATTGCGATAGCCGTACTGGTCATCCTGCTGAACCTGCTGCCGATAGTCATTCTGGTTTCTTACCTGACCGGCCAGTTATCCCCGCACTATTTGAATGGAAGCCGGGTGGGCTGGCCGGACTATTTTCTGTTTTTTCCTTTCTGGCTCGGACTCATTATTTTGGTGGAACTTCTGCCCTATTTTATCACCCTGGATATCGCGGGACTAGTTGTGAAATGGACCGGATTCATGGGAAAACATAACTGGCAGAAATGGAAAGCAATATTCCAGGTTGCGCTGGTGGCTTTCTTTGTCATCTATGTCGGCATCCGCGCCTATCATGATACCTACCGGGTGAAAACGACCTCCTACGATATTACTTTAAAGGAATCGGCAAATCCTATCATGGATTTGAAAATAGTGCTGGTGGGAGATGTGCAGGTCGACCGCTACACACAGTCTCAAAAATTGGACCGCTTTATTGAGGCTTACCGGAAATCCGGAGCTGATCTGCTCCTGTTCAGCGGAGACCTGGTGACCTCCGGCCCGAAATTCATCTCCCGGGGAGTTCAGCTCTTCTGCGGTTTGCAGGCGCCGGCGGGTAAAATTGCCGTTCTGGGCGATCATGACTACTGGGCAGATCCTCAACGCATTTCGGAAGGGCTGCAGCATTGCGGATGGCTGTTTATGAAAAATGAGCACCACATCATTTCCTATAAAGGTCATAAAATTCTCATTACCGGTTTGACCAACATATACAGCAAGCGCCTGCAGCGGCAGCAGTTGGGGGAGATATTGAAACATGCCCCGGCCGCCGACCTGAAAATCCTGCTGGTCCATCAGCCTTCCGAATATGTGGCCTCGATGGCGGAAAAATTTGGCTATCGGTTGATGCTGGCTGGCCATACCCACGGCGGGCAGCTCGTCTTTCACCCCTTCGGCATGCCTTTTACCACCAGTCAGCTGGAGACAAAATATTACAGCGGCCTTTTCCGGCTGAAAAATATTTCCGTAGCGGTGACCAATGGGATCGGGTTAACCCTGGCGCCGCTACGCTACGGGGCGCCGGCGGAGATCTCCCGGCTGGTAATAAATCCGAAACAAGAGAGGAATTAAAAACAGCATGAATAAATCCTTTGATCACCGGGGAATTTTGCTGGTAAATCTGGGATCGCCGGATTCCACAGCGGTACGGGATGTTCGCAGATACCTGAATGAATTTTTAATGGACGGCCGGGTGCTGGATGTCCCCTATCCCCTGCGCCGCCTGATTGTCAGCGGATTTATTCTTCCCTTTCGCCCCCAAAAATCCGCGGAAGCATACCGCGCCATCTGGTGGGATTCCGGTTCACCGCTAATTGTCATCAGTGAAAGGGTTAAGACGCGCCTGCAGGAGCAGCTCGACATGCCGCTGGCGCTCGGCATGCGCTATGGAACTCCGTCCATCAGAAAAGCGCTGCAGGAATTGATTTCCCGGAAGGTTAGTGAAATATTGCTGATACCCCTCTATCCCCATTACGCCATGTCCACATTTGAATCTGTGCTTGTAAAAACTATGGTTGAATTGAAGAAGATGAAAAGCGACGCGATCCTGCGGATTGTTTCACCGTTTTATGATGATCCGGCCTATATAAACGCCCTGCTGGCAAGCGCCGCAGATTATCTGGCTGCCGATTTCGATTATATTCTGTTCAGTTATCACGGAGTGCCGGAGCGCCATCTGCGTAAAACCGATCCCACGGGAAGTCACTGCCTGGCTTCGCCCCAATGCTGTTCGACCCCCTCTCCGGCCCATGAAACCTGCTACAGGCACCAGGTTTTTGAGACCACCGCTAAATTTGCTGAGGCCGCGAAAATCCCCTCGGATAAATACTCGGTCGCCTTCCAGTCCCGGCTGGGAAGAAATCCCTGGCTGACGCCCTACACCGATTTTGAATTAAGGAGACTGGCGGAATCCGGCGTGAAGAAACTGCTGGTCATCTGTCCCTCTTTTGTATCGGATTGTCTGGAGACGCTGGAGGAAATCGGCATCCGGGGGAAGGAGAGCTTTCTGGAGGCGGGCGGAAAAGATTTTCAACTGATTCCCTGCCTGAATGACCATCCTTCCTGGATTGAAGCCCTTAGGGGATACTGCCACAGTGAAGGACGCGCGGAACCGTTCCAATCCGGCTCTCTCTGAGGCGTTGGATAGCTGACCGCATTTGATATGTATTGAGCACATGAGTTCATCAAAACTTTCATAAAATGATAATGGTTTGCCATGGAATTCTCCGAACATTTCATCGCTATGGAAAAATATATTGAAGCATTGCAGGAAAGCATCTGCAGGGGCCTGGAAGAAGAGGACACCATAAAATTCCGGGAAGACCGCTGGATTCGGGAAGAAGGAGGCGGCGGGAAATCGCGTATCATCCAAAACGGGAAAGTTTTCGAAAAAGGCGGCGTTAATATCTCTTCCGTCCATGGCGAGATGCCCGAAACAGTGGCTGCGGTCATGCAGACCGAGCCGGGTCCTTTTGCCGCCTGCGGAATATCGCTGGTGATTCATCCCCTTTCTCCCAGAGTACCGACCATTCATATGAATCTGCGCTATTTTGAGACCGTCGGCGGTAACGCCTGGTTTGGCGGCGGCATCGATCTCACTCCCTTTTTCCCCTGTCCCGAAGATTTCCGGCATTTCCATCTCACCCTGAAAAAGGCGTGTGATGCGGTTGATGATAGTTATTATTCCCGCTTCAAACAGGAGTGCGATGAGTATTTCACCCTAAAACACCGCCGGGAGATGCGGGGAATCGGCGGGATTTTCTTTGATTATCTGAAAAACGACGTTCCGCACTATTTCCGACTTGTCAAATCCGTGGGAGACTCTTTTTTACCCTCCTATCTGCCCATCGTCCGGCGCCGGAAAACAGAACCGTATAGCGAGCAGGACAGGCTCTTTCAGCTCATCCGCCGGGGACGCTATGTTGAGTTCAACCTGATTTACGATCGCGGCACCCTGTTTGGCTTGAAAACAGGCGGGAGAGTGGAGTCCATCCTCATGTCGCTTCCGCCGGAGGTCAGATTTTTATATGACTGGCACCCCGAAGCCGGGTCGCCGCAGGCAGAAATGGCGGAATATTATCAGCCCCATGACTGGATCGGCTGACAGGGGCATGTGTCCCGCTGTACTCGGTGGTTCCCGCCCTGCCTGCCATATTTTTTGCATTTCCTGAAACTGTTTACCCGCTTTCTCATAAAAATGTCTGGCTGTGCGAAATCGATGATCGGGTCTGTTTGAGACCATGAATATTATGTGACCTATGCCTGTACTGAGTTCAGCCATTCAAAAATTCAAAAAATATCGGATTATTTTCAGATGAAGATTGCAGTTTTATTATCGGGGGGAGTGGACAGTTCGGTTGCCCTGCGCCTGCTGAAGGAGCAAGGTCATGAACTGACTGCGTTCTACCTGAAAATCTGGCTGGAGGATGAGTTGTCCTTTTTGGGTGAATGTCCCTGGGAGGATGATCTGAAATATGCCCGGGCGGTATGCGAGCAGGCCGGCGTGCCGCTCCAGGTCCTGCCCATGCAAAAGGATTACTGGGACACCATTGTCAATTACGCAATAAAAGAACTTCGGGCGGGACGAACACCCAATTCCGATATGTTCTGCAACCGCCTCATCAAATTCGGTAAATTTTTTGACAAGATCGATGACGCTTTCGATAAGGTGGCCAGCGGTCATTATGCCCGCATAGGTTGCGAAGACGGGAAGTATCTGCTAAAAAGATCGCCCGATCCCGTAAAAGATCAGACCTATTTTCTTGGTTACATGCGGCAGGATCAGCTGGCCAGGGCGGTTTTCCCGCTGGGAATTTATGACAAATCGCAGGTGCGCCGACTGGCCCGAAAATATGACCTGCTGAACAAAAACCGCAAGGACAGCCAGGGCATCTGTTTCCTGGGCCAGTTTAAATATTCCGATTTTGTCAGGCATCACCTCGGCGAGCAGTCCGGCCATTTTATCGATCTGGAAACAGGAGCCAGAGTGGGCGAACATAAGGGGTACTGGTTTTATACCATCGGACAGCGGCAGGGATTAGGGCTTTCCGGCGGGCCCTGGTATGTGGTGAAAAAGGACATTGAGGAAAACATCGTCTATCTTTCGCGGAAGAGCAGCGAAACAGATTTCCGCAGGAATTCATTTCTGGTATCGGATTTTAACTGGATTTCCGGGGAACGTCCGGAAAAAGACGATCTGGGAATCAAAATCCGCCATGGCAGGGAAATGCTCCAATGCAGATTGGAATTTCTGAGCGCAGGAGAGGCCCGGGTGGCGATGGACATGCCGGACAAGGGAATCGCCGAAGGCCAGTTCGCCGTCTTTTATGATGGTGATATCTGCCTGGGCGGCGGCATTATCTGCGGCTGATCCGGTGTTCAGCAGCGGCAATGATTATGCGCGAAGACGGATTTTGAAAAAGTAAGACTGCCGCTCATTCCATTTCAAAAAATATTGGCAGAGCAAGAACTCGCCATTTTTATATCCCATAATCAAATAGAAAAATTTCACCTGATTGCACTTGATAAAATCGGATTCTTTTTGCATATTATCAGGTAATGTGAACAAATGTTCAGAAATTGGTATGTTATCCTGCATTGGCTTCAAAACTTTTTCATGCTTTTTTTATTTTTAAGTCTCATGCATCATCCCGTTTTAAAAAGGTTGTAGATCAATTTATTTTTCCGGATAACCAATTTTAAAGGGAATTCATTAACCCGCCGAAAAATTGAAAATATAAACAACCCTAACAAAATGAAGGAGGCCTTACCATGAGTGAAAAAATCACCCGCAAAGAGTTCTTGAAAAAGTTATCAATGTTCGGAATCGTTTCAGCGGGCGCCGGAACTTTTATGGCAAGCTGCGGTGGCAAGAAAGCGCAGGAAGAACAGCAGCCTGCAACCGAGCAGGCCGCGCCCCCCGCCGACACCAGTTCCATGCAGGAAGCCAGTGATCCCTGCACCGATCTGACCGGTCTGACCGATGCGGAAATCAAAATGCGGGAAACATTGCAATATGTGGGAAAATCCCCGTATCCGGACAAAAGGTGCGATAACTGCCAGTTCTGGATTCCTGCCGCGGAAGGAGAAGTGTGCGGCGGCTGCAAGATTCTGAAGGGCCCGATTAATGCGGCCGGACACTGTACTTCCTGGGCCGCCAAACAGGCATAGCGGGTTTCGCAATTCCAGGAAATTAATCCCAATAAAAAAAGGCTGTCCGGGAAACATATAAAGCAGAATACCGGCCTAAAGCGGGCATCGATCGCGATCTCTCAAAAAAGCAGAAACAGGTAATTTTGCGGGAAGAACGTCCTGCCGGCAGGTATATCATTATTCACTGCGGTGTCCCGGATTTGATTTCCGGGCAGCCTCTTTTATTTCCGCGCAGCCAGCCTTTCCAGATCGCTGATTTCCAGATCAGCAAAATCCCGGATAACCATTTGAGTTTCTGACAGCTCATTCCCGGGGTGGGTAGTCGTGATACCGATTACCTTGCACCCTGCCCGGCGGGCCGCTTCCACACCGGAAAGAGAATCTTCGATAACAATGCATTTCTGCGGCGGAAAACCGATGGCTGCTGCCGTTTTTAAATAAATTTCGGGATCAGGCTTGCTCTTCCCGATGTCTTCTTCATCCAAAACGACCTCAAAGAACTGGGCGGTGCCGGTCTTTTCCAGGGTAAATTTCACATTTGAACGCGGAGCGGAGGTGGCAATCGCCCTGACAATGCCATTCCTTTTCAGCGATTCCAGAAAGGGAATGAGGCCTTTCACCGGATGAATCAGCGGAGCATACAGTTTCCGGAAAAGCTGCTCCTTTTCTTCCTCATATTTGTCTATTTCCGCGGGAGTAATACTGTTGTTAAACAGGTTCGTGAGCCAGTCCCGATTGGTTCTTCCATAGACTTTATTGCGCAGATCGCTTTCTGAGAGAGGAAAACCGTGTTTCTCACAAAACTCCTTTAGGGCAATCCTGTGCGTGGGATTACTGTCCACAATTACGCCATCCATATCAAAAATAACCGCAAAATCCCTGCTCATTTTCCTCTGTTCCGCTTTCCGATCCGGATTCTCACATCGCTTTTCCTGATTTGCCGCGCCTTTTGGAAAACCCTATAGACCGGCGTCCTTGAAGGCCGATCCTACGATCTGACGGGCTTCTTCCTGAATTTTTTTCAGATGCTCCGGTCCTTTGAAACTTTCCGCATATATTTTATAAATATCTTCCGTGCCGGAAGGCCGGGCCGCGAACCAGCCATTCTCCGTGACCACTTTCAATCCGCCGATGGGCGCATCATTTCCGGGGGCGCGGGTGATTTTCGCCAGAATTTTCTCCCCCGCCAGGTCTTCTGCCCGTACCATTTCCGGCTTGAGATTTTTCAGGATTTTTTTCTGCTCGCGACCGGCGGGTGAATCCATTCGTTCATACACCGGACTGCCGAAACGTTCTTCCAGCGCCCGGTAATGAAAGGAAGGATCTTTTTGAGTAACTGCGGTGATTTCCGCCGCCAGCAAGTCCATGATAATGCCGTCCTTATCGGTGGTCCACACTGTGCCGTCCTTTCGCAGGAAAGAAGCGCCGGCACTTTCCTCTCCCCCGAAGCCGTAGGAGCCGTCAATTAATCCGTCCACAAACCACTTAAAACCAACCGGCACTTCCGACAACTTTCTGCCCAAATCCCTGGCAACGCGGTCGATCATGGAACTGGAAACCAGCGTTTTCCCCACCGCCGCATCCTTTCTCCAGTCCGGACGGTTCCGGAACAGGTACCATACCGCCACCGCCAGAAAATGATTGGGATTCATCAATCCGGCGCTTCCGGTCACGATGCCGTGCCGGTCATAATCAGGATCGTTCCCAAAGGCGATGTCAAACCTGTCCTTCAGCCGGATGAGTCCTGCCATGGCATAGGGCGAAGAACAGTCCATCCTGATTTTGCCGTCCTTATCCACCGTCATAAAAGAGAAAGTGGGATCGACCCGCCGGTTGACAACCTCGATGTGAAGTCCATAGGTTTCCGCAATGGGATCCCAGAAATTCAGGCCGGATCCGCCCATGGGATCAACCCCCAGTTTCAGTCCGGCGGCCTTGACGGCTTCAAGATTCACAATATTTTTCAGATCTTTCACATAGGGCATCACATAATCGAATATGCGGGTGGTTTCCGCCTTCAGCGCCTTCTCATAGGGGATCCGCTTCACTTCCTTAAGGCCGTTGCTGAGAATTTTATTTGCTCTTTCCTGAATAACCGTGGTGGTATCGGTATCCGCCGGACCGCCATTGGGCGGATTGTATTTAAAACCGCCGTCTTCCGGAGGATTATGGGAAGGGGTGATCACCACACCGTCAGCCAGCCCGGATTTTTTTCCCGCGTTGAAGGTAAGGATGGCATGGGAAATCACCGGAGTGGGTGTATAACCGAAATTCTCCTGCAGCATGATGTGAACGCCGTTTGCCGCGAATACCTCCACCGCCGTAGCCAGCGCAGGTTCCGAAAGCGCATGGGTATCCTTCCCCACGTAGAGGGGGCCGCCGATTCCCTTCGATTTCCGGAAATCACAGATTGCCTGGGCAATCGCCAGAATATGATCTTCATTGAATGAATTTTCGAGGGATGATCCGCGGTGACCGGAAGTCCCGAAAGAAACCAGGTTATTGGGATTGCTCAACTCCGGCGTATACGTATAATAAGCTGAAACCAGGCGGGGAATGTTTGCCAGTAAGTCAATTGGAGCAGGTTTGCCTGCCAGTTCTTGAACACTCATGGCCTTCTCCTTTTTATTGACAGTCGTTTGGTTTTCTGCAAAAACAAGAATAATGCGTCCGTGTTTGAATATAAAATCGGAAATCCGGTAAAGCCATTTGTATTACTGTATTACTCCCGCTGCCACAAATAGTTTACCCGAAGTCCGGCAGAAAAAGCCCAAAAATCTTTATTCTTTCTTAACCCTCCGTTTATTTCCCATATGAAAAAAGCCCGCCTGGAAAAACCGGGTCGGGCCTGTCTGAGCCACCGATCGGACTTGAACCGATGACCTGCGCATTACGAGTGCGCTGCTCTACCAGCTGAGCTACGGTGGCTTTCTGAAAACCTGCGCCAAATTTAAGTTCAC
>JARRQT010000148.1:0-2970 GCA_037381445.1 Calditrichia bacterium
GTATTCACCCGGCCCGAACCAAAAATGTAACTTACATATTTATACAGACTTTCGACAACCTTTAAGAATAAAACATTCAGCGCTAAAGATAATATTTATTTTTATCAATTCAATAGAAAGCTTAAAAATTAAACTAATCGACAGAACAAATCGGAACATTTATCGTTATTAAACTAAAATCTTATTGAAATCATTTCTCAATAAGAATAGTTCAGATAATTGTCGCAGTAATCGGAAAGAAGGGAAAGAAAATGATCGGTTTTAGATTCTCCGAATATGTCCCCCAAGGCAACGGAAAAACTCCCTTTGAACAATTACTGGACTTGTTTATGCAAATCCTGGTGTATACCTCGGGTGATGTGGCCGAAGCGCTGAACTGGCTCAATGATTTTGACCGGAGATACAACCTCACCAAAGATGAATACGGCATGGGCGACTTCATCGAAGAACTGAAAGAAAAGGGATATATTAAAGAAGACGATCAGAACAGCGCAATTCTCAAGCTGACGCCGAAATCGGAGCAGTCCATACGCCGGCGATCACTGGAGGAGATATTTTCAAAACTTCGGAAATCGGCGGCGGGAAATCACCGCACGCCTTATCCCGGACAGGGCGATGAAGCAACGGCGGACCGCCGGGAGTACCAGTTTGGGGATACCCTGGACCAGATTGCGGTAACCGATTCCATTCGGAATGCTCAGATAAATCACGGCATCAGCGATTTCAAACTGACTGAAGAGGACTTGGAAGTGGAAGAGCGTGAATACAAGACGCAGACTTCCACGGTGCTCATGATCGATATATCCCATTCCATGATTTTATACGGAGAGGACCGCATTACCCCGGCAAAAAAGGTCGCCATGGCGCTGGCCGAACTTATCACGACACAGTATCCGAAAGATACGCTGGATATTATTGTATTCGGGACCGACGCCTGGCCGATCACCATAAGGGACCTGCCCTATCTGCAGGTCGGCCCCTACTACACAAATACCGTCGCAGGTTTGGAACTGGCCATGGACATACTGCGGCGCCGAAAGAATAATAACAAGCAGATTTTTATGATCACGGATGGCAAACCGACCTGTCTTAAAGAAGGACTCAAATATTACAAGAATCCTTTTGGACTGGATAGAAAAATTGTCAACAGGACGCTGAGTCTGGGAGGAAAGTGCCGCCGCTTGCGGATTCCCATCACTACCTTCATGATTGCCCGCGATCCCTACCTGCAGCAATTTGTCCGTGACTTTACAAAGATAAACCAGGGCCGCGCCTATTACAGCAGTCTGCATAATCTGGGCGAATTCATCTTCGAGGATTATATCCGCAACCGCCGTAAACGGCTGCGATAATTTACATCCTACTGAAGAGCGCTTGAAATTTTGAAATCGAGGAAAGGTGTTTCCATGAACTTGCAGAAATATTCCGAAATCAGGACGCTGGGAGAATTAAAATCCTCCGGCTGCCGATCGAAATCCATAAAAGAAGAACTCCGCGGAAATCTAATTGAAAAACTGAAAAATAACGAAAAGATATTTACCGGCATTATCGGCTATGACAGCTCTGTGATCCCCGATCTGCAGCGCGCCATTCTCTCGCGGCACAACATCACGCTGCTTGGGTTGCGAGGGCAGGCCAAAACGCGGATTGCCCGTCAGATGATCGATTTGCTCGATGAATATATTCCCGCCATTGACGGTTCCGAATTAAACGATGATCCGTTTGCGCCCCTGTCCCGCCAGGCCAGAAATCTGGTTGCCGAAAAAGGCGACGACACGCCCATTAAATGGATCCATCGCAGTGAACGGTATACGGAAAAACTGGCAACTCCCGACGTGACCATAGCCGATCTGATTGGTGACGTAGATCCCATCAAGGCGGCATCACTGAAACTTCCCTATTCCGATGAAAGGGTTATTCATTTCGGGCTTATCCCCCGCTCCCATCGCGGCATATTTGTGATTAATGAGCTCCCCGATCTGCAGGCCAGAATTCAGGTGGCGCTTTTCAATATTCTGCAGGAACGGGACGTGCAGATACGGGGTTTTAAAATCCGCCTGCCGCTGGATATTCATTTTGTCTTCACAGCCAATCCGGAGGATTATACCAATCGCGGGGCCATTGTAACGCCGCTGAAAGACCGCATCGAGAGCCAGATTTTGACCCATTACCCTCGCACCCTCGAAACATCACGTGAAATCACCCGCCAGGAAGCCAGAATCGCGGAACAACAAAACAGGATTTTTAAGCATGAGCTGATTGAAAACCTGGTGGAGGAAATCGCATTCCAGGCCCGGGAAAGCGAGTATATCGACGCCAAAAGCGGCGTCTCGGCCCGACTGTCCATCTCCGCTTTTGAGAACCTGATCAGCAGCGCCGAGCGAAGAATGCTGCTGAACCACGAAGACCGGACATTTGTGCGGCTTTCGGATTTTGCAGGTGTGGTGCAGTCCATCACCGGCAAAATTGAGCTGGTTTACGAAGGCGAGCAGGAAGGGCCTTCGAAAGTGGCGCATATTCTTATCGGAAAAGCTATTCGGGCACATTTTCCCAATTATTTTCCAAATCCTGAAAAATTGAAGAAAAAACAGGACACCACACCTTACCAGCAAATCACGAACTGGTTCAGTGAAGGTCATTCCCTGGATCTGCTAAATGATTTGCCACTGCGGGAATACGAAAAAACGCTGACCGGTGTCCCGGGATTGAAAGAGCTGGTGAAGAAATATCATCCCAACATAAACAAGGAAACAGCCCTGCTCTTCATGGAATTTGTTCTTCACGGGCTGGCGGAATATTCGTTCCTTAGCAAATACCAACTGGAGGCCGGTTCTCAGTTCAAGGATTTGCTGAGCAGTATGTTTACCCTCTCCGATGAAAATGACCAGGATGACGACACCGAATCGTTCGACAGAATTTAGCTGGTGAGAATGATATTGATACAGAGAGGATAATATCGCTGTTCGGGCG
>JARRQT010000148.1:2979-11719 GCA_037381445.1 Calditrichia bacterium
TTTTAAGATATTATATTTTACGGCTCAAATTGAAGTTGAACATATAATCGGGAGTTATAAAAAAATGTACGCCATTGTGGAAATTGCCGGAAAACAGTTTCGGGTGGAAAAGGATAAAATAATTAAGGTTCCCTATTTGCAGGGTGAAGTGGGCGATACGGTCGAGTTTGATCATGTTCTGATACTTGATGATGGAAAGGACGTGAAGATCGGCCAGCCGGTTCTTGATAATGCCAAAATTTCCGCAAAAGTTGTGGAACACGGACGTGATAAGAAAGTACTGGTTTTCAAGAAAAAACGCCGCAAGGGTTTTAAAAAGATGCATGGGCATCGCCAGTTTTTCACCAAAGTACAAATTGAAAATATTGCATAAAAGAGATCTACCGGAGGTTTATTATGGCACATAAAAAAGGTGTAGGAAGTTCCCGTAACGGCCGCGAAAGCCACAGCAAGCGGCTGGGCATCAAGAAGTTTGGGGGAGAGTTCGTTACGGCCGGCAGTATCATTGTCAGGCAGCGCGGCACCAAGTTTCATCCCGGCAACAATGTCAAAAAAGGCAGCGACGACACGCTGTTCTCAGTGGTTGACGGCGTTGTAAAATTTGAGAGAAAGGACCGCGACCGCTCCCAGGTGAGTGTTTATCCTCCCGCTGAGGCCTAAATTTTCCTCACAAACGAATTTTCGGGAATCTCCACAAGAGATTCCCTTTTTTATTTCTGGTGTTTCCGAAACATTCCCCACTCGCAAAAAGTTTTCTTCAATCCCCCCTGCCTTCTTGTGCCGCCAGTTTCGATTGATTATATTGAGAGGTATATCATTCACCTAATCGAGAGGAGGTTTGTATGCCGAAATTAAAGTATATGGGTCATTCTGCTTTTTATGTGGAAGGAAAGAAAGGCCGTCTGGTTATCGACCCTTTTCTTTCCGGTAATCCGCTTGCCAAGACCAAACCCGAGGCGGTTAAAGTGGATTATGTGCTGCTTACTCACGGGCATGGAGATCATTTGGGTGACGCGCTGGAAATCGCCAGGACAGACCACGCCACTATCATTGCCCCCTTCGAACTGGCTAATTACTGCGAGGATAAGGGGGCGGAGGTACACCCCATGCATATTGGCGGCGCCCATAATTTCCCTTTTGGCCGGGTAAAGCTGACCATCGCGCATCATGGGTCTGCGGCACCGGATGGCACCTATACAGGCAATCCCTGCGGTTTTCTGATCACCATGGACGGCAAGACTTTGTACCATTCAGGCGACACTGCGCTTTTTTATGACATGAAACTGATCGGCGAGATGAACAAGATCGATGTGGCCGTGCTGCCTATCGGCGATAATTTCACCATGGGAATTGAGGATGCGGTGAAAGCTGCTGAATTCCTGCAGCCCGGTCTGGTCATACCGATGCACTATAAAACCTTTGAAGTCATTGACGTGGATCCCAATGAGTTTGTAAAAGAAGCGAAGGCCAAAGGGCTGAAGAGCCAGGTCCTGCCCATTGGCGAGTCAATTGATTATTAGAGGATTACATTTCCTCGATCACGGGGATAAATTAAAATCCCGTTGAAATAATTCCGCGAAGAGATGTAATTTGGTGCGTCATTTTCAGATTACTCTGATAAGCAACAGAAAGCCCTCGGCGAAGAGGGCTTTCGTTTAAAATAGATGAGGACTTCAGGTTGGCTTTGTATCGAATTTCCGGAATTCGGAAATTACAAAAAGATTTTTTTACCGAGTATGCCCTCTGCAAAGAAGGCGCTGAAAGAGAAAAACTGTGCAGGAGCATGCTCAATTATACTGCTCAGTTCAGGCAAGTCTTCTCTGACCAGGGGCTGTCGCCGGAATCACTTAACCTGCACAGCCAAACCGCATTTTTCAATATTGAAGGTCTGGCGCATCTCGGGCTGCAACTCCCCCACCGCTACTGTGATATATTCAGCCGGCTGTTCAAGCAGAAATCCGCATATGCAGGATTGAAGGATAAGGAACTGTATCTCGAATTCTCGTCCTCGGAACGGCTATCGCACAGCATTTCCATGAATAAGCAGCGCATGACCTTTCACATTTCTATCGCTTCCCTGTCCATGAAGGATGAATATTTCTCCCATCTGGCACAGGTGCTCCTGGGCAAAATTACCGGAAAGGTGAAGGATTCCGCCGCAAAGGAAAACCTGCTGCTCCTGGAGAACAGGCATCTGGCCGCTCAGGCATTTGATGCTGCCCCAAAAGCCTGCACCGGCAGCCCGCATGGACGCCATTATGACTTGCTGGAACTTTTCCATCTGCTGAACCGGAGATACTTTTCGAATAAATTGCCGGTCCCGGCCATCTCGTGGAGCAACCAGTTTAACCGGCGGCGACTGGGATCGTATGATCCCCTGCGGAAGCGGCTGATGGTGACCCGGATGCTGGACCATTCCGAAATACCTCGTTTTGTGGTAGAGGGTATTCTGTATCACGAAATGCTGCATATTCTGCATCCGGTTGAACATCAAAACGGGAGAAGAATCATCCACAGCCGGGAATTCAAAAATGATGAGAAGAAATTCGAACAGCATGACCGGCTGAACAGTTGGCTGAAAGATGAATTCATTAAACTGATCCGGAACCGAAAGCGGCGCCTGAAATAAAAGAATTTCAATGGATTGAATGTTATTTGAACTGCAAATATTCTGTCAGCGAGCGACGGTCTTTCAGATCGTCCTTCTGAATTGAAAAGTCGGGGATGTATGGACGACGATAAAATTGTTGGTAAGATTTACGACACGCATCTGATGAAGCGCCTGATTGCCTACGGCAAACCCTATTGGCACTTGATTGCGCTCGCGGTTTCGCTCATTATTGTCGGCATGGGTCTGGAAATCCTGGGCCCTTACCTCACCAAAATCGCCGTCGATAAATATATTCTTCCCAAGCATTATCAGGGGCTGGTACTAATCGTCATCATTTATATTGCCGTGCTGGTGGGAAATTTCCTGTTCAAATACGGCCAGATAATGGTCACCCAGTATATCGGTCAGAGGGTCATGCTGGACCTGCGGCAGGAATTGTTCAGCCACCTGCAGGGCCTGCAGCAGCGCTTCTTCGATAAAAATCCGGTCGGGCGGTTGATCACCCGCGTGACTTCCGATGTGGAGTCGCTGAACCAGGTGTTCACCCAAGGAATTGTGATGATATTCGGCGATATCCTGCTCATTGGCGGCATCGTCGCGATGATGCTGTCCATCCATGCGGGTTTGGCGCTGTGGACGCTCTCCGTGGTGCCGCTGCTCATTTTTATATCGTTTCTGTTTCGCAAAAAGGTCCGCTCGACCTACAGCCAAATCCGCTACTGGCTGGCAAGGATAAACGCCTACATGCAGGAGAATATTTCCGGAATGGATATTGTCCAGCTCTATAACCGGCAGAAAAAGAATTTTGAGAATTTCAAGGATATCAATATCCAGCATACCACGGCGTACATCCGCACCATTTTCTATTATGCGATTTTCTATCCGTCGGTGGACCTGATCAGCGCCCTGGCGCTGGCCATTATCATATACCGCGGCGGGCTTTATATTCAGAATGAACTTGTGACCTTCGGAATTCTGATTGCGTTTATTCAGTATGCGCAGATGTTCTTCCGGCCCATCAGCGACCTCAGCGAAAAATACAATATTCTGCAATCGGCGCTGGCGGCCTCGGAACGGATTTTCAAGCTGCTGGATACCGAACCCACCATTATTAATCCGGACAACGGCCACCGGGCGCCGGTGCTGAGGGAGAGCATTGAATTCCGGAATGTCAACTTTGCATATGATGAAGAATACGTGCTGCACGATGTGAACCTGACCATACCCATCGGACAGCGTTACGCCTTTGTGGGTCATACCGGCGCCGGAAAAACCAGCATCACCCGGCTGCTGGGACGATTTTACGACATACAGGAAGGACAGATTTTAATCGACGGCGTGGAGGTGCGTGAATGGAATCTGGAAAATCTCCGCAATCATATGGCGGTGGTTCAGCAGGATGTATTTCTTTTTTCGGGAAGCGTGCTGGAGAATATTCGCCTGGGCAACAGGGACATTACGGAGGATCAGGTGAGGGAAGCTGCCCGCATGGTCAACGCCCATCATTTTATTGAAAAATTACCAGGCGGATATGATGCCCAGCTCCGGGAAAGAGTCAGCAACCTTTCCCAAGGTCAGAAACAGCTCCTTTCGCTGGCCCGGGCCATTGTTTTCGATCCCAGTATTCTCATTATGGATGAAGCAACCTCGAATATCGACAGTGATTCCGAATATCTGATCCAGGAAGCGCTTAAAGTGGTCATGCAGGACCGCACCGCCATTGTGGTGGCACACCGCCTGTCCACTATCCAGTACATGGACCAGATTGTGGTCCTGCATCGCGGCCGTATCCGCGAAATGGGAAATCATCAGGATTTGCTGAAACAGCGTGGTCTGTATTACCGATTGTATCAACTGCAGTACAAAGACCAGGAACTCACCGTTTTTGATTGAAACACAGGATAAGGAAGAAGATTCACTTCTTCCCCATCATGAGCAGCTTTTCTTTATCAATTTTTTTCAGACGCCAACCAGGATCAATTCCTCCTGCTCCTTGCCGGCCACCACCACCCTCCCTTCCGGGGTGATAAAAACATCAATTTCCGAGCGGACCGCCATTTCGCCCTCCAGATAAATGCCGGGTTCAATCGAAAAGCAGATTCCGGGAACCAGCTTGCGGTCGTCCTTTGTCTCAAGATTGTCGATATTCACGCCGTTGCCATGCACTTCCGTCCCGATGGAGTGGCCGGTGCGGTGCACAAAATAATCCCCGAAACCGGCGGACTTCACCACGTTCCGGCAGGCATCGTCCACCTCCCAGCCATAGCAGGTCTCACCGCGCGAAAATTTATCTTCCACAAATTTCTTGGCCGCATTCCGGGCATCCCGCACCACATTGAAAATCCTGACATATTTTTCCGGCGGCGTCCCGCCGATGAAACCGCACCAGGTGATATCGTAATAGATTGAACCCGGCTGATCCAGACGGGCCCACAAATCGATCAGCAGGGTGTCCCCTTCCTTCAAAACGTAGCTGTTTTCCGGCGTGGGTTCAAAATGGGGATTGGCCGGATGGTCATTGACGCCCACAATCGGATGATCTCCGTCATCGGTCAGTCCTTCCTCCCCGAACCGCCGGACGATAAACTGCTGGATTTCATATTCGTTGACTTTCCTGCCCTCACCGATCAGCCTGCCGATTTCGGCAAACGCCTCATCTTTGATTTTCTGGATCCGCTTCCCGGCTTCCACATGGGTATGGTAGCCACCTTCATCGATCAGGGCCTCGAACTGCTGGACAAGATCGGCCGAACTGATGATTTCATATCCCAGATTCCTAATTAGCTCAACCGTTCCGCCGTCAACCATGGAGACATACGGTATGTTATTCAGCGGCGAATAATTCATGACGATTTTTTTGTGATTCCCGAGAATATTTTTCAGTTCCTGATGCAGTTGTTTCCAGGGCAGATATACCACCTTTTTGCCCGGCAGGGCATCCAGTTTTGTCTTTTCCACACTGTGGACCAGTTTCACCGGTTCGCCCGAGGCGGGAATGAAATAGAACCAGCGGCGTGAGGTCAGCTTGTTAATATCCAGACCAAGAATTTTGTAGGCAATGGCATCCCGGTTGTGAAAATCATAGAAGAGCCAGCCATCCGCTTTCTGTTCCTGCAAGGCAGCCTGAATTTCTTTAAGATTCATATGTGTTCTCCTTTTCCGTGGTCTCTCCGACATTGAGTTTTTTACCAGTATAAATTTCTCCTTCCTTAATTGCAAGCATATTCTGTAGTTGACCGGGCAAGCAATGCCTGTCTTAGGCAGCGAAGAATAAAACCATTCCAACTCTATCAGAGCAATATGCAAAATGAGACTGAATGTGCTGAGCGGGAAAATTGAAAGTGAAATTGCAGGATTGAAAATCAGATTTTATATCATAATGCAGGAATTCAAATGGCGATGCAATAAAACACTGATTTTTAATATTTCAGCGAAGCCTTCTGGTTTGACCGGCCGTTGCCGCTTAAAACCCGGATAAACTGATTGCGGATCTGCTCCATATTAAACGGTTTTTCAATTACGCCGTCAATAATCTTGTTCGCTTCCATAAATTTGCGGTCCAGTTGGTTCCAGCCGGTTATCAGAAAAACGGGGATATGCGAATCGATAGCCTTGATTCGTTTTGCCAGTTCGTAGCCGTTGGTCCCCGGCATGCTCAGGTCCGTGAGAACCACTTCACACTGATACTTCTGAAACTTGAGGATAGCTTCTTCGGCATTGGGCGCCATGGTCACTTCACACCCCTCATCTTCCAGCATTTCCGCGAGCGTTTCCCGAACCACGTTTTCATCATCCACCACCAGCACCTTATAGCCGACGGCCTCAACGGAGGGGGCCTTTTCCGAATGAAGCGTGCATTCTTCTTTGACAGCCGGCAATTCAATCATAAAAATCGATCCTTTCTGGGGAATCGAATCTACGTAGATTTTGCCGTTATGGCGGGAAATGATCTCCGTGGCGATACTGAGTCCCAGACCATTCCCTCTTTCCCCTTTGGTGGAAAAGAAGGGTTCAAAGATTTTGTCCAGCATGTCTTCGGGAATGCCGTTGCCTGTATCGCTGACAAAAACCAGCACATTGTCATTCTTAAGCGTTGTCTGGATCGATAATTTTCCGCCGTCCGGCATGGAATCCAATGCGTTGGTGAACAAGTTCAGCAAGACCTCGCGGAGGGCAGCCGCTTCTCCGAATACAGGGTAGATTTTGCCGAGGCTCAGTTTTAAATCGTAGGCGATACCGCGGGACTGTGCCTCCTGTTCAAAACGGGGCCGGGCGATTTCGACCACCTCCTGGACAAGGTCGTTGATATTCAGGTTTTCCTTGAGCACTTCCGGCTCCGCCTGCGATTTGATGCTCTGAAGCCGCCGGACCGCCTTGGCCCCGTCATCCGCAGCCTGCTCGATCATCCGCAGGTCACGCAGCAGGACCTTGTCCTGTGTCTTTCGCTGCAGCATCTGGCTTTTCCCCAGAATAACGCTCAGGATGTTATTCAAATGATGGGCTGAGCCACTGGCCATTTCTCCAACCAGCTTCATTTTCTCGAGGTGCTGCATATAGGATTCATAACGCTTCTTGTGCTCGATGAGCGCTTTTTTCTCAATCAATTGGACCAGCAGGTAGGATATGAAGCGGAAAAGACGCATTTCTTCCGGAGAAGGCTGTTCCTCCCTGCGCTGGAAAGCGATTATCCAAATTCCGAAGTAGGACTTCTCGATGGAAAAAGGAAACAGCAGGACCGAGTTCAGGGGGATTTTTTCCAGTTTTTCATGAAAGACCGGTTTCAGAGGATGGGCAGGCATCTGGCTATGCCAGAACAGGTTATCCGCTTCCCCGAAAATATTGTCCTGCAGCAGCTGCAGCCGGGGCAACAGCTCCAAACTGATCTGCGAGAACTGGCGGTTGTGGAACCGCTCACTCAGCAGACGCCATTTATTGTGATACTGGCTGCGCAGAAATATGCCTGTATAGTGCACATCCTGCTGCTGAAGAACTGCATCCAGCAAATGAATTGTCACATTTTTGATTGAATTCCGGCGGATGTCCCTGGGCAGAACCGAATCGAAAATTTTATAGGAACCGCTTTTATCCACAATATAATCGTAAAGATAAATATTTTCGATCGCCAGGCTGGCGATATCCGTCACGGCGGACATGAATTGTTTATCCTGCAGCCGCAAATATCGCTCCGCATTATTATCCCACACTACCACCATTCCCAGCACTTTGCCCTTGACTACCATGGGAATCCCCAGCCAGGAGCTGGCATTTAGCTGATAGCTGCCCAGTCCCAGGTTTTCACAAAATTGCCAGTAGTTGTTGGTCAGAACAATCTGCTGTTTTTCCAGCACATAATTGTAAAGTGTGTTGGTTTCAGCAAATTCTTCGGCGGGGAGCACCCGGTTGTTTTTCTCATTATATACAAATTTTACCAGACGTTTATGGTTGTGCCACAGGATAAATTCAATATGCTGGTTAATATAAATTTTGCGAAGTTCTTCATACAATGAACCGATAATACTTTTAAAGTCCCGGGCATGATAAAGACGCTTGCTAAAACCGGCATAATACTCCAGCAGCAGGGAAGTACCTTCTACGCTATCCAGCAGGATATTCAGGGATGAGTAAAATTTTTCGGCGCTCATGTAAAGCCCAGTCGCTTAAAACTGATTACAGGTTCTTTTTCCTCTTAAGATAGGCCTTTCCCAATTCCACATAGACCTGAGCATTTAGTTGGATGTCCTTTTCAATCTCTTCGGTAACGACCTTCACTACCTTTGCGGGGATGCCAAAGGCGATGGAATGAGATGGGATTTCTTTACGCTCCATCACAATGGCACCTGCCCCGATAATAGAAAAATCACCGACGACCGCATGGTTGAGGACAGCCGATTTTATGGCGATGATACAGTTATCTCCGATGGTGGCGCCATGGATCACCGACCCGTGGCCCACAGTCACATTATTACCGATCCGGGTCGGTGATCCATGGCGCCACCATCGGAGATAACTGTATCATCGCCATAAAATCGGCTGTCCTCAACCATGCGGTAGTCGGTGATTTTTCTATTATCGGGGCAGGTGCCATTGTGATGGAGCGTAAAGAAATCCCATCTCATTCCATCGCCTTTG
>JARRQT010000149.1:0-17077 GCA_037381445.1 Calditrichia bacterium
AATCGCAATTTGCAAATGTGAAGAGACACTTTTGTCAAAGATTGCTACCAGCCATATTCCATTACAGCGTAAAACTAAAGGTAATCAAAGATTCCTGCATTGAGTTTTATCATACCACTCTAGCTCATTTAATCTGCATTACTGGAAATTTTGCAAACTGCGTCAAATACATATTTAGACATTCTCTTCCCCTCAAAATATACTTCCATATCATTTCCCTTAGTATTATTGCATCGTTCTGATATTTTATCCTGATATACAATCCGTGCCTGCAAAATAATTATAATTCCTGAAACAAAGTGGTCAATATTCTGTTAAAGTTCCTTTGTCTTTTTGCGATAATGAAAGCAAAAGGATTTTTAACTTTTTCCAAGGAGGATATTCATGCAGAATATTCATATTAATGCTACTAATAATTCAGTCAGACATGAATGCACAGCGCATCAGGAAGGAGATTGGATTATATACCGTTGCCCAGAATGTTTATCTTATGAGCGCAGAATAAACTGGCAAACAGGGGAAATGAGAGTCAAGGGTAATAATCGTTTCTTACACACGGGAAACAATTTTGAGGATCAAAATAAACTGCATTTTCCGCAGTCCCGAGAGATCAAGGGTAATCCATCTTTAAACTGATGGTAATAAGAAACAGTTAGTACATTAAGCAACATTTATTAATCCGCTCTGGAAATGGCTTTTAAACAAAAGTGCATTTTCATCGGGTAATGTAAAATCCACCGACGCGTATAATCGGTAAATCCCATTTCCAAGCCCTTTGCAGGGTATATTTATTGTCGATTTTTTTATCTATAATGAATTGCGTTTGAAAGGCTTGATCGCCTGTGATACTTTGCCGGGGCATTAAAGCACCGGCCTGATATAACTCCAAGCCATAAATCGCTGGATTGAGCTCAGTTTTCTTTTGTTTCGCTTTCAAATCCTTTGAAATTTCTTCGGGTCTTTTAATATAATCCAAATGCTTTTTGATAAAAGAGATTATTGTCCCTTGGTCAATGCCGTTAAAAGACTCCATATCATTTTTGACTAGCGGATAAGCTATCTTTCCGTTTAGTTGCCCCTCTCTCTCATATAGATGAATCTCAAATTTCGCTTTCGATGTTTTAGGATCTTTTCTTTCAGCTCTTTCATCAACTTTTATGCTATTTAACTTTTCTTCAAGATTTGATGTCTTTCTGGTTAATTCTTTTATTGTTTTTTCTAATTCGGTCTTTTCTACTACCAGATTCTGATTTTCATCTGTCAGATTTCTGTTATCGGAGACCAGTCGTGTGTTGCGTTCGGCAAGTTTCTCCAGTTCACCTTTGGTTTGCTTTAAATCATTCTCCGTCGTAAGCAATTTGTCCTGTAATTCCTGATAATTTGAAGTTTCATAATTATTATTCTCGATATTGTTTCGGGACTCGCCGGATTTCTCGCTTGTTGGCTCTAAAAGATTTTGAGATTTGGTCGATTCCTCTTCCGATTTCGATTTTTTCTTATTGCGATTTGGATCCTGTTTATTTGAATTTGATGAATTCATAACTGCACCCCCCGGATCGATTATAAAAATATTGATTTCCACCTAATTTTGCCCAGACCCCAAATTAATATCATTAATTTAATCCGGGGTCCGGGAATTATCAGCAGCCTTAAACAGAGGGCTACAGCTGCTGAATGATAGGTCCCTCATAAAAGGCACTGCACCTGGCCAGAAGAGAAATTTTAGGTCTTACAACAGCCACTAATTTATATGTGGCAGGAGTGTTCAGCGTGCAAACCAAGGGATTGGTTGTCAGAGAATGCGGCAGCGGATGAATCCCACCATCCGATTTTATGCTTACCGTGCCAAATGTACCATCTGGTCCGGGGCCCATTGATTCGTAGAAAAATTCCACTTCAGCAATATCTATTCCGGGGGGCAGAGACAAGAGAAGATCCCACCAATGAACCTGAAAGTCAATAGTCGCCTTCAATTGGAAAGAATGTCCGGATTCAATGATCAGGTTCGATTGCTGTCCCATGTTATCTTCCACGATAAGATTGGTGCAATCCCAGGCCCAAGTATTAGGGACTACTGGTTGTCCTGGCATAATCATTCCTCCTATATTATTTTTGCCTGTTTATAATAGAATAGGTTTACATTTTTTCATTCATATAAACAGACACATTTTAATTAATTTAAATACTTCGGCCGAAGTCTTTGTAAACCCGTCTAAAATTTATGATTTTGAATTAAACTGAAATTAAATTGTGCTTAAATATTACTTAAATCCTTAAATTGGCTAAGCTTTAAACTATCTTCCCGAATCAGGTTAAATAGGTTTATTGTCGACTTCATCGGCTCAACTTTCAGTTCTGTTTTCATAATCCGGACGCATTTATCAAACTGTCTCAAAGCCTGGTCCCTTTTCCCGATTCTGTAATAGCACCTCATTAACCTTTGATGGATGTCTTCTCTGCACTGATCCTTTTTGAGAATTTCCTGACAGATTTTTATGGCGACTTCCGGTTTTCCGTTCAGGCTGTAACACCCACTAATTTTGTCCAAAACGAAAAGGTATATTTCTTTTAGATTTTCCCTGTCCGATTCCCATAATTCTTCAAATGGCTCATCTTCCAGGAAATCCCCCATATAGATATGCTTGGCATTTTCATAGTACATTAATGCTGCATTTATCCCTTTTTCGCTTTCAACTGCCTGGGCTTTTTGCCACATTTTCCTGAAATCTTCATAATCTGTACGAAGTTCAATCTCAGGATTTAGAAAATAGCAATCCTCATAGTACAGTATTACATCAATAGTAAATCCACCTGAATTAAGGTTATTTCTGATTCCATGCAAGGTAACATTAAGACAATTTCTGGCCGAATCCTCACCGGAATTCGGCCAAAATCTGTTCATCAAAACATCGCGATGTATTCTGCGCTTATGGTTTAGAATTATATAAGAGAATAGACTCCTTGCTTTTTTGCTGGTCCAGCTATTTATTAATATGTCATTTAAATAAACACGAAATTCGCCCAAAAAATATACTTTAAGCTCAGGCCTGGCACAGATGAGCCTATCACCCATTCCTTTTTTATTTGCATCTATTTTTTTAAAGCTATTTGCAGGAGAGATATCTGACGCCGCATAAATATTTTGAAATAATACTTTAATTTTTTGAAGGAATATTTGGAATTGTTTCCCGCAATTCCTAATGATAGGGAAGTTTTCCCATTTAATTCTTCTTCTTTGACGCTGCACCTTCCTATCTGGGACTTTTTGAATACTGCTCACCACTTTATCAATTTCTGATTTGAAATTGTTTTGTCTTATTAATTCTAATATTGTGTCCAGTATATCTTTCACTTCCTCACGCTTTAACGGCTGTTGCAGAATATCCCGGGCACCGGCTCGAAATATCTGAATTGTTTTTTCCACGGTGAGAGCGGCTGCGATGAAAACAATCGGAATCGACGGGTAACTTTTTTTGAGAATTTTCAGCAGTTTTAAACCTTCAATATCTTCAGGGAAGTCCGATAAAAATATCAGATCGATCTTCTTCTCTTTGATTATGTCTGTGGCCTTTCTTCCGGTTTTTGCCCGGATCACTAAATAACTTCCGTCAAGAAGGGCTTTAAAATGAAAATAATTGCTTTCTTCATCATCGACGAACAAAATATTGGACTTTTGCGACAATTACATCCCCCAAATAAAAATTTTAGTCGATGGGATTTCTTAAATGAATTAAATTCAGAATTTTTAATTATGCAAAATCAATTCTTACCAGAATAAATAATCTACATACAGCTATCTTGAGGCGGAATCGATTTGGCACTGCCGCCGTAGCACAAGCGGGCCAATATCCGCGGAAAACTAACATTATCTATGAAATACACGAAGTATTATGGGCGCAATAGCAAACAACAGAGTAATCTGCATCCTATTCAATCCAATTTATATGCCAATATTTGCAGACAGATTATCGAATCAAACTAATTGCCTGTTTTTATTTGAATAAAACTGGGATTGACTATTAAATCGAAACAGAAAAAAAGGAAGGAATATTTTGGTGAATATACCAAAATTATGGTAAAAAAGAAAAATCCCTACTTATTTTTAAACTCCCCCGGATTGATCTCATATTTGGTCATTTTCTCATAGAAATTTTTTATGTTCATTCCGGCAAGCTCGGCAGCACGGCTTATGTTTCCCGATTTTGCTTCAAGGCAGTCTTTGATATATTCACTCTCAAATTTCTCAACAATTTGCTTTTTGGCTGAAGTAAAAGGTTTCCTTACTGGGAGGGGGAAATTTCCCGATCCATCTGCTGCGGAAACAAGCGGCAATTGGATCACCTGAATTGTTTTGCCTTCACACAACAAAACCGCTCTTTCAATGATGTTTTCTAATTCCCGGATATTGCCGGGAAAATTATAATTAAAAAGCACCGCTTCCGCTTCCCGGGAAAATTTAAGTCCCTTCCTGGAATATTTATCCTCAAACCGACGCAAAAAATGCCGGATTAATTCGGGGATGTCCATCTTTCGGTAGCGCAGTGGAAGCAGGTAAATATCGATGACATTCAATCTGTAGAAGAGCTCTTCGCGAAATCTGTTTTCCTTTATCAAATCGGTCAATTTTCGGGTGGTTGCGGCAATAATCCTTACATCAGCATGCTGAATTTGAGTGCTTCCCACCGGAGAATATTCTCCCGATTGCAATACACGCAGCAATTTAACCTGGAGTGACAGCGGCATTTCGTGTACCTCATCCAGAAAAATTGTTCCCCCGTCTGCCCGCTCAAACCAGCCCGCCTTGTCTTTATTTGCGCCGGTAAAGGCACCTTTGGTATACCCGAACAGCTCCGATTCCAAAAGCGTCTCAGGTATGGCCGCGCAGTTTATCGGGACAAAAGGACTCCGAAATCTCATGCTGTTTTCATGAATAACTCTCGCAAAAAGATCTTTGCCTGTTCCGCTTTCACCTTCAATAAGAATATTGGCATCGGTAGCAGCTGTTTTTGATACGATTTTCAGCGCTCGTATTATGCCGGGATGATGTCCGACCACCGCATCGAATTTGAAATTCCGCCGCAAGTCCTCTTCCGTGGTTTCATCATTCTCGTCAATCTTTTTCTGCTCCAGCACACGTCTGGCAATTGGAGAGATAAAATCTGTTAATATCTGGTAGAGGTATATTTCACCGTCTCCAAATAAATTTTCTTCTGTCATACTATCCAGATATAATACTCCCAAAAATATCCCTTTGTAGTTAATGGGAATACATAGCAGGGATTGTATGGAGGAGATTTCTTTTGCGAATGAATTATGACTAGCGGATGTTTCTTTTGAATCCTGAGAACGGAACAAATTGTGATTTCTGCAGACTTGCGAGATCGCATTATTTCCGGCAGAAAATTCCGGATCTTTCAGATCTTTTTCCGTTAAATTGAAAAGGCAATCATATTTAATAATTCCCCGATCACCGAATAACCGAATACAGCCACGTTGAGCACCGGATATTTCCACCACTGTATTCAATGCGGTGTTAAATATCTTTTCGGTGTCCCACTCGGTTATGACAAGTTTGCCGACATCCATCAATCGTCGGAGAACGGATGGATTCGACATCTCGTACTTTTGCCCGGAACAATCCTCCCAAGAATTTGATTGTGCGGTATGTTTGCTCATGGCCAGGGAAATGACTTAAATAAATATTTCTGTGAATCCTTTCCCTGATTATTTTCCCGGAATATCTCTCAAAGAACAATTTTGCAGTATGAGGGAGTAAAAAATGATTTTAATATTTCGCGGAATCACTATGGTAATCCGGAACAGCACAAAAAGAAAACTTCTTTCTTAATAAAACCAATTTTTAATTGATCCAGTTTATTATGCATAAATATATGAAATCAAATCATTATTGGCAAATCATTATACGTGATTTGAGATATTTTATAATATAAACTCAAAATTTCATATGAAATAGCAGAAGCTCATTATGGTCCCTTTGAGGATGCAACTTGTTAAATACATCTTTATGGCAATTTGCAACTGATTTTCAATCCTCTGTATTTTTAAATACCAACTTTTTTTGAACATCCAATTTTCTTTTTTGCTTTTTCATTTGATCTAAATTCTTTTTCCTTGTGCAACGACAGGCCTGCCCAATTGATATCCAAAAGCAAATTCCGTCATGCCTGTTAAATTTACCGGGGCTGCAATGTCTTAACTTTGGCAATCTGGCCCCCCGGCATCCGCTGCACCACCTTCTGCAGGCTGGATAATTTCGTGATGGTGAGGGTAAAGACGCCGAAGGCTTTTTCCACCTTGCCGCGGACGATGAACAGTTTTTCCCAGTTCAGCAGGTCCGAATATTCTCTGAAAGCCGCGGGAAACATCACGCATTCGTAGATATCGGTTTCGTCCTCGAAAGTCACAAATTCCATGGGGTCCTCCTGCCGGGTGGAGGTCATTTTGCGGGTGATCAATACCCCTGCCAGATCAATGGTCCGCCCTTCCAGATACGGAATATCTCTGGCTTTCTTGACATGCCCCCTCAGGACCGACGCATATTTCTGCAGGGGATGCCGGGACACCGGAAAGCCGAATGACTCTGTCTCCAGCTTCAGCCTTTCATCAGTGCTTAAATTATCCTGAAAAATCTGCGGCCGAGGCGATCTTGTTTTATCCTCCGAAAGGTAGGCATAGGCCACCCGCAGGGCGATTTCACGGTAGCTCATCCCCGGTTCCAGCTCATTAAAACAGCCCGCCTTGGTGAGGGCCATGGCATCGGCAAATTCGATTTCCATGCGGAAGAAGAAATCATCCAGCGAACGGAAAGGTCCTGTTTTGCGGGCCTCCAGAATCGCATCAATCACTTTGTCCTGCAGCTCTCTGATTGCCATAAATCCCATTCGGATTTTGCTGCCGCGGCCTTTATACCCGCGGTCGCTCAGGTTGATATGCGGGGGCAGGATGCTGATGCCGAAGCGGCGGGCCTCGCTCAGATAGGCATAGGCGGAATAGAATCCGCCCTGGTTGGTGATCACCGACGCCAGGAATTCCGCCGGGAAATGCGCCTTCAGGTAGGCGCAGGTGAAGGAAAGCATGGCGTATGAAGCAGAATGCGGTTTGCAGAAGGAATAGCCGGAAAAGGATTCTATCATCCCCCACAATTTCAACGCCAGTTCCGGGGAATATCCCTTCTTCACGGCGCCGGAAATAAATTTATTTTTCCACACCGACACCTTGGGACGCAGCGAAGATTTGGAAATCACCTTGCGCAGGTAATCGGATTCCGCGTAACCAAATCCGGCGATATCCCGCGCCACCCGGGACACCTGTTCCTCGTAGACCATGATGCCGTAGCTTTCCGCCAGGCACACCAGATCGGGATGCAGCAACTGCCACGGCTTCCCGTGGATCCTTTCCAGCATCAGGTCGATATAGCGGTTGGCGGCGGGGCGGATGATGGAGGAATAGATCACCACGTGTTCAAAATCCACCTTCCCGGCCTTTTTCAGCAGCAGGCGGGTGGCCGGACTCTCGATGTAAAACACGCCCATGGTCCTTCCCGACCGGAGCAGTTGTGCCGTCCGGCTATCACCCACCGGCTGGATGGCGTGGTAGTCCATATAGGCGCTGCGGTTGACGCCGATCTGGCGCAGGGTGTCCCGCACCACGGAAAGGGAGCGGTTTCCCAGCAGATCGATCTTAAGCAGACCGGAATCCTCCACCTGGTCCTTCTCCCATTCCACAATCTGCACCCCTTTGGGAGCGGTCAGAACCGGCACATATTTCCGGATATCATCCGGCACGATGATCACGCCGCCGGGATGCACCGATGAATAACGGAAGGCGCCCACTATTTTGCTGCTCTGCCGGACAATTTCCACCAGAGTATCATTCAGATCCAGGTTTTTGAAGCGGCTGTCGGTCCGGATCCATTCCAGCAGGTCCGCCGGCCCCCGGAAGTAACCAATCCGTTTGGTGAGGGCGTTTATCTCCTCGTTGGAGAGGCCGTAGACCTTGGCAATCTCCCGGATCCCCGAACGGGGCTGCATCAGCACCTGGTTGGAAACCATGGCGGTGCGCTGTTTGCCGTATTTTTTAAACACATAATCCAGAATATCATCCCGCTCGTCCCAGGGAAAATCGATATCGATGTCCGGCATGTCCTCCCTCTCGGGATGGATAAACCGTTCGAACTGCAGGTTGTAGCGGATAGGGTCCACCTGGGTGATGAACAGGCAGTAGCTCACTACCGATGCCGCCCCGGACCCCCTTCCGATGGTTGCCCTGGTTTGCTTCACAATATCGGCTACGATCAAAAAATAAGGAGCAAATCCTTTACGGGTGATAATATTCAGTTCATATTCAATCCGTTTCCGGATCTCCGGCGTCAGGTCCGGGTAACGGATTTTGGCTCCCTCATAGACATCCTTCTTCAGCTTGCGGTTGGCGCGGTGCGTGTCCCGCAGGGACATTTCCGGGAAGATGGTGTTGATATACTTCCAGTCCGTTTTGCAGCGCTCCGCCAAGTATTGGGAATTATTGATGGCATCCAGGCTGTTGGGAAAGAGCCTGATCATCTCTTTCTCGCTGCGGAAATAATGCCGTTCGTCTTTGAAATCATCTGCTTTCAGGCGGGAGAGCGTGGAATTGAGATCGATGGCCCGCAGGATTTTGTGGGTCTGAACCTCTTCCGGCCGCAGGAAATAGACATCGGAAGTGGCCACCATCTCCAGGCCAAATTTCCGGGCCAGCCGGTGGCCATGGGACTCCTCCACTCCGGGACGCAGCTCCACAAACAAATGGGAAGAAGGCACGATTGTTGACAGAGCCGCCAGGGTGTTCTCGCGATGAGCAAGAACAAAAATATCCTGACAATGCTCCTCCAGCAGCTGGCGGATTCCGGCATCCGGTTGTTCATGGACTTTTGAGAGGATAAGACTGATATTTTCATATCCTTTTTGCGTTTCGGCAAGCAGGACGGCTTCATCGCCGGCGGTCCGCAGGTTGGTGCCGGCAATGGGCAGAACTCCCTGTTGATTGGCCGCCTGCACAAAACGGATAAATCCCCACAATCCGTTTATTTCGGTGAGGGCCAGATGGCTCATGCGGGCGGACCTTGCCTGCGCCAGCAGCGCTTCCGGAGAGGCGGTGCCGTTCATGGGGGAATACTGGGAATGGGTGTTCAGATGGCAAAACATGGTTAATTAAGCTCAAAATACATCAGTCTTACTTTATTGTTTATTAACGTGAGTTCGACGTAATAAAAATGTCAATTGAATTATGTTAGAAACTATTCCCAAATGTCATTCCCGCATGCATTTAGCGGGAATCCACTGTAAAAGGACTGCAATTTGTTCTTCCCTGATCCACTGGATTCCGGCAATCCCTGCCGGAATGACAATTTTGTTCGGAAAAGTTCTTAACTCGAACTCACATTAAAAACTACGCCACCAGCGCCGAGGCGGACTGAATGCTCATATCGCCAAAGCGGGAGCGGATTTTGTCAATCGCTCTGGACAGGGCTTCGTTTTCCGCCGTCCGGTTATCAAACAATTCCAGCTGATGGACCACCGGTTGCAGTCTGGTAGCATCGATCAGGATCGAGCGAATATTGTTGCGGCGGTAGTTGGTTTTGACGAACAGATCCAGGCACAGGGTGGTCAGGGTTTGATCATCATTGGAGCTGGCGGTGCATTTCCGCGCATTTTTGAATCCGTCCGAGTAATGAATTTCCAGACACAGGGAACGGGCAATTCGTTTCCGGTGGCGCAGCTCAAACCCGATCTGTCCCGCCAGGGTCTGGACCACCGCTTCCAACCGGGCGGCATCGTTGGTATCGCGGTTCAGGATTTTTTGTTTGACGATATGGGGAACGGCCTTCGGGGCCACCACCGCCGAATAATCCCTGCCATGGGCCTGAAGATCTACCTGCTTATAAAACTTGCCGAACAGCACAGCGGCAGTCTCCGGCTGTTTCAGGACCTCCTGAATATCCACCACTTTTTTGAGGAAGACAAATTCCACCACCTGGCTGACCGCTTTTTCTTTGACCACCGGCAGTGTCCCGGACGTCAGGGGCGACATGAACTGGGGTTCATAGCCGCTGTTCACCTCATAGAGGGGCTCCGGCACCACCAGAGTGGACACCGAGCTGACCAGCTTGTTGACACTGATGCCCAGACTGCCGCTCAGGTTGACTTTATCCTGTATCCCCCGCAAAATCAGGTTTCCCGCCTGTTTGTTGGAATGGTAAATGGTGTTCATCCCGGTCATATCCACATAGTACTGCCCGTAATCCGAGGGCTCCACCACCGGCGAAAAGGAGGACACCGTTCTGTAAATATAGCGATTCATGCTTTCGTAGAGACGATCATTTGAGGGCAGCAGCAATACACCGTGGTTCATCTTCCTCACCAGGGAGACCTTCATTCCGGCATGCAGCCCTTCCTGCCGGGCTTCGTCGGAGAGACTGATAATGGTCCCCTGCTGATGATTGGAAGAGATAATGGCCACCGCCCGGGTGCGCAGCCGGCGGTCCATAAGTCGTTCCGCCTGGATCGCAAAATCTTTACAGCGGATGTGGAAAATGGAGCGGTCATGTAACGGACGGTTTAATTTCAAAGCAAACATAACTCCCTCTTAAAACCTGCATAATAGTGAACATATAACCACTCATAAATTAATAAAGGGAAACCCCATGTGCAAGAGGAAAAATATGGGAATTTTAAAATGCAGGATGAAATGGCGGTACGAACGGGAAAAGCACTATCGGGGACAACCGCCCCCAATCCCCTGTTCGGACAGGTCTTTCCCTACGCATATACTTCAGAAAGCCGTTTTTCGCTGCTCCACTACTACACTATTCCGGCAGTCCGTCTCCTGCCGATTGAGGAATATCTGCCCGGCGAAGACTTCTTTCAGAGAACGCCAATATCATCATCTATAATGCTGCCATCCCAAAAATTCAAAAGAAAACATTTCAGGAATGCAGGTTTAAATTCCGGTTATCAAAAAGGATCATAATCAATTGGGAAAGGGTGCCGCAAACATTCGCACAGGGTGGTCCCAGTTAATTCTTCCGGCTTCAATGCCCAGGAGTCCGTCGTTAATTCTGATGCTCAGCCCGGGAAATTCTGATAACAGTCTCTGATGCAGCTCTTTTTTTGAATAATACATTTTATAGGCTTCGGGACTGTTCATCCCGGGCAAAATATTTGCCGGCGCTTTCATGGCCACGGGGCCGTTCCCGCCGCTCTGCCGATAATATTCCGCCACATCGGCCGGAAGCCGGAAATTGCGGTAGGTCTGTTCCAGAAAATAATAGTAAGTCAGATCCCGGACGTATTGCTGCACGGCAGCGTCCACTTGCCCGGAATGTTCCAGTCCTTCCTGTCCGGCCGCTTCCAGCAAAAATTCATTGCGGATCATGATTCCAATATCATCCCTGAATCGCTTCACTGAACTAAGCTGAGGCCGGCTGTCCAGCGGCAGGTTCTCAAGTTTTTCGATGAAATCACCGATTGTCCACACTTCTTTCTCACTGGTCATAAATGAGAGCTTTAGTTCGCCTCGAAGCGCAGTTTTTAAATGACCGATCTGATCGTCCGTTACAGGGGCCATGCGGCGGAATTGCAGCCTGCTCTTGTCCTCATTCAAAATACCCAGCGCGCCGAGCACTTTTCGGAACGCTTCGCTTTTTACCTTAATTTTGAAAGGTTCCAGATAATTCTTTAAATACGCTGCCGCCACGATTTCCTCTTTCCTGCTCCGGAGAATTTTGCGAATCTGCTCCTTGCGGGCCTGAAATTCACTCTCGGTCAGCATGAGGTTATCTTTCCGGCCGGTAACCAGCAGAATATGGTATCCCCATTTACTGCGCACCGGTTGGGAATATTGACCCGGCGTCAACCGGAATGCGGTTGATTCCAATGACATGTCCAGATCGCCCCAGGTGACCTCGCCCAGATCGGCGCCTCCCATCTGAGGATCGGTCCCTTGGAAGACCTGTTTGCTCAGGGTGTCGAATGGAACTCCCTGTTTCAGGGAATTGTAGAGGCGGCGGGCGGATATTTCATCCGGGGCAAATAAATGCTTTACATGAAGCGCGCCCCCCATTTTCCGGAAAGCGTCCCGCTCCTCCCCTTCCGTGACAGCCACCTTTTCAGCGACTTCCTGCCGGTAAAAAGCATGGATCATTTCCTGCTTTCTTTTATCATCAATCCTCTTTTTGAGCAAAGGGTTGTCCAGAAGACCGCTGTTTGCCGCAAGTTTTTCCGACAGGTTTTTGTCGATCACAAAATCCAGATACTCCCGCAGGCCGGCCTTCCCGGACAGGTAGGCGGGAAACGAAGGATCGGTTTCATATGAATCTAAGACTGCAATCAGCAGTACCGCCGCCGGCTTTCTAACATCTTTCAATTCTTACCCCCGGCAGAGATTTATCAAATCTTTTTGAAATCGTTTGCATTACCCGGACACCCTTTCCAAATACGATTAATCGGATATAATTTATTCAACCATTACGGTCATGTAAATTTAAAAGGGAATTGTTTTATCCTTTTTCGCGCCTTAATGCTTATTCCAGACCGACCTGACATTTCCATGCCATAAACCATCACCGGAATTTGACCCCGCTCCCAAAATATAGTAACAAAAATCCCGGCGTATAAACCGGGATTTTTTAAACAGCAAATTTCCGGCATCCATTAAGATCATTGATTTCTAATCATTGAAACAGGTCATCATGAATTTTAAATCCTGAGTATATTTCTTCCCTATTGCTGAATAATTGTTTTCTGCGCATCACAAATAAACCCATGCAATCACATTTCTCAGGATCAGCGCACCATCAGCATCTTTCGGGTGGCGATAAAATCTCCGGCCTGCAGCCGGTAAAAGTAAATACCTGTGGGAAGATCATTCGACCGGAATTTGATGATATATTCTCCCGCATTCAATTTCTGATTTTGATAAATTGTTTTGACTGCCTGACCCAATCAGCGGGGTTTTTCCGTCCTCAATCCCGACCGTCCAGCCAATGGCGGTCAGCATCTGGGGAATTTCGGGATTTGACATGAACATATCCCAGCACAATCCGGAACGGTAATTTTCCATCATAATAATCATGGGTCCCTGGTCAATCCCGATATAGCTCTGGGCGAACCAGTTGTGCTCCAGATTAAAGGCATCCTTGAATCCGAATTCACCCCAGAGCTGCGGACCCAGCACATAATAGAAATGCTTCAGGGTGGCGATGGATTCGTCCGGAACATACGGCATAGCGCTGATGGCGGCAGTGGGAGTAACCGTGCCGTTATCATGATTGAAAGGAGCATGCGCGCTGTATCCGCCCGGTTCATCACTGGCCGTGAGTCCCCAAACCAGGGAATCATAACCGGCGAAAGAGAATGGATTCGCCATAGAATAGGCACGGTGAATCAGCGAGATGTTCCGATTGTTTTCAAAGTAATTGCAGAATTTATCGGATTTGCCGCGGGGATCGAATCCCAAAAATGAATAATGAGTAAAGAAAAGCGGACCGCCGTAGTTGGGACCCACCCATTGCATGATATTGTAATAGGTATTCCCGTTTTCATAACTGACCGGAGATGCCCACCCATCGTAGTAAAGAGAGGCCGGGACGGCATGGGTCGGTGAGGCGATTGCCAGCAGATAGACAATCATTGCCTCGTTAAAGCCCACCACCGGCATATTCATGGCCCATTCGTAATTGGGCGACCAGTGCCAATACAAGACATTGCTGCTCTCTGTTCGGCGGTACCAGTCCCATTCAATGCCTTCCCACATCTGCGTGGCCCTGGTACGGATTTCGGTTTCCACCTCGTTGGCATCGTTAAAATACTGGCGGATGGTCAGTAATCCCTGTGCAAGATAGGCGGTTTCTACCAGGTCGCCCCCGTCATCGTACTGACTGAAGGGAATGGTTTCCCCGGTTTTTCCGTTGATCCAGTGGGCCCATGCCCCGTGATAGGTCGTCACGCTGTCCTGCAGGAAGCGCAGAATTTTGAGGGTTCGTTCCGCTGCCGCTTCCCGGGTAACGAATCCCCGGTCCGCACCGACAATCATGCTCATCAGGCCGAATCCTGTGGCGCCGGTGGCACAGCCGTCACCGGCATCTTTCCTCTCCCGCGCCAGGCCGCTCACCGGATGTCCATAGTCATAAAAATATCGAAACATCGCTTCCTCAACCGTATTCAGCAGTTCTTCTTCCGTCATGGAGCGGGAGGTCGCAGACACCGTATCCGATGGCTGCGATTCTTCCAGGTTGGCGTTCAATGCGGTCACATTGTAATAATAGGTCTGATCATTCTGACCAAAGAAATCGCTGTAAATTTGCGGCGTATGCGGGACAGAGTTTAAGCGGGTAAAGGGTCCGGTTGGCGAAGCCGAGCGGTAAATATAGTGTCCGAACAGCGCGGAATCAGTCACCAGATCCCATTTTAAATCAATGCGGCTGTCATAGCCAGTGGCGGAAATATTTTTTGGCGGATCCGGAATTGTCGGGCCGCTCCCCCCGGATTGGATAGCGCGTATTTCATCCAGCCAGGCGAGATGTTCCACACCGTCAGCGGTTTTCTGGAAATGGAAAATGGTTTTTATCCGGGAAAAGTCGCAATTATCCGGTCCGGGCTGAAAGGCGTCCAGAGGAACCATCACCTTTTGCCAGGAATTCGTATCGGCATCCACTCCGCTGAAATAATCACCCAGCCAAACCCTGCTGCTCCTATGATTGCTTAAATCTTCCATTGACAGATCGGGCAAATCGGCCTGCAGAATCTCCGCCGGCCCGTTGATCCAGTACACAAGGCTGTCATATTTGGTCAGATCATGCCCTGCCCAGCCGACGGAGGCCACCGCAATTCCCCAATCGCCTCCTGCTGCCGATGTCCAGTGCAGGCGAAGGCTGTGAGCACCCTGATAGGGATGCTGCAGATCGACCGGGAACTTGTCGCTGCCCACGCCCACCAGTTCCAGGAGGCTTGCCCCGCTTTTATAGCCCCAGGACGCGTCATAAAATGTCGGATCGGGACTGTCGCTAAAAAATATGATATCACTTTGAGCGAAGACGCTGGTCACCCAAAGCAGCAAAAATATAACGGCAAAGAATTTTTGCATATCTCACCCCACGCATTTTTTTAAATTAAATTCACCCTGACTTCGACTTCCGATTTATTTTTTACGGGAGGAATTAAATTCCCCTCCAGTTTTTCTCCGCTCACAAAAATATCCGCTCTTTCCGGCCTCTCTTTTGTCTTCTTTGCAATGTGAATAAGATAGGTGGTACCGCGGAACAGCCGCTTCACCCTGATTTCGTTCCAGTGGTCCGGAAGCGTCGGTTTGATTCTGAGCCCCTCATACTCCGCTTCAATCCCGATAATGTGATCGATGGTGATTCGAAAAAGCCAGGCAGCGGAACCGGTGTACCAGGTCCATCCTCCCCTTCCGTAATGGGGAGAGTCCCTGCCGTCGATATTGCCCGGCGTCACATATGGTTCGGCCAGATACCGGTCCGGATTCATGGCATTATTAATCGGGCAAATCTTCTGATAGAAGCGGTAGGCGATGTCTGGCCATTTTAACTTTGAAGCCGCCCAGATCGACCAGGTGGCCGCATGAGTATACACGCCGCCATTTTCCCTGACCCCGGGGGCATACCGGGACAGATAGCCAATGTAGGAATCCGGAGCAGAATAGGCAGGAGATAACAGAAGCGGTCCGGCATCACTCTCCAGCATTTCAACCACGGACAACATGGCCTGCTGCTGTCTCGGCAAATCCGAACTCCCGGAAATCACCGACCATATCTGCGGATTCAGATATATCTTGCCCTCCGAATTATTGCGGCTCCCGATCAGTTCGCCACTGTCCTTACTGGCGCGCCAGAACCATTTCCCGTCCCAGCCATGCTGGTTAATGGCGCTTCTGAGGAGTTCCGCCTTGCGCGCATATCTGTCTGCGATGGTCGGAAGGTTTAGACGGTTCAGGATGATATTGAATTCAGGCAGGATATAATAAAGAAAATGAGCCAGCCAAAGCGATTCTCCTTTTCCCTCCAGGCCGACTGCGCTCAGCCCATCATTCCAGTCTCCCGCCAGAATGAGCGGCAATCCTCTCTCGCTGAAGCGTTCCAGTACCCTGTCGACGGCCCGCACGCAGTGCTCCAGCAGACTTGCCGGCTGAGGACCATCATAAAAAGGAACGGCCTCTTCCAGGGCCGCCCAATCGCCGGTCTCCTTTAAATATTGGATAGCAACAAAGGGAAGCCACAATAAATCGTCACTCATATTTCCGTCCAGGCCCTGCTCGGTGATGGGGTGCCACCAGTGCAGAACCCGGCCATCACTGAACTGGTGCGCAGCGTGAAGAAGAAGCTGCTTCCTGGTCAGTTCCGGCTTACTGTAAAGAAAAACCTGGCTGTCCTGCAACTGGTCACGATAGCCATATGCGCCGCTCTGCTGGTAATAGGCCGCTCGTCCCCACATACGGCCGGAGATGGCCTGATATTTCAGCCAGTAATTGGTCATAAAATTAAGGGCCTCATCCGGCGTTTCCACTGTGACGGTCCCCAAAACAGCTTCCCATTCTTCTTTCACCTGCCGGAATGCCGCATTAATATTTGCCGGATTCCGGTATTTTTCCAGCAGAGCATATATCTGCGGCCGGGAGGGCTGGGCGCCCAGATAAAAATGAATTGACTGTTCACTCCCCGCCGGCAGTTCCACGATTTTCTTCAGACTGGCAATTGAATCATTCCACTTATGCTGCGTTCCCGGCAGTTTTCCCGTTTCCACAGCAATGGGATTTGACAGATTGCGCGAGTGCCCGATGAATTTTTCTTTATCACCTTCAAAACCGTCCACGGATTCACTGCAGGAGAAAAATGCAATATTCTGCCAATCGGTGTTCCAATGTCCCCGTTTTGCCGGGATTTCCCACAGTCTCTTTTCAGCGAAAAGAACGTGCTGTTGTTCATCAAACCTGGTTTCCAGAAAGGTTTTATGAAATTCACGGTGATGGTCCGGAGCGGCTCCAAGACACCATTCGAAGTAAGTGA
>JARRQT010000150.1:0-16931 GCA_037381445.1 Calditrichia bacterium
TTTTTGTTGACTTCCTCAACTGCGGATTCATCCGCCATGTCAGAAACCATTTTTAGTATCAACAGGGGGATGTTAAGTTCGCGGGAGATTTGCGCGAGGGGATAACCCTCCATATCAACCAGGGAACAGCCGCTTTCCCGGAACAGACGGTCCCGCTCCCCGGTGGAAAGAACCGCCTGTTCCACCGTCAATAGATCCGATACCGGAAAAGAAATTTTCAATTGTTCGCGTTGTCCCAACAAGTCATCAGCGGGACGGATGACCGGAAGAGCTTCCATGCAAACTTTGTCGATGAGATATGTTTCATGAAGCGGGATATTTTTATTGAGCGCCCCGCAAATACCATAATTTATGATGAGCGCCGGATTCAGCTCACGAATGGCGGCGCTGAGTTCCGTGCGGCTGAAGGGGATACCTATCCCGGTTTCCAGAATATAAAAATCTTTTTCGAACAATTGGAAAATACGCATTCGTCCGCGACGGCGGATTTCCCGGCCGGGCGCCTGGTCCATCAGCACCCGCGACTCTGCGCGGAGTGCAGTGATGAAAACCATGGGGAGAAATTCCGCGGAAACCGGGAAAAAAATTTCACGCTTCATAAAAATAACACCACATTTTCAGCACCCTGGATTCCGGATGCACCATCTTCAATTAGATAAAAACCATTTTTGATAAAACCGATGCTTCCTTTATATTCCAATCAAAAAAAGGAGCTCCAATATATGAAAATCCGAGTTTACCGCAAAGATAAATCTGTACCGCTACCCACCCGCAAGACCTCCCGATCCGCCGGACTGGATGTCTACGCGGCGGAAACCGTAAACCTGTTGCCCGGGGAAACGGCGCTGGTGCCCACCGGGCTCATCATCGAATCTCCTCCCGGCTACTATTTCAAAATTTTCATTCGCAGCGGATTTGCGGTAAAAAACGGAATCAGTCTGGCCAATGATGTGGGAATCATTGATGAGGATTACTGCGGTCCCGCAGATGAAGTGAAAGTGGCGCTCGTCCGGCATTTCAATCCCGCCGATCCCGATCGCGATAAAGCATTTGTCATCGAAAAAGGAACCCGTATAGCGCAGTTGATCTTCGAAAAAAATGCCATGCCCGAAGTGGAGTGGGAAGAACAGGAGGATGCGGGATTCGCCGGCGACACCCGGGGCGGTTTTGGCTCAACGGGCAGCAGGTAGCATTTCTTGCTCATAAAATTTGGGAAATTATGAAAAGACACCCGGCACTTCACGGACTTTCCTCGGAACACCATCACGGCCTGGTTTGGGCACGGCGGCTGGAACGCACAGGTGAAATCCAGAATCCGTCCGGGATTCAAAGGCTCGTGCAGGAATTTCGGGATTTTTGGGAATCGGATCTGAAAGAGCATTTCAGGAAGGAAGAAGATATCTTATTCCCCCTTTATTATAACTGCATCGGCCGGATCACCGAAGCCGTAATGGAGACAGTCCGCCAGCATGTAAGGATTCGGAGCGCGGTGCTGAATCTGGCACAGCAGGCCGAAAATCAGACTGCAATATTGAAGGAAATTTCGGTCCTGCTCAGCGAACATATTCGTTTTGAGGAGCGGGTATTATTTGAAGAAATTCAGATTGAATGTCCGGATCATCTTTTGGACCAGTTGCTGGAATTTCCCGAACTGCAGAAATAGCAGCCATGCAAACCGGCGCGCGTTCGATAGAGGATGCCGTTTACAGGCTGCCCATGATGCCGAGCCGGTTCTGGCTTCCCAGATCCCCGAAATTGGAGTAGGCATAGTCGATCCGGAACTGCCGCCAGACAATGCCCAGACCCAGCGAGAAGCCGCCAAACACGGTGCGGCCCACCGGCTTGATGCTGCGGTTAATATCGTTTTGATATCCCAGCCTGAAGCGAATCATCTCACTGACGTCAAATTCCCCGCCAACGGAGAATTTTTTGAAGCGGTCCCAAACGTTGCTTTCATTGGCGGTGAGATCATTCAGGCTGCCTGTCAGGAGGAGAGGAAGATGGGCCAGGCGCTTGGCCAGACCGATCTGAAGCAGGGTGGGAAGTTTCTCACGGTAATCCGTATAATTATCGATGGTGGTGCCCAAATTCAGCAGGGAAACACCGAGTTTCAGGTCGTCCAGCGCTTTGATGGAATAGAGCAGGCCGCCGTCGATGGCGACGCCGGATGCATTGTAATTATCCAGAGAGGAGTATATAAATTTTAATCCGATCCCGTAATCAAAGCCGCTGCCCAGGGTGTTGCTGAGGCCTAGCATAAAAGCGAATTCCGAAGCGCCGAACGTGCGGCCGGTGCGGTCGCCGTTGGCGTCGGTTTCATTGAAGCTTCCGTAATTAAAGTAAACCAGACCGGCGCTGACATTTCCAAAATTTTTCACCGGCTGACCGTACGCCAGGTGGCCGGCCTGAAAATCCAGCAAATGGTCCACGTAACTGACGCTCCACTGGCGCAGTGTATTTCCGGACAATGCCGCCGGATTGTACATCACCGCCTGAATATCGCCGGGTACCGCCACCAGGTTCCCGCCCATGGCGGCGCCCCGCGGGCTGTACTGGTTTCTCAAAAATTCAAATCCCGTAGTCCCCACGGATTGAGCCCGCGCCCCGAGACTGATCAAAAGAACAGCAATGACGCTATATAAAATTCGGGTCTTCATTCATATCCTCAATGCTATTTTCTCATCCTAATATAATCAAAATTTATTTTGTTGAGCTCCCCAAAACGGAAAATTTATCTGGCTGCCGGGGAGCCAAACATCCGGTTCATTCCCGGCTGAAAACAATTTAATAAATCTTCAGCAATTCTTCCTGATACTTTTTCCAGAACATGGCGCCTTTTTCCACCAGAAAATCCTCAAAATTCACCGTATGAACATGGGGGATGCTCCGTTCCAGAAACCTCTCGGCAATTTCCTGGAATTTATAGGGCATGTCACTCAGATAAAATCTTTGTTCAGCTATCTGATCCGGATCGGCAAGCATGCCGTTTTCCTGAAGTATTTGCCCCACCATCCCGGCGGTTTCCACGCCGCTGTCCACCAGGCGGACTTCGCTTCCCACAATTTTTTGTATCATGGCTGCCAGCAGCGGGTAATGGGTGCATCCCAGGATCACCGTGTCCACCTTGTTTTCCATCAGCGGCTGCAGGTATCGCCGGGCAATGAGGTAGGTCGCTTCGTCTTCAATCCAGCCTTCCTCCACCAGCGGCACGAAAAGCGCACAGGCCTGTGAAATGACCTGCGCATATTGCGCCATTCCTTTTATCTCCCGCCGGTAGCTCCCGCTCCGCACTGTCGCAGCGGTACCGATGACTCCGATCTTTTTCTCTCCGGAATATTTTATGGCCGCCCGGGCGCCTGGCTCTATCACCCCGGTCACCGGCACCTCCAGCAGTTGCTGCAGCATTTTCACGGCCACCGCCGATGCGGTATTGCAGGCCACCACAATCATTTTCACATTTTTATCCAGCAGGAAGAAAGAATCCTCCAGCGCGAAACGGCGCACAATTTCCTCGGATTTTGTGCCGTAGGGTATCCGGGCGGTGTCGCCGAAATAGACAATATTTTCAGCGGGCAGTTTCTTCATGAGCTGTTTGACAACCGTCAGACCGCCCACGCCGGAATCAAACACCCCAATAGGGCGATTGTCAAAATCAATTTTATTCTTTATTGTCATACTGTTCCAATATAAAAAAGTACCTGAAAACCGGGCTTTATCTGCTTCTTGCGGATTTCAAGAGAAGAGAAACAGTCTCCCAAAATCCCCAGCTTTTCTTCCGCCCGATATTCTGCATTAAATTGCATTTTCATAATCACGCTTAAATTTCTGCAACCCCTCAAAAATTCCCTGGGCAATTTTGTGCTGGTATGCGGAGGTCTTCAGAATTTTCGCGTCGTAGGGATTTGACACGAATCCCGTTTCCACCAAAATATTCGGCATGGTAGCGCCGACCATCACCCAGAAAGGCCCCTGCTTCACACCCCGGCTGGGCAGGCGAAGACTATGCATCTGTTTGTCAATCTGCTGCTGCACCATTGAAGCCAGATATTCACTCTGGCGGGAAAACGCATTCTGGGCCATTGTCGCCAGAATCTGATTAATGCCCTGGTACTCTTTGCGGGTGCTGGCATCTTCAAAATTGATCACAGAGTTCTCGCTCAGCACCACGTCCCGTGCCATATCCCCCTTTTCAGGACCCAGAATGAATGTTTCGAATCCGCAGTCGTTATGTTTGCGGTTACTGTTATCGTGAATACAGATAAACACTTACACTTTATTTTCATGGGCAAACTGGGTGCGTCGGCGCAGGGATGATTTTCCCCAATTTTTGGGCAATCGGGAGAACCACATCTTTTTCATACAATTTTCCCGAGCCAATGGCCCCCGGATCCTTCCCCCCATGCCCCGGATCGATGACAACCACATCTATCAGCCACTTCTTCCGCTCTTCTTCCAACTGCCTTTTTATTTCGTCGGATGGTTCATCCGCCGCGGGCTCCTCTTCGCGCAGCTCGGAGAGTTCTTCGTCAGAAAGGTCATCGTTGGTCCGCAAAACAATCAGGACCTCGTTGTTTTCCGGCTTGGTAATTATCTCCTTGGACAGCGGCTCCGACCTCAGAAGAAAGGCCAGACTGAGAAGTTCGGAGAACTGGAACGTTTTCACTTTCCGCACCAAACCATCGGTTTTGGTCTGGCCGATGATGGCGGGGTCTGTCTTTCCGCCGTAGAAATCGACATGCAGCCAGCCGTAGCGCATATCGGCGGTTATCTCTCCCGGATTGAATTCCCGGGTGGTCTGGACGCGAATCAAGGTGCCGTTTTCCTTTGCGGATATCTGCACGCCGGTGATGTTTATATCCTGATGCGTGACTTCCAGTAACTGCTGATCTTCTTTATAATTTAAGTGCAAGGTGGTTCGCCTGCTCAGCAGTGGCGCAAAGTATTTAACCGGAACAAAAATCTCACCATTTTTCCAGAGAGCGGGTGCCGGCATCTGGTATGCCTCGTCATCCACAATCACAAAAGAATTATTAGCGGTCACCACCACCTGGTTCCCGGGAAAATAAAGCACTACCTTCCTCTTGGAATCATTGAAGTAGGTATGATACTGCAGGCTGCCGGCAAATTTAAATGCGGAGATGTAGGCCAGGTTATTTTTCATGAAAACAGGCAATTTAACCGCCGTTTTATTATCCAGCCGAATAGTGAGGAAGGAGCCGCCAGAATCATCGTTCCCTGCAAAAATGAGAGGCGAGAGCACACTGCTCACGGCATTTTGCGTTTTTATTAATAAAAAGCCCAGGAGTGGCAAATTCTTTAGAAAATTCCGGCGATCCATATGCCTGCGTTAAGTTATTCTTTCAAGTGTTGAAAATAATATAAATGTGCGGATAATTCAACTCTTATAAAAATGAAATACGCCGCAGCAACAGCAGAAGCAATAGAAATCCTTTCCGCTGACTTATTGTTTGCATCACCGGAATCCGAGTTAAACCGCCCCCTGATCTTCAGAAACCGCCAGGAAATTCAGACTGTTGATAGAATATCAAAGTGTTGAAAACGGGTAATTCAGGTGACGAAAATAGCTTCATTTGAAATTCACGTGAATCATCCAAATTTCTCTAACCGGCTAATAATACTAAACATGGCCTGATTCGAAATATCTCAAATTCGATGATTTTTAATGGCACATTGATTGCAAAAATGCTTTCTGTTAGAAAAGGGATTTTTAATGAACGAAGAGAGTCGGATTCATTACCTTAAACAATTAAACCATCCGGAAACAGAGGTTCGGCGGCAGGCTATCCTGAAACTGGGACAGACTGATGATTCCCATATTTTCAAAATACTGTCCAGTCATTTCTCCGATGGGCATCCCGCCATCCGGGAAGCGCTGTTAAGGATTTTTTCGGCAAACAAATCCCGGCGCGTCGCTGAAATTGTAGTGGATACTCTACATTCCCCGCAGCTCTCCGTCCAGAGTCTGGCCATGGAAATCCTGAAAAGCATGGAGCAGGAGGCCATCCTTCCCCTGCGGCGGCTCACCAAGTCCGGCAATCCCGAAATACGCAAAATCGCCATTGAACTACTGGGGGACATCAATCACTCCAGCGCAGCAGGCATTCTGCTCGATCTGCTGGATGAATCCGACGAGGAAGTTTTATTGGCTGTCATCGAAGGGCTCGGAAAACAGAAAGAAATCCGCGCAGTGCCCAGGCTCCTCGAATATTATGATATCAATGAGAAACACAAATCAACAATTCTGAATGCGCTCACCCAGATATTCCTCTACTGGGAAAAAAATATTGTGCGGAGTGAAATTCTTGATGACGATCCGATTCTCGCCGCCAGTTTCATTAATTCCGTGCAGGAAAACGGGAATGTGAGTTCGCTGAACCTGATCCTGCAATGGCTGAAAAACGAAAACCTCGGGTCCAGGGAAGAGCTCGTCAAGGCGCTGGCGGCCATACTTGATAAGAATGCTTACATTACCCTGCCCGTTCATCTGTTTAATGATATCAAACTAATCTGGCAGCAGCATTTTGAATCGATGCCCCTGTCTTCCTATTTAATCTGCCTCTGCCGAATCCCATCCGTTGAGGCTCTGGATGAAATACTTGAGTTTTATGAAAAAAATCCGGCGGACAAAGTCATCCAGACATTCCTGGCTGAATATCTCTCCAGATTTTTCAGCATATACCTGGCCCGGCTCTCACATATTGAATCAAACCTTCACCTGAAAATATTGAATCTTCTGCTGCAGCGCAAAACGCCGATTTCCGACAAACAATTGCTGGAGGTGCAGGAGGCAAGCGACAATCCCGAAGAAAAACGCCTGCTGATGCGGCTGGCGGTAAACAGCAATCTGCCGGAAGCGAAGCAGATGCTGCTGGCCCGGTTGAGCGGGAATTCCACCGTCGAAGTCGCCGAGACATTAAAATATTTATTGAAATACAGGGACGAAGAGCTGTGGCCCCTTTATTTCAAATATATCGATCACAAACAGCCGGAGTTAAAGGCGGTGGCACTGCAGGGCCTTTTACAGTTCCCTGAAAAAACGCTGGATTACATTTTGATCAATCTCAAATCTACCAAGGCCAAATCATTATCCTTCTTTTTCAATCTGGTGATGGCGCTTCCCCCCGGACTTGCCGACCGCTTTTTCACGAAATGGCTGGCGGATGGAGAAGAAGACAAAGTTAAATCGCTGGGCCTTTACATCATCAAAAACATGAAAACAGAATATCTGCCGCTGATTGTAAAAAACCTGCGGGAACATCCGGAGCAGGTCAATCTCCTATTGTCATCAATTTCAAAAACGATTGATGAATTTCAGATTGCGGATTCACTGAACCATTACTGGCAGACGCTTCCTGAAAACGTCAAGTCTGAAACAGAAAGAATGTTCACAAATTTTTGGGGTGACGGATTTGAAACCCAATATGCAACCGCCGATTCGGTCGAACAGTTCTCCGACGCTAATCTGGAACCGGATTTATAGGGTGAACGATGCAAAAAAACGCGCACATATACAGAGGGAACAAGAGAGAAGGAAATCGGGAATGAGTCTGCCCTCTGAGATACACCGTAAAGTAAGCAGGATTGAAAACCTGGCCACGCTTCCCAATATTGCCGCAGAAATCCTGGACATGCTCAGGAGCGCCACCTCCAGTATGAAGGGGATCGCGAGAGTCATTGAAAAGGATCCCAGCGTGACAACCAAAATCATCAAGGTTTCCAATTCACCACTATGGGGTTTCCCAGGTAGAGTCGACAATGTACAGCGGGCGCTTGTTTTGCTGGGATTAAAACAGGTAACAAACATCGTGATTGCTGTGAGCCTCTACAGCACCTTCGCAAAACTGAAGGCCAATCCCTATTTCGATCGCGAAAAGTTCTGGCTCCATTCAGCGGGTACCGGCCAGATTGCGCGCACCTTTTCCAATAAACTGGGGCTCAATTTTCATGGGGAAGATTTTGTGGCTGCACTTATCCATGACATTGGTAAAATGGTTCTGGACCAGTTCTTTCCGGATCAGTTCAAACATATTCTGAGTTACGCAAAAGAGACCAACAAAACCATCCTGAAAGTGGAAGGAGAGGTCCTCGGCTGCAACCATGCCGATATCGGCGGATGGCTGCTGCAGCACTGGAACTTCCCCGACTCAATCTTTACAGCCGTTACCTATCATCACCAGATGCAAAAAGCAGCCAGTTTCCAGAATCTGAGAAATGTGGGGCATCGGATTCGACGGCGACATCAGGAAATTTCAGCTTTCCACCGATCCCGGCTGGCAGATTCTGAAAGATTTTTATCCGCAGCTGAAGCAGATAGATATGGAAAAATTCGCTTTCGAACTGGGCGCGGATATTGACAAGGCACAGCTATTTATTGAGTTGATCAGGGACTAAGGATGATAGATAGTAACCAAAAAAATTCTGGTCTGTTTCCGGAAAGCAGGAATCCTAATCCAATGCAGGAACCGGGCATCATCATCGGTGAGCGGAATTTTTCCGAGCTTCGCGAGTTTGTCTATCGACACCGCGGCTATTACCTGAGAGAACAGGAAAAAAGCACGCTCGAAGACCGCATGGCCGCCAGGCTTAAATCTCTGAATTTTAACGATTACTTCTATTATCTGGACTATTTGAAAAAGAATGCCTCTGCCGATGCGGAAATTGACAGGATACTGAAAGCGGTGGAGCAGAGCGAAAATTTGTTCTTCAGGAATTTCGACCAGTTCAACGCCCTGCAGAATGTTGTTCTTCCCGAAATCATCGAGAACAAGAAACTCGGTGGAGATAATCGGATAAGAATCCTTTCTGTGGGTTGCGCTTCCGGGGAAGACTTGTTCAGCACCGGCATGATCCTTTATGAACATTTCCCATATATGTTTAACCGTTTCCGCTTTGAACTGGTGGGAACCGAAATCGATGAGCAATCGCTGGGTGAAGCGCGGGAAGGTGTTTTCAACCTCCTGTCGCTCGAAAACATCAATAATTCCTTCATAAAAAAATATTTTCATAAGGCGGAAAACGGCTATCAGGTGATCGACAAAATCAGGCACCTGGTTGATTTTAAACCATTAGACCTGCTGGATTTTTTTGAGATGAGGGGGCTAGGCAAATTCGATATCGTGCTGTGCAGCAATGTGCTTTCATATCTCAACAGGGATTTGAAATCCCAGGCCATCAATACCCTGCATGAGTTATTACAGCCGGAGGGTTATCTTTTCGTGGGTCCTGCCGAGGCTATTCTAAAAGATTCTCCCGGATTTGAGATGGTCTTTTTCCTGAGGGCGATCGGATATAAAAAGTTGATGAATACATAAGGCATTTTGGAGGTTATGGATGAAAAAAGACATGAAATATCTTGTGGTTGACGATTCAATTACGATGCGCAGAATTCTTGTGAACACGCTGAAGAGCCTCGGTTTTGACAGTTTTGTTGAAGCAGGCGACGGAAAGGAAGCATACGCGAAGCTGTACTCCGAGAATCCCGATGTCATTATCACCGACTGGAATATGCCAAACATGAGCGGTCTGGAGTTTGTCAAAGCGGTCCGCTCCGACGAGAAATACGGTGAAACACCCATCTTGATGGTGACCACCCGGGGCATGAAACAGGATATTCTGGAAGCATTGAAGGCCAAGGTGAATTCCTATGTGATCAAACCCTTTACGCCCCAGACATTGAAGGAAAAGCTGGACCAGATATTGGTCTAGATTTGAATAAATGAAAATCGAGGAATGGGATGATTCCGGTTCCCGGGCAAAGCAAAAGCAGGTAAAATAATTAGGATGAAAACCGCAAAAAAACTTCCGCAGGCCGTTGCCCTGCGCTACCGGCAAAGCCTGGACAGCAGTCCGGTGGTAACCGCGAAGGGCCAGGGACCGATTGCCCGCAGGATTCTGCAGAAGGCGGAGGAGAGCGGGGTAGCCGTTTTACGCGACCCGCAGTTGAGCGAGATGCTGATGAATCTGGAGATAAATGATCCCATTCCGGAGAAGGCATTCAGTGCATTGGCTGAAATTTACGCATTTTTAATTGAAACGGACGATCGATATGCAGCCGTATTTAAATAAATCAATCTTTCTGATAGTCATTATTTTGATGATGGGTTGCGGCTCAACTAAAAAGCTGACCGGCAACCCCCAGCCGCTGGGCTATATACCTTTTTCCGCCGGCAGCATGACCGGGAATCCTGAAGAACTGGACCGCCAGTTGCTGGATGATCTGCAGAACAGCGGAAGTTTCTATCTTCACCGGATGGACTCCGTGCCCGCTCTATGGGATCTGCCGCAGATGCGGAGTGAAAAGGACTCGCTCGTTCAATGGATCGTGACCGGCCGCTACATCTCCGAAAACATTGAACGGAAGAAGGGATCGCTGATCCCGTTTGTAATCTACCGGCCCCGAACCGAGCTTTCCGTCCGGATGGAATACCGCATCTACAATTCCTCGAAGAAAGGCTGGGAGGATATCGGTGAAATTCTGGCCCGGAAATCAGTCCGGGGAACAACGCAGGTAATGATGTACGATGAATCTGACCCCTCGCTGGCGCTGGATGCCAGGGAAAGGCAAATTCTCCGGCGGGAAGTCTATCAACTGGCAAATAACGAACTCATTCAAAAGATTGAATCACTCATAAAGATCAAGCGCTGAGAGGAATCATGAACAGGACCGATTACTATTTAAAAGAGCTCGAGGGAATTAATGAAGTACCGACCCTGCCGCATATCGCTTTCAAACTCATTGCCCTCATCTCCGATGATAATTCTTCAATGCGTGCCATTGGCGATCTGATTGAAGACGATCCTCCCCTCGTCGCAAAAATACTGCGGATCGTCAACAGCGGTTTTTATAATATCCGGAATGAAGTTAAAAGCGTCCGTCAGGCGGTTGTATTGCTGGGTCTGGAGGAATTGAAAAACCTGGTTTTCGCCATGAGCGTGTTCAGCACATTTTATCATATTAAGGAAAATGAATATTTCAATTTTATACAGTTCTGGAAGCATTCCGCCTCAACCAGCAAGGTGGCGGCTGTCCTGGCCAAGTACCTGGGTTTCGATTTCAAACATATTTCCTTTGTGGGCGGTCTCCTGCATGACTTCGGGCGCCTGGTTTTACAGCTCTATTTCCAGGAAGATTATCAGGAGGTCTTTGAATATGCCCTGGAAAACAAGATCGGATTGTATCAGGCTGAGAAAGAATCCATGGGATTCTCCCATGATGAAGCGGGTTACTGGCTGGCCCAGAAATGGCACCTGCCGGATGAACTGAGCACCATCATGCGCTATCATCACCGGATCACGGAGAATGACGTGGAAAATGAACCGCTGTTGGCCATCATTCACGCGGCGGACAGGATCACAAATATCTGGGGCGTGGGAATAGAACCCCTCCCGGTCATGGCGCCGCTGGAAGAAAACCCCATCTGGATCAAAATGCTGAATGTCTATCCCAAACTGCAGAAATTCCCGCTGATGGAAATGACCCGGGTATTCGATATGCACCTGGAAGAAGCCGAAATGTTTGTTAACCAGATATCCAGACTTCATGAGATTGCCGACGGGGAAAAATAATGAAAAAGGATATTCGCATTAAAAACGTTATCGCCTCGCTCTATGACCTCAGCCAGCTCGTTAAAGAGAAAAGCGCGGGCCTGGAGAAAGAGCTGAAGAGAGCCAGGGTGCTCATCCAGCGCGCCTTCGATTTCAACCTGTTTACCGTTTTTCAGTACGATTATCTGGAACGCAAGCTGGTGCCCATGCATATGTACGGCGATCCATTCAACCTGGTGGATGCAGTGAATTTCCGGCTGGGCAAAGGGGCCACCCAGTGGTGCATTCACCATAAAAGGCCGCTTTTAATCAAAGATCTGAGCCGGGAAGACGGCACGGAACGATTTTTCGTTAACTCTTTCCTGGCTGTGCCGATAATAATAAATGCGCAAACTGTCGGGGCCGTGGTGATGGGAGATTTTGAAAAGAGCCGTTATACGGATGCAGACCGTTTTATGATGGAAATTATCAGCCCCTATCTGGGCAATCTGCTCATGAAAAGCTACCTCGAGTTGGACAAAGAGGATGCTGCTTAAACAAAAAGGATTTTATAATGATCAAAGGACTGTATACATCGAAAGCGGGACTGCTTCCCAGGCAGCGGCAACTGGAAATCGTCGCCAACAATCTCGCCAATACCAACACCATCGGATTCAAAAAAGACCAGGTTTTTTACCGGCACCTGATCGACTCGATGAACGCCGCTGATTCGGCGGAAAACAATGAATCCCTGCGCAAGGATGAAATCGTCACCGATTTTACCAGCGGTACTTACCGGGAAACCGGAAATCCGCTGGACATGGCGATTGTGGACGACGGGTTCTTCGTCATCCGGACTCCCGAGGGCGATCTCTATACCCGCAACGGCAATTTCAGTCTGGACACCCAGGGACGCCTGACCACGCAGGACGGCTACCCGGTCCTGGGGGCCAACGGCCAGATCCAGTTCGCCGGGAATGATTTCAGCATTTCCGAAAACGGGACAATTCAGGTGAACGACCGGGAAGTGGATCATTTGCGCGTGGTACGTTTCGACGATCCGGGTCAGTTGACAAAAATCGGCGGAACATATTTTTCCGACTCCGGGGAATCCCTGGCGATCGATGTGGCACCGGAAAATCTGCGGCTCCGGCAGGGATATCTGGAAGGCAGCAACGTGTCCGGCGTGGAAGAAATCATCACCATGATTGAACTCAACCGTCAGTTCGAAATGGCCCAGAAAGCCATTTCCACCCAGGACCAGACGCTTGAAAAATTAGTAAATGATGCAGGACGTGTCTAAAAATTTGAAAAACCAAGGAGGGCACCATGGATAAAGCATTGCAGGTCGCCGCATCGGGGATGCAGGCGCAGAAACTTACCATCGATGTGATTGCCAATAATCTTGCCAATGTAAACACTACCGGCTACAAAAAGAGCAGCCTGGAATTTCAGGATTTGCTGTACGAAACCATCCGTGCCGCGGGAGAATCCAGCGGCGGAGATCAGCGCCGTCCCGCCGCGCTGCAGGTTGGAAACGGCACCCGGGTGGTGGCCAGCCAGCGCAACTTTAAAATCGGATCAATCACTGCCACCGAAAATCCGCTGGACATCGCCATTGAAGGCGACGGGTTCCTGCAGGTGCGCATGCCGGACGGCACCAATACCTACACCCGCGACGGTTCCCTGAAAATGACAGCGGACGGCACGCTGGTCACCTCCGACGGATACATCATTGAGCCGGAACTTACCATTCCCGAGGATACCCAGCAGGTTGTCATTCGCCCGGACGGCCAGGTAGAAGTCACCCTGCTCGGCGAGACCCAGCCCATGCCGCTGGGCCAGATCGAGCTGGCGCGCTTCATTAATCCCGGCGGCCTGGAAGCGGTGGGCCAGAACCTGTTCAAAGAAACGGTCGCCTCCGGGGCCCCGTTCATCAATACACCCGGCACCGAGGGTCTGGGTCTGCTGCACCAGGGCTATCTGGAAGGTTCCAACGTGGACGTTGTTCAGGAAATGGTGGACATGATTGAGGCGCAGCGGGCTTACGAACTGAACTCGAAAACCATCAAGACCACTGAAGATATTTATCGCACAGTCACACAGCTAAAATAGCCGTATCATGAACAGACTCTTTAAAATCACGCTCATTTTCTGCCTGCTCTTTGCCGCCGCTGCGGTTTACGGTGAAGGGCAAACCGTTTTCTCCTCGCAGCAGATTTGCGGGAAAATACAAAGCTATGTGGACAATTGTTATTCACAAAGCGGGGCGCGGTTTGAAATTGAGTGGATCCAGAGCGTCCCGGATGTCACCCTGCTGAATTCTCCCGACTTGATCTCGGTGAGCCATCGCGGGGAGGTCCTGCCCCGAGGGAACCAGGTTGTGAAAATCTCTTTCTATTCCCGCCGGCAAATCCTGCGCAGCATCTATGTGCCGGTAAAAATACATGTTTTTCAAAAAGTGCTGATTACAAACCGGCCCATCAGCCGGGACGAAAGACTGGATCCCGGGAAAATGGACATTGAGGAAAAGGACATCACCACCCTGCCGGGTGAACCGCTCCAGCCGTCCGCAGGCATTCAGGGGCTTATCTGCAAAAAGCGGTTGCCGGGTAAGCGGGTAATACTGGAAAAAGACGTCAGGCAGCCCTACCTGGTTCACAAGGGAGAAAACCTGAATATCAGTTATCGGAAAGCCAATCTTCACATCACGCTGCAGGCGGAAGCCATGCAGAACGGCAGCCAGGGCGACCTGATCTGGGTCAGGGTGCCCGACAGCCGCAAACGCCTGCAGGTTAAGATTATCGGGGCGGGACTTACAGCGATCCCCTGAAAGGCTGTTTAACAATGTTGTTAATGAAGGAGTATACCATGTTTCGGAAACTTATGATTATCATTGTCCTGGGTCTTACGCTCACCGGGAGCGCCTTTGCCCAGAAGATGGCCAGCAGCGCCAGCCTGTTTACCGACCTGAGAAGCCGGGAGGTGGGCCAGGGATTAACCGTGCTGGTAATGGAGTATTCACAGGCCAGCAATGACGCCCGAACCGAAAGCCAGAAGCAGAGCGATCATAATATCGGCATCTCTGCCGGCAGCGGCCTGTTCGATTTTCTGCCGGATGTGAATCTGAGCGGAAACCTGCAGAATGATTTCCGGGGAGACGCCCGCACCTCGAAGCAGGGCGCCCTGAAGGCCAAGATCGCGGCCCGCATCGTGGGAAAGAATGAGGTCGGCGATTACGTCATCGAAGGACGGCGGGTCATCGAAATCAACAGCGAGCAGGAAACCTATGTGCTGTCCGGGGCGGTGCGCAGTCAGGACATCATGGCGGACAACACCGTGTATTCCTACAATATTTATGACGCCCACATCGTCTACAAGGGAAAAGGCGAAGTGTCCCGCGCCCAGAAGGCCGGTTTCCTGACCAGGCTGCTGCAGTGGGTCTTCTAGAGCGGATAAATGATCGAACAGATAATTTGATTAAAAAAATTCAGTTAAGTCGGATACGCAAATCAAAAACGGCAGGATGCCGGAACAGTGCAGTGCACTGACGCGCAGGAGAGCAAAATGAAACATAAATTCAGCATCATAATACTGTTGTTCCTCTGGATGCTCCCGTACCTGGGTTTCGGGGGAATCCGGATCAAGGAACTGGCCCGTGTGCAGGGCGTGGAGCAAAAGCCGCTGGTGGGCTACGGACTGGTGGTCGGCCTGAACGGCACCGGCGATACCCGGCGGACCAATTTCACTACCCAATCCGTGGTAAATATGCTGCAGCGCTTCGGCCTGAATGTGCCGGAAAGCCAGATGCGGGTCCGCAATGTGGCCGCCGTAATGGTAACCACCGAGGCCCCCAGCTTCCTGGTGGCGGGCGACCGGCTGGCGGTCAATGTCTCCTCGCTGGGCGACGCCAAAAGCCTGGAAGGCGGGCTGCTGCTCATGACGCCGCTCATGGATGAAAGCGGAGAACTCTATGCCATGGCGCAGGGCGCCGTTTCGGTGGGCGGATTTTCCGTGCAGACCACCGGGGGCGGCGGGGTCCGGCAGAACCATACCCTGGTCGGCAGTATCCCGGAAGGTGCCGTTCTCCAGAAAACGCTGGGCGAAGAATACAGTTACGGGGACACCCTCTTCCTCTCCCTCCGGAACGGCGATTTTACCACCGGGCAGCGCATGGTGGACGCCATCAACCAAAAATTCAATCAGGATCTGGCCTTTGACAAAAACCCCCGGACTATCGGCGTGCAGATCCCCGATGCCTACCGGCAGACCGGCCAGCAGAGCAAATTCATCTCCGAACTGGAGCAGATTGAGATCGATCCCGATGTGCCGGCCCGGGTGGTGATCAATGAGCGCACCGGCACCGTGGTAGTGGGCGGGAATGTCAAGCTGCTGCCGGCGGCAGTGGCCCACGGAAATCTGAGCGTGGAAATCCAGAGCCAGCCCATCGTCTCGCAGCCGGCCCCTTTCAGCCAGGGACAAACCGTGGTGGTCCCCAATACCCAGGCCACCGTTTACACGGATGAAGGTAAAATGACCGCCATTTCGGCCACTGCCAGCGTGCAGGAAGTGGCGCAGGCCCTGAACACCCTGGGACTGACCCCGCGCGATATCATCGCCGTTCTGCAGGCGCTGAAGGAAGCGGGCAGCCTGCAGGCCGAACTGAAGATTATGTAGGCAGTAAGATTGCGAATTTATAGCATAAAAGGATTTTCAAAGAAGATCGATCAATTGTCATGGATGAAATAAAAACCGGAATCGCCCCCCAGGATGCCCTGCTTCAAAGGAAGCTGGAAGAGCTGAAGCAGCAGTCCAAAGATCCCCAAAAATTAAGGGAAGCCGCGGACAATTTCGAAGCGCTGTTTGTGAACTACATGCTGAAGGAGATGCGCAAAACGGTGATGAAATCCGACTGGCTGGGGGGCGGACTGGGCGGCGAGATCATGGAAGGGCTTTTTGATCAGGAAATTTCCCGGAACATCGCGGAGAACAGCAACCTTGGAATTGCAGAGCTCATGTTACAGCAGCTTTCTGCAAAAAATGGAGCGGAAGCATCCCCGGCGCAGCAGCTCAGGGGGCTTCCGCTTCGACGAATTACGCCGAAATCCGGAAACGCGCAGACCTATCAGAAACCGGACATCGCCCGTCAGTTGAAGCCGTTCGCTTCCCACATTCACCGGGCGGCCAGAGAAACCGGGGTGGACGCCGACCTGATCCGGGCCGTCATTATGGCGGAATCCGGGGGCAATCCCGCGGCTGTTTCCGGCAAGAAGGCCCGCGGGCTCATGCAGTTGATGGACACCACCGCGGTGGATATGGGCGTCAAAAATCCCATGGACCCGAAGGAAAATATCCGGGGAGGCGCCCGCTACCTGGCAAAAATGCTG
>JARRQT010000151.1:0-8689 GCA_037381445.1 Calditrichia bacterium
CAGGGATTCGAAAGGCTAAGGCATCAAAATCAAACTCAGAATATCAAATTTGACGGGCTCATGCTGTGGCAGCACGGAATCAATCTAAAAGGGATTTATTTTGACACCATGGTGGCCCATTACCTGATCAATCCCGGCACGCGGCAGCATAACCTCGATTACATGGCCCATACCTACCTGAAATATAAAATGATCCCCATTGAGGATCTGATCGGGAAGAAGGGCAAGAATCAAAAAAATATGACGGACATTCCGGTGTCGGAAGTTTATCCCTATGCCTGTGAAGATGCGGATATTACCTTTCGCCTGAAGGAACTGCTGGAGAAGCGTCTGCAGGAAACCGACACGCTGGAGCTTTTTCAGAAGGTGGAAATGCCCCTGGTGGGCGTGCTGATGGAAATGGAAAAAAACGGCGTAAAACTGGATGTGGATTTTCTCGGACAGATGTCGGTGGAACTCGGCAAAGAACTCGCCGGACTGGAGAACAAAATCTACGAGCTGGCTGGAAGCACCTTCAACATAAATTCACCCCAGCAACTGGGGAAAATATTGTTCGAGGATCTGGAGATTCATAAGGAGTTTGGCGGCCGCCGGCCCTCCCGGACTGCCACCGGTCAATATTCAACCTCCGAATCGATTCTTGAGAAATATTCCCGGCATCCCCTGGTTGAAAAAATTCTGGATTACCGGAAATTTACCAAATTGAAATCCACGTACGTGGATGCGCTTCCCTCGCTGATCAGCAAACGGACAGGCCGGCTGCATGCCTCTTTTAATCAGACCGTTGCCGCCACCGGACGTCTCTCCAGCAGCGACCCCAATCTGCAGAATATTCCGATCCGCACGGAAATCGGCCGCAAAATCCGGCGGGCGTTTATCGCGGGGCACCCGGATGACCAAATCCTCAGCGCCGACTATTCCCAGATTGAACTGCGCATTATGGCGCATATTTCCGGGGACAAGGCGCTGAAAGAAGCTTTTTTGCGGGGTGAAGATATTCATGCCAGCACCGCGGCGGCAATTTTTAATATTCCCATAGAAATGGTGAATCCGGAACACCGGCGGAAGGCCAAGGAAGTCAATTTCGGGATTATTTACGGGATATCCCAGTACGGACTGGCATCCCGCCTGGGAATTACCCCGGAGGAAGCCCGGGAGATTATCGATAATTATTTTGTGCGGTTCCCCAGGGTAAATGAATATATGATTCATACCATTACCTTTGCCAATAAACACAAATATGTGGCAACTATTCTCAACCGCCGGCGGTATATCCCTGAGATTGACAGCAAGAATATGAATATCCGGCAGAATGCCGAACGCATGGCGATCAACTCGATAATTCAGGGGAGTGCGGCGGATTTGATCAAATTGGCGATGATTAACATTCAGCGACGGCTGGAGAAGGAAAACCTGTGCACCAAGATGATTCTGCAGGTGCATGATGAGCTGGTTTTCGAAGTGAAAGCAGGCGAACTGGAAACCCTTCGGGAAATGGTCCGCTATGAAATGGAAAAGGCCATTCCGCTGGACGTTCCGGTGAAGGTGGATATCGGTGTCGGCAAGAACTGGCTGGATGCGCATTAAATTTTTTTAAATTGAAAAATTTTGCTCTCGTAATTTTTTGGGAATGCGTTCCGCTGCGACAGGGAGAGAAAATTACTGCATATCGCTTATGCAGGTTGTATTTTAAGGTAAAGGCTCATTGATTCAGTGCAATGGAAATGCACCGGATTGGATCGGGAGCAGAAAAATTCTGTGCTGTGATTTGTTCTTTTAATGAAATATAGCGGAAAAGAATCATATTTATCGGAAAACTGCGATGGTTAAACAGGCTCGTGAAATCATGCTCCGTGAGAACCGGTTAATAATAATCCTGTTGGGAATTCTTTCGGTAATCGCTGTGGGAATCGTGCTGTATCAGATCCGTTCCATTGTGCTGCCTTTTGCTCTGGCGGTTTTTATCGGTTATATACTCAATCCGATGATCCAGTTTTTCGAAGACCGGCATGTCCCCTCGGTGCTGGCAATTATACTGGCGCTTATCATTACCTTTTTATTGTTAAATCTCTTCGGCGTTTTAATCTATACCAGCATAAAATCCTTCGCTGCGGATTTTCCCCAATACGAACAGCGTCTCTATGGATTGCTGGACCGGATTTTGGCGTTCCTGAATATTCCCCGTGATTTGTTCAACACCGAAATGGGCGCGAAAGGGCGCCTGCAGTGGCTGCAATCCATACAGGATTTGTCGCTGAATAAGCTGGTGCTCACAACACTCAGCTCTATGCTGAATTTCATGTCCAATACATTTCTGGTGCTGCTCTTTTTATTATTCATCCTTATCGGCCGCAATCAATTGATCATCAAAGTGCAGCTTGCGTTTAAAACAGACACCGCCACCCGGATTGCCAACATGCTGAAAAATATAAACAAGCAGATTCAACGCTATCTAATAGCCAAATCTTTAATCAGCCTGGCCACCGGACTTCTTTACGGCATTGTTTTGTCCATTTTCGGTGTCGAGTTTGCCCTCATCTGGGGGATACTGGCATTTATGCTTAATTTCATCCCCAACATCGGTTCGATCATCGCCACCATTCTTCCCCTTTCCATTGCCCTGATTCAATTTCCCAGTTTGACCACGGTCATCTGGCTGGCTATCATTCTGGTTAGCATTCAGATCATTATCGGGAATTTTTTGGATCCCAGAATTGTCGGCCGCAGCGTGAATCTGAGCCCGCTGGTGGTCCTGTTCTCGCTTATGTTCTGGGGCTGGCTGTGGGGAATCATCGGCATGTTTCTGGCGGTACCGATATCGGTGATCATCAAAATTGTTTTTGAAAATACCAATTCACTCAGATTTCTGAGTGTGATGATGAGCTCGCGCTAGCAAAAATTTTCATATCCGCCGGTGTTCATTAAAACCTTTTTCAATCCGGGATCAGCCCCTCTTCTTTAAAACTGTAGAATCCTTCCCGCCCGACAATAATATGGTCGAGCACCGGAATGTCCATCAGTTTTCCTGCTTCCACCAGGCGGTGGGTTATATTTTTATCCTCTGCAGAAGGCTGTGTCTCTCCCGAGGGGTGGTTGTGCATCAGGATGATGGAAGCCGCGGTTTCGGTAATGGCTGGTTGAAAGACTTCCCGGGGATGTACCAATGAAGCGTTCAGGGTGCCCTCCGATATCTTATATTCCCGCATCAGGATGTTAGCGCTGTTGAGGAGCAGAACCATAAATATCTCCTTCCTCAGCACGCTCAGATGGGGACCGAACTTCTGATATACCACATCGGGAGAAGTGATCTTCAGCTTCTGCCGGTTGGGCAGGGCGGCGATCCGGCGGGCGATTTCGAAAGTGGCGGCCAGCGTAAGCGCTTTGGCGGGTCCGATTCCTTTCAATTTGGAAAAATGCCGAAAATCGGTTTGGGCAAGGGTATGCAGATCGCCCAACTGGTTCAGGATGGCTTTCGCCAGATCCACCGCCGTATTGTTATGGCTTCCGGTTCTGAAGAGTATGGCCAGAAGCTCGGAATTGGATAAATATTCCGGGCCCAGGGCGGCAAGTTTTTCCCGGGGACGCTCATCTTCGGGCCAGTCTTTAATACGGGTGCGGTAAAAAGAGGGCTCCTCAATTTTCATGGGCCTGAATCCTCCTTTCCTTTTTATGAAACGAACAAGTTGAATACGGCTGGAATACGAAGTCTAAAACTATCGCCCTGATTGCAGCATAATCATGGTCGGCGATTCGGTTGTCGATTGTCAAGCGTCCCAGTTTTGAAACCTTTAATTCAGGACAAAAACAGAACAAAAATAAGAGGTTAAGGAAACTGCATAAATTTTATTTTTGCCGGATCGTGCATGCACCCATGTAAAATCATCCACTTTCAGAAACATCACAAGTATGCTCATCACTTATCATAACATGCGAAATATTCTCACAGCCTGACCTGGCCCTGATTTTCATTTCTTTGATTTTGAAGAATCAGACTCTGCCTCTGCGGTTTGCTCATTTTGGGCAGCGTTTAATATTTCCTGTTTCTTCTCTTCTTCTTTCCGGATCCTCTTCTGTTCTTTCATTGCCCTCTTATGTTCCTTGTCCCCTCTGGCGCCTTTTTTGCGCTGATCGAGTGCTTCGATCCCTTCAACGGGGCCGTAGAGAATCAGCGTGTCGTCCGGCTGAATCAGGGTGGAGCCGGTAGGTGCGCCGATATATTCTGACTTTTTCCTTTGCACCCCCAGCACCAGAACTCCTTCATCCCGGAGCTGCAATTCCATTAGTTTTTTATTGGCCAGCCAGTCATCTGCTTCCACCTGAAGCTCCGATACGCGGTATCCTCTGGCGAGATGCAGCAGACTTGAATAATCCCGTACTTCCAGGTTTGTGTAGCGTTTGAGGATGCGGTCGATAAGTGCGGAAATATGCTGATCCAGCCACTTGTTTCTGGCGGCGAGAGAAATGAGGATCACACCGCCGATGACGAGGAGCAGCCGCAGATTCAGGGATGTTATATCCTCCCGGGCCACGAAGGTTAAAACCAGGGATGACATGGCGGAAACAATTCCGATATTGCCCAGCAGCATCAGTATGAGAATTATTTTTCGTCTTACCGGATGATTGACGACCTGTTCGGCTTCAGTGGTTGTGAAACCACAGCCCGTGAAAGCGGAACGGGCCTGAAAACGCGCCATCTCCTTCGAGAGACCGGTATGCACCAGTGCCACCGTTGCAATCCGGGTAACGGTTATCGAGAGAGAGAGGATAATCAATAATGAAATAAATGCAATCATGCTGATTTCGGGCGAATGTTGCTCTATTCTGACTGCTTTTAATCAAGATCTGATCGATTCAAAAACGGAACTGCAAGCACGAAATTGAATAGCCGTTTGGTTCGATCATTTGCTGCATGGAATAAAATATTTGCTAAAAAGGACTAGAGAAAATCAAATTCAGCCTAAAAAAAGAAGGTGCCTCAGTTGGCCCCAAAATCCTCAGGGTATAAAAATAAGGTTTTTGAGCTGTTACGACGACACAATCAGTTCAGCTCTTCACCTGATTTGAAGTTTGGACTCGAAAAATCTCGCTGTTTTTTATTGCTGATCTTTTCTAACGGTTTTCTTTATACCAGGATTTAATATATTTGATGATGTCCTGGGTATTGGTGCCGGGCCCAAAAAGTCTCCCGACTCCCTTTTCTTCCAGCCTTTTGATATCTTCCTCGGGAATAATGCCGCCGCCTGTTAACAAAACGTCATCCAGCCCTTTTTCTTTCATTAATTCCAGCACCTTTGGAAAAAGCGTCATATGGGCGCCGGAGAGTATGCTCAATGCAACTACATCCACATCTTCCTGCAGAGCGGTATTAACAATCATTTCCGCGGTTTGCCGCAGTCCGGTGTAGATTACCTCCATACCCGCATCGCGCAGCGCCGCAGCAACTACTTTGGCCCCTCTGTCGTGTCCATCCAGTCCCGGTTTGGCGACCAGCACGCGAATTTTACGCTCCATTCTCTTCTCCTCGTTTTTTACTCAAGAGATCCATCAGATAGTATTCGAATTCATGAATCATTTTGTCTATGGTGAAATTTCTCATGATATAATTACGTGCGTAATTTCCTATATTTTTTCGAAGCTCATCTTCATACAAGAGTTTTTCCACCGTTTTTGTCATTAAATAAATATCATTCGGCGGGATCAATATACCGTTTTTTTGCGAAATAATCAACTCGGAAACTCCTCCCACATCAAAGGCCACCACCGCCTTCTTCATCAGCATGGCTTCCATAACGGTGCCGGGAAGCCCCTCCTCCTGCGAAGTGAGGAGAACAAGATCGCATGCAGTATACAGGGGCAACGGATTCTCCTGAAATCCAACCATGTAGAGGTTGTCGAGCACTCCCAGCTCAAAGGCGTATTTTTGAATTTTTTCCCGCTCCGGGCCGTCTCCCACGATCAAATAGATGATATCGTCATGCTTTTTGTGAAGATTGGCGGCAACTTCCAGAAAGATATTATGCTGTTTTTGTTTGATCAGTTTTCCGAAGATTCCCACAACCGGTTTTTCATCAGGAATGTTATACTGTTTTTTGATTAGCGAAGGACACTCCTGGGGCAGGGGAGCAGGGAATAATCCATTCGGAATCACCTTAATAAAATCGTAATCGAGCCATTGATATCCCACGTATTTATATTTTATGGCCTGTGTGGTAACCAGAATTCCGTCCAGTAATCTCGGATACAGAAAGCGGTAACGGAAATTATTTTTGATGGCAGGAAGCCCGTTGCGGGCGATGATCAATTTCTTTCCGTTCATTTTACCGGCAATTCCTGCCAGGCGGATATCTTTATTTTGTTCAGTGATGATCACATCAATGGTCAGCTCTTTCATCAAATTAGCGAGCTTCCTGATAACAAGCGGATCGAAATCGCTTCCGATTTTAAAGGAATAGGCCGGAAAACCTGCCTCCTGACATTTTTGCAGGAAAAGTGAACCGTCGCGACCGCCATAAAACACCCGATGCCCCAGAGCGCTCAGTTCGATGCCGGTTTGCAGCATCCATTTTTCTCCTCCGCCCCATGCTGCCAGACCAGTGCTGTTCATGAAAAATATTTTCATGCTCTGTCCGTTTCTGACATTACTCAGGGCGGGAATTGCCTTTCCATTGGTGTTCGAAAAGGTTTTTGTAAGGATGTTTCCGGTCTTAGATTCCATTCCGCATTCTTTCCATTACCATAGAGAAAAATGTTACGAAATCTTTATGAATAAAACAAATATTTAAAACGATATTTTTTTATAGGCAAGCCCCAGAGAATAAAAATTTAAAAAGAATGAAGACCTTCAGGAGTGCATCGATTCTAATTAAGTCATGAATTCTTGAAAGTGAAGAGCCGGGAGCAGCTTTTGCCATTGCACGGATTTTATGAAAAAATGCATTCAAAGCCGCCAATAAATTTTAAAAATAAGGAAAATTGTAATATTTCATATATGATTGATAATGATTTTATAAAACAATTAATTATGTTGACAATTTCATGATTAAATACTAATTTATACGTGAGAAATTTACCAAATGGAACAAAATTATGCAATTGCAGTTGAGAAAAATAGTGCATTTCAATATTGGTTTTTGCCGGCTCCGGTTATAATCTCCGCTTGGAGGAGAGTTCTGTTCCATTTTATTTGATTTTGAAAATCTTTATCCCATAATAAAAATCAGCTTTTTTTGTCTTCGTTTTAACGGCCAATAGTTAGTATTCCGGCAGTATATCAGAAACAGTTTTTTCTATTATAATAGTTTTTTGGATGTTCGACTCAAAATTGCAGGGTGCCTATGAAACGATTAATTATTTTCCTCACAATTGTCCTTACCGTCCTGAGTTTTAAAGATAGCATTTCCCAAGTTCGCGTAAAAGGTTTTCTTCAGAGTTCCGGATATGCCTGGGAAAATTACAATCAGAGCAAACGGGTGGATTATTACCAGGGTCTAAAATTATGGGTTGCACCCCAGAATCATCAGAACCTCTACTTCAATACTTATTTACGGGAGGCTTACCGGGGAGACCCTGCGGAGTGGCAGGAGAAAATCTATAATCTTTATTTGAACTGGGATTTTGCAGATCATTACCGGGTACGTTTTGGACGACAATTTCTTTATAACGGGGTCATTAACGGGACTGTAGATGGTGCGCTTCTCAGCGCTTATGTCACGCCGCGTCTGGGTGTTAAGCTGGTGGCGGGAACTGAAGCGCCCTTTAATCGCGAACTGGAAGTAAAAAATTGGAAGGATGGGAATGTCCTGGGTGGTTACTTATCCTACAATATCGCAGGACAACAGCGGGCGGAAGTCAGCTATATTCAGAAATCGCGCGATGAAGATAAATACTGGCAGCAAATCGGCGGCGCGGTGAATGGGTTCATTTTACCCAAATTGACCTACTATGCCCGTTTCGACTACAATTTGCTGTCCTCTGCGTATCAGATGATGCGCGGCAGGCTTATGTATCTGGAATCAAAATGGACATTGTCTGCGGAATACAACAGTGAGAAGCCAAGAGTATACGAAGATTCCTTCTTCAGTATATTTGAAATTGAAGCCTACAATCAGCTTCGCGCAGCGGGAACCTACCGGATTGGCATGTTCGACCTTGGTCTGCAGTATCTATATACTAAATATGAAGAAGATGATAACAATCGCCTCATCGGAACAGCGACTACCCGTTACGGAACGATTGGTATTATCTATCAAAAGGGCTTCGGCGGGAAAGACATCGGTTATTTTGGGGAAGTGTACTATGAATTCCTGCCCCACCTGACCGGCAGATTGTTCAACAGTTATTACAATTATGATCGGGGTGTGACTGATATCAGTGAAGAAGCACTTTCCTTTTCAGGGGGTTTGAACTATCGTCTGAACAATATTCTGGATTTCATGGCTGAAGTACAGCAGACCAATAACACGTATTTCGATAATGACTGGCGAGGTTTGTTCCGGGTAACTTACCTGTTCAATTTTAAATAAAACGATAGCTCAGATTGAACCTGTGAAATTGCCGGTTTTGAAATGTTCAATTAAATATTTCTTCAGTAGATAAAAAGCGATGGTAAAAATTGCCGGAGAGTTTATACATTCTTGAATGAACGAGGTGCTGAAGGTCATCAAAGGCCTGCCACCATTTCGACCGTTAG
>JARRQT010000152.1:0-11248 GCA_037381445.1 Calditrichia bacterium
GTGCTGAAAGTCTCCCGCGATGATTCGGTTATTTACACCGGCAGACCGGGACCGCTTGATACGCTTCTTTATGATACCGGCCTGCTGCCCTCCCGCCAATACAGTTACCGGGCCTCGCTGCTGCGCAATAACAATCTGCTGAAAGAGAATGCGCTGTGCAGCATTACCACCCTGAATACCACCAGCCATGAATTTGAATGGGAAGTGATTGAATTCCCCAGCCCCTACGGCAGCGGGATGCTGTTTGATGCGGCCGTCATCAATGAGAATGATATCTGGGCTTGCGGGGAGATTTACAGCGACAGCACCCAACCCTGGCTGCCCTATAATGCCGTTCACTGGGATGGGAAGCAGTGGGAGCTGAAGAGGATACCAACAAATTCTGTGGTCGGCATTGGTAATGACCCAATTACCACAGTTTTTGCTTTTGATGCAGATAACATCTGGATGTTTTCGGATGCTGGTTCTTATTGTTATTGGAATGGCACTAATTGGCAAACGCAATATGTACCGGAAAGACAGGGAGGAATAAACAAAATATGGGGTAGTTCTCCCACAGATATATATTTCGTCGGTACCAATGGCAATATTACCCACTACAACGGCAGCTTTTGGCAGAAATTATACAGCGGAACGGCACTGAATATCTATGATATCTGGGGAGATGTGAATCCGCTGACCGGAAAAACAGAAATCCTGGCGGTTGCTTCCAGTTGGCCCGGCTCTGTCGGGGAAGTTCAGGTGCTCAGTATTCATGATTACCGTGTGGTTTGTGCCCGGAAAGAGATATTATGTGGTGGGGGACGGGGTGTATTATACCCGCAAACCGGGGGATCCCTGGGTGCATGAAACGGATTTTCCCCTGATATTCATGGCCGGTATCCGGGGTCAGGGCATCAATGATATACTGGTTGTAGGTGGATTCGGGCTGGTTTCCCATTTCAACGGCCTGACCTGGCATCATTATGCCGGTAATGAGCTTCCCACGTTTTATGGGAATTACGGTTCACCCGCCTATAAGGGAAATATAGCGATAGCAGTTGGTTGGAAAGGAGTCAATGGTATCATCCTGAAAGGGATACACCGGCCCTGAATTTCATTCAGACCGAAAAATGATGTGATGAAAATAAAACGGGCATCTGCAATTCTCTGCGGAATGCCCGTTTTGTTTTTGATTTTCCGCATTTTCCGGGAATGAGAATTCCCTGCCCCCGCTTCTCCGGCCTTGCCTTCCGGAAACATTTTGCCGCTTTCTGATTTAATTAATATAAGCATTATTGAAATATCCTGTTGAATCTTTAAAAGAGAATGAGAAGGTTGCTAAATGATTTTTGGGCCGCTGGCAATAATTCCTGTTTCAGATTCGAATAAAAATGAGATCAATTGTCTTTTTTTAATATAGGAGCCTCCCGGGAAATCGGGTTCGATTGCCATCCGGTTGAAGGTTCCTGATTTCTCACGGGCAGAAATTCTAAAAAATTTTTTCAGCGGAAAGGAGGAGGTGGCGCGTGCAGACCGGTAAAGACGGCAGAAAACGCATTGTCATAGAGAATCTGAGGCCCAATGTAAATTGCGGCGAATACCCGGTGAAAAGGGTAGTCGGAGAGGATGTGGTTATTTCGGCGGATATCATATCCGACGGTCACGACAGGATCGCCGCCGAACTGCTTTTTCGCAGGGCGGAAATAAAGCAGTGGCATGCCGCGCCTGTTCTGTTTGTAGATAACGACCGCTGGGAAGGGCTCTTTACGGTTGCGGAGGAGGGGGTTTATTATTATACCCTGCGGGCCTGGGTGGACCATTTCTCCACCTGGCAGAATGACCTGAAGACCCGGCTGGATGCCGGACAGGATGTGAGCGTGGAACTGCTGATCGGCGCCGGGATAATTGAGCAGGCTTCCGACGCGGCGGATACGAATCATGCCAAAAAGCTGCAGGCCTGGGCGGGAAACCTTCGCAATTTGAAGGATATGCAGACGGCCATTGATTCGGCTTTCAGCGCCCAGTTGACCCAGTTGATGTTTGAATATGCCGACCGCGGCCTGGCAACGGTTTTCCCGGAAGAATACCGCGTATGGGTGGAAAGGCCCAAGGCGCTGTTCAGCGCCTGGTATGAGCTGTTTCCGCGCTCCGCCAGCACGGAACCGGGAAAGCACGGCACATTTGGAGACGTGGAACGGCTGCTGCCGGAGATCGCCGAAATGGGATTCGATGTCATCTACCTGCCGCCCATTCATCCCATCGGGAAAACCAATCGAAAAGGGAAGAATAACAGTATTAAAGCAAAAGCAGATGATCCCGGCAGTCCCTGGGCCATCGGAGCACCGGAGGGGGGACACAAATCGATCCATTCCCAACTGGGCAGAATGGACGATTTTGTTCACCTGCTGAAAGCCGCTAAAGATCGCGGAATTGATATCGCGCTGGATCTGGCGTTTCAGTGCTCGCCGGACCATCCCTATGTAAAGGAACATCCGGAGTGGTTCCGCTGGCGGCCGGACGGGACGGTGCAGTATGCCGAGAATCCTCCGAAAAAATACCAGGATATCCTGCCGCTCAATTTTGAAAATGAAAAATGGAAAGAACTCTGGGAAGAGCTGAAAAGCATCGTGCTGTTCTGGATTGATAAAGGGGTGGAAATATTCCGTGTAGATAATCCCCATACCAAACCATTCTCATTCTGGGAATGGCTTATCCGTGAAATAAAAAAAGACCATCCGGAAGTGATCTTCCTGGCGGAGGCCTTCACCCGTCCCAAAATGATGTACCGTCTGGCAAAGGTGGGTTTCACGCAGTCCTACACCTACTTTACGTGGCGGAATACCAGGGATGAGTTTGTGGAGTATCTGACAGAACTGACCCGCCGGGATGCCCGGGAGTTCTTTCGTCCCAATTTCTGGACAAATACGCCGGACATTCTGCCGGAAAACCTGCAGTACGGCGGGCGTCCGGCGTTCATCAACCGCCTGATTCTGGCCGCCACCTTGTCTTCCAATTACGGAATTTACGGGCCTGTTTACGAACTTTGCATCAACCAGGCACTGGCCGGCAAAGAAGAATACCGGGATTCCGAAAAATTTGAAATCAAACACTGGGACAGGGACCAGCCGGGGAACATCAGGGATATTGTGACGCGGATGAATCAGATCCGAAAAGAGAACAGCGCGCTGCACACAACCTGGAATGTCGATTTTTACGATACGGACAATCGCTATCTGCTGTGTTACGGCAAAACAGCTCCGGACCTGTCCAATATTCTGGTGGTGGTCGTCAACCTGGACTATTTTCACCGGCAGGCCGGCACGGTGCTGATTCCCATCAAAAACCTTGGCATTCCGGAGTCGCAATCTTACCTGGTTCATGAACTGCTGAGCGATGTGAAATCCATCTGGCAGGGCGGCAGCAATTACGTGGAACTGGATCCGGAAAAGATGCCGGCCAGTATCTACCGGATTCACCGGCGGTTGCGGCGGGAAAATGATTTTGATTATTACATGTAGAAATTGCGGGGAATAAATATGAATGCTGACAGGGCGAAAATTGAGGATGATCCGCTATGGTATAAAGATGCCATAATTTACGAAGTGCATATAAAATCTTTTTATGACAGCAACGATGACGGCATCGGCGATATACCGGGCCTGATTGAAAAACTGGATTATTTGGAAATTCTCGGCGTTACCGCTATCTGGCTGCTTCCTTTTTATCCGTCTCCGCTGAAGGACGATGGTTACGATATTGCCGACTATTTCAATATTCATCCGGATTACGGCACGCTGCGGGATTTCCGCAGGCTGTTAAAGGAAGCCCACAGGCGGGGTTTGCGAATTATCACCGAGCTGGTGGTGAATCATACCTCCGACCAGCATAAATGGTTTCAGCGCGCGCGGCAGGCCAAGCCGGGCAGTGTGTGGCGGAATTATTACGTCTGGAGCGACAGTCCGGATAAATACAGCGACGCCCGCATTATCTTCAAGGATTTTGAGACATCCAACTGGACGTGGGACCCGATGGCCAAGGCCTATTACTGGCACCGTTTTTATTCGCACCAACCGGACTTAAATTTTGAAAATCCCCGGGTGCAGAGAGAAATTCTCCGGGTACTGGATTACTGGTTTGAAATGGGCGTCGACGGCCTGCGTCTGGATGCGATCCCGTATCTGTATGAAAGGGAAGGCACCAACTGTGAGAATCTCGAGGAAACCCACCGGTTTTTGAAAAAGCTGCGCAGGCATGTGGATGAAAAATTCAGGAACCGCATGCTGCTGGCCGAGGCCAACCAGTGGCCGGAAGACGCGGTCGCATATCTGGGCAAGGGCGATGAATGCCACATGGCGTTTCATTTTCCGGTGATGCCCCGTTTATTCATGGGCCTGCGCATGGAAGACCGCTTTCCGGTCATCGATATTCTGGAACAAACCCCCCGGATTCCCAAAACCTGCCAATGGGCCATGTTTTTGCGTAATCATGATGAACTGACGCTGGAGATGGTGACGGATGAAGAACGGGATTACATGTACCGCATTTTTGCCCAGGATCCGCGGGCGCGCATCAACCTGGGTATCCGGCGCCGGCTGGCGCCGCTGCTGGACAATAACCGGCGGAAAATCGAGCTGATGAACATACTGCTGTTTTCGCTCCCCGGCACGCCGGTGATTTATTACGGCGATGAGATCGGGATGGGCGATAACTACTATTTGGGAGACCGGGACGGGGTCCGCACGCCCATGCAGTGGAGCGCCGACCGCAACGCCGGGTTCTCCAAAGCCAATCCCCAGAAGCTGTATCTCCCGGTGATCATCGATTCCGAATACCATTTTCAGGCCATCAATGTGGAAATTCAGGAGCAGAATCTCTCTTCCCATTTGTGGTGGATGAAACGGGTGATTGCCATGCGCAAGCATTTTAAGGCCTTCAGCAGGGGCGATCTGAAGTTCATCAATTCGGACAATCCCAAAGTCCTGACCTTTCTGCGAACCTATGGTGAAGAACAGATTCTGGTAGTCATCAACCTGTCCCGTTTCGCACAGGTGTTGAAATTGAATGTGGCTGAATTTGTCGGCCATACGCCGGAGGAAATTTTCAGCCAGAACATGCTGCCCGTTATTGGCGAAGATCCATATATGATTACACTGGGTCCGTATGGTCATTACTGGCTGCGGCTGGAAAAAGAAGAGGATTTTGTGCAGATCTCCGAAGAAACCGCTATCCCGGAAATAAAGGTCAAAAGGCACTGGCAGGAAGTGCTGAACGGGGAGGCTGTTGAAATGTTCGAAAACCGGATTTTGCCAAAGTATATCCGGCAGTGCCGCTGGTTTGGCGGAAAAGCCCGTGCACTTCGAAAAGTCGGAATTGCGGAAAAAATTATGGTCCCCAGGGACGGCGATTATGCCGGGATCCTCCTCCTGCAGGTAGATTATGCCCTGGGTGCGCCGCAGACGTATGTGCTGGCAGTGGCCTACAGTCCCGAGGTGAAGGGCGAAAGGCTGCTGAAGGATTCCCCGCAAAGCATTATTTCACGCATAAAGACAGGGGAGGAGCACGGTTTCCTGTTCGATGCGCTGTACAGCGAGGCCTTCCGGGCCGAGATACTGCAGATGGTAGCAAAACGGAAGAAATTCAGGGGCCGTACGGGTGAGCTGGTGGCGGTTCGGAGCAGAAATTTTGCCGGGCTGCTGGGGAAGAACGAGCTTCCCATGCCCTCCCGGGTGCTGAAGGCAGAGCAGAGCAATTCATCTGTCCTTTATGGAAATGCCTTCTTTTTGAAATTGTATCGCCGGGTGGAAGAAGGGATCAATCCGGACCCGGAAATGGTGCGGTTTTTAAGCGAAGCCAAAAATTTTGAAAATGTGCCGGCATATGCCGGGAGCCTGGAATATCATCATCCCGGTTCCGATCCTTATGTGATTTCCCTGTTGCAGGGATTTACGCCAAATCATGGCGACGCCTGGACGCTCACGCTGGATGCCGTGGGGCGCTATTTCGAACGGGTCCTTTCTCAGAAAGAAGAGCTCCCGGAGCTGGATTTGAAGCTGGATTCCATGTTCGATGTCGCTTTTGATACCATCCCGCCGGTTTTTCAAAATCTGATCGGAGGAATTTATTTTGAACAGGCCGGCCTGCTGGGACAGAGAACGGGAGAGATGCACCGGATGCTGGCCTCCTCCCGGGATCCCGGTTTCGAGCCGGAATCATTTTCCACGCTTTACCAGAAGTCCCTTTATCAATCGCTGCGGACCAATGCCCGGCGGGGCCTGGAGTTTTTAGAGGCCAATCTGAAAGCGCTGCCGGAGAAGCTGCGGCCCGAAGCGGAGAAAATCCTTGCGCTGGAAAAGAAAGTTTTAAAACAATATCGCCTGGTGACGAGCGGGAAAATCTCGGCACTGAAAATCCGTATCCACGGCGATTACCACCTGGGACAGGTATTGAGCACCGGCAAAGATTTCATCATTATCGATTTCGAAGGCGAACCGGTCCGCTCGCCCGGTGAACGGCGGCTGAAGTACTCGGCCTTCCGGGATGTGGCCGGGATGATCCGATCTTTCCATTACGCCGCTTACAATGTCTTTTTTCAGCGCACCAGTATCCGGCCGGAAGATGCGGAACTGCTGGAACCCTGGATTGAACCATGGTTCTATTATGTGAGCGGATCCTTCCTGCACTCCTATATGGAAGCGGTGGAAGGGGCGCGTTTTGTCCCCAAAGAAAGGGAGGAACTGGCGATTCTTTTGAATATTTTTCTGTTGGACAAGTCCATTTATGAAATCGGTTATGAATTGAATAACCGGCCGGATTGGGTGAAGATTCCCATTGAGGGCATTAAACTGATCGTGAAAGATTTTTTGGAATAATTGTCTGATTTCTGCTTGAATAATAAAACATAAAGCAGTAAAATGAATCAGCACGCAGTTTCTGAAAAAATGGGTTTGCCACGTGAAAAAAATGGGCCAGAGTCTCGAACGCATTGTCAATCGGATACCGCAATTGAAACCGGTCTACAAAAAAGATCTGGAACCAGGAGACCGCCTGCTCATATATACCCTCAATTCCATCTATTCAATTGAAGTGCTGGGTGAAGGATTTTATCATGTTTCGGGAGGATGGTTCAGTCACAGGATGCTTTCTCCCCATAAAACCACCATCACTGGATGCAGCTGGGGAAGCAGTATCATTTTGATGGAAGTGGCGGCCGCCCGCGGATTGTGCCTGGAGTTTGGCAACCGGGTGGTGACCAGCCCCATCCGCAAAATTTCCCTCATTAAATCCCATGCCCTGAATTAAACATACACATTGACCCCCCAAACGCTCTTGCCGCTGGCAGGCAGGAGGATTGAAAAATCTTTTGGCTGTTAGGTCTGGTGAAACGGCGTATTTACGGGCGATTCCTGTTCAGCCGTTACGAACTCAAGCACCGCTGCGATGATCCGCTCATTATTCAGGATGCGCCGGTGCCCCTGATTTTCTGTCAGCATCAGACGGCTTCTCTTCCAGTTTGCATGCAACCTAAGCGCCTGGTGAAGGTCCACCTCTTTGTCATTCCTGTCATGAATAACAAGTCCGGGCGATGAAAATCCGGCTGCGATTCTTTCCGGCGACATCTCGGAGACAGGCATGCGGGCAATTCGTTCTATCTCCAGGGCAAAGCGTTCCATCAAATCCGACGATGCCATCAGCTTTTTCTCAAAATCGTCAAAAATATATTTCATGGAGGCCGGACTGCCTATGGTGATCAGTTTCTCCGTCCTTACACCCCCGCGGATGGCAAAGGCGGCCACCACACCCCCAAAAGAATGGGCGATAATGGCAAAAAATTCCCCTGTCTGTTTTTGGATATCGGCAATAACTTCCGCCATTTCCGGCAGATTTGTCCGTTTCCCGGGTGCTTTGCCGTGGGCAGGGGCGTCAAAGGTGATGACTGAAAAACCGGCGTCCATTAGCGGTTTTATGAATCCTGCCATTTGAGAAGCGCGTCCCTCCCAGCCATGGACCAACAGTACTGCCGGTCCGCGGCCCCACTGGTAACGGACATAACAGGCCGGGGACCGTTCCAACCGGTTATGGCTCTCAAAATAAATTTCACGCTCATCGAGAGCAAGCCTCGGGAACGATTCCCATTGCTTTTTAGGATATCTTTGCGGCGTGCAGAACAGCCGGACCGCCCAGCGGACCGCCAGATCCGGGAATGCCAGATCCACGGCCCGGAATAGCAACTGATAGCTCTTTATGACAAATTTGTTTAACATTCCTGCCTCCCTTATTTCTTAAACAAAATCTCTTTTTTGCCGAATTTCATGATTGCAAAAATTACGGTTATCCGGCTGAATATATCCTCCCGGCGGTCCTGAAAAAAACCGCCGGGAGGATACCTGGTTTCTTTTTGCCCGGGTCAGTAAATGCCATTAGTTCCGGCGCAGGCTTCCACAGATCAGTTCGATTCCGCTGGCTGCCGGGGACTTTCCCGTCTTCTCAATCGCGGGATAATCTTAGGCACCTCACTCTGATAGATCTGATATTTCCGGCCGAAGGATTTCACCAGATCGCGCTCTTCGAACCAGACGCCTGCCAGAATATATCCGGTCAGGCCCCAGGCAAACAGGATATGTCCGGCGCTCATAAACGGGGTCGCCCACATGGCAATAATTATCCCCACCATCATGGGATGGCGTATAATCCGGTAAAACAGCGGCGTTTGGAAATGGGGCGGTTCAAAAGGCTGATTCTTCAGCTGCGTGTAAACCTGCTGGAGGCCAAACAATTCAAAATGATTTATCAGGTATGTGGAAACAAGCAGAATCAGCCATCCCAGCGCAAACAATGCATTCATCACCATTTGACCTGCGGGATTTTCAATATTCCATACAGCCGGATTCAGCGGCTGCCATTGCCAGAACAAAATGACCAATACGGCGCTGGAGGCAATCACATAGGTGCTTCGCACCATGGATTTGGGCATGAAACCGGTCAGCCACCTTTTAAACGATCTTCTGGCCATTATGCTGTGCTGCAGGCCAAACAGGCTAATCAGACCCAGATCGACGGCCAGGGCTCCGAGCAAAGAAGCTGACTGTCCGGAATCGACCGACTTTGGCACCCAGAAATTCCCCACAAAGCCAATCCAATACAGAAACGTTCCGAAGAAAAATAAATACCCCAGGACACCATATATAAAAATCAGAGATCTTTTCATCTTGCCACCTCCTTTTATTAATTAAAAATTTAAGAATTCAGGTAACATGAACCCCAATTCTTACTCTTTAATACATACCAACCAATTTCAGGTAGCGTCGGAAATTATTCAGCGCCGTGGGTACATGGGTCCAGTCGTTATAGGCGCGGGCCAGCACGATTGACCCTTCTATCACGTTCAGAAATTGTTCGGAAAGCTCTACTGCGGTTGGTCCGTTTTCGGCTGCAGTTTTCAGCGCGACCGGCTCAAATAGCGGTGTAAGATGGCGCACAAGTTCATTGAAAAGGGTGGACACCTGTTCGGCAAGCTGCGGTCCGATGCCTGCCAGATAGGAAGCAAAGCTGCCCAGCAGGCATCCTTTATTCCACAGCTCCCAGGCCACGGAGTCTGTATGGTCCAGAAAAAGGAACAGACGTTTCATGGGATCTTTTTCTTCGAGAAATGGTCCCTGCCCGACAACGTGCATGGCGCTTTGATAATACCATCTAAGGACCGCCACGCCGAGTTCTTCTTTGGTTTTAAAATAATGAAAGAAGCTGCCTTTGCTGACCCCGGCGGTCCTGCATATCTCATCGACAGTAGTGGCGGGATAACCTTTTTCCAGAATCAGGGCATAGGCGTTTTCCATAATTTTTTCTTTTGTGCCATTCCGTTTCATGGTCATAATATACCAACTGGTCGGTTTATTGTCAAGCTCTCTTTTGCTTTTTTTAGCAACTCTTTTTTTAGGACGAGAAGCTCAATAAAAGAAGCGGCTTCTATGTTTTCCGGTGGTTTGGCGGAGAATCAAGCGGTTACTCTGATGTGTATGGGGGCGGCATTCGCCAAAGCTGAAAAGTAATGCAACAATTGTTTCTTTTTGTCGATATGAACTACTGCATAAAGTTTGAAACCGAGATATAAAGGCAGCAATGGAGAAAGAGATGAAAAAAGGAATGGTATTTTTATTTTTGCTTATGATCGGCCTGCAGGCCGGGGCGCAGAACGAACGCGAAGATTTTTATGATATCAATCTGGATATCAGACCGGCGGCTGAATTTCTCTCGGCGGATGTACGCCTGGCCTGCAAAATTCAGGAGGACGGAACGGACAGTCTGAGATTTCTGCTTCATAAAAGACTGCTTCCTGAACTGGTAAGCGGCGATCAGCTCCGGGATTTTACCTTCGATACCACTTCGGCTCCTTTTTTCCCGTTCGTTCCTGAGGCGGGCACCCTGACCCTTCACTTTTCGAAGCCTTTCCGGAAAGGGGAAATTGTGCTTCTACATTTCCGCTACGCCGGTAAAATAGGAATTCTAAGTAAATGGAAGAACAACCGCGTTACCGCGGACTGGATTGAGCTGGGCCTGTACGCTCCCTGGTTTCCCTTTATGCCGCAGATGACCGATATAACATACCGGATAAAACTTCACACAGCTCCCGGGGACCGGATTTTCGGGCCGGGCAGGATAAGCGATGCGGAGGGAAATTGGGTTATCTCCAGCAGCCATCCGGGAAAAGACATCATTGTGCTGGCTGCTCCCAAAGACAGTGTCCGCGCGAAAATTCTCGACAAGGGTGGCCTGCGAATCTTCTGCGCCAATGATCTTGCCGATTCGACCCTGAATGATATGGCTCAAAACGGGGTGTGGCTGCTGAAAACCTACCGCAAATGGTTTGGCGCTGCAAAAACAGACGGCGTTGAACTGGCGCTGGTCCCACGCAGAATCGGCGGCGGATATGCCAGAACGGGATTTATTGTCTTTAACAGGTTCTCGGACAGCGATTATGCCGGTTCGCGCATAAAGTATTTCCGGTTCATGGCCCATGAGTTCGCGCACCTATGGTGGGCCAACGCTCCAACAGATTCGTGGGAAGACTGGCTGAATGAGGCCTTCGCGGAATACAGCGCGCTGCGGGCTGTCAGGGAACGGCTGGGAGAAGATGCCTTCGATTCCTTGTACAATCCCAAGCTCAAAGAAATAGCCGGCCTGCCTCCGGTCAAAGGGATCAGCCGCTCCGATGGGAAGGCCCATGACGTGCTTTATGATAAAGGCTGCGTGCTGCTCACCGAACTGGAAA
>JARRQT010000153.1:0-9363 GCA_037381445.1 Calditrichia bacterium
ACATTCATTGCACCGGTTCACCTCAATTTTCGCAAAACGCATCTGTTTTATGCCAAATTAATATGGAAAAAACATAACCATACCCCGTCCCGGAGGGACCAAATATGTATAGAACCCCCCAAAACAGTACAGCACCCGTCCTGCAGGGACCAAATATGTATAGAAAACCACCAAAAACAATCCGAACATTTCGAAATCCCCCGCCCACACAAACCGCCATGGTAATTTTTCTGCTTATTTATTTGATTTATGATTTTTATCACGATATATTTTTATCAGCAAATATAATATGTAAATGGTCTTATATTTTATTGCTTCATTTTTGTAGCTGAAACGACCCTTAATCCTCCTGTTCCCGCTCTGCAGGGAAATTTTAAACGATCCGCCTTCCGATCAATCCTGCGACCGCCGATTTCTAAACCGACTGCAAATAGTATTATTTCAGTGCCGGGTGAAAAATCACGGAATGATGATGGATGATCCTTTAAGAAGCACAACCAGACTTTCCGTTATCGAATTTTATTCAATAATTGGGAGCGATCCGATTCCCTCAATTATTGAATACCATTTTCGCAATTGCCCGATAGAAACATTTTCACGGATGACGCCATCCCTCTGTCCATTTACGGTATGCTTTAATTGAACTACAGAAATATCGGATGATAAAATGTTTTTCTATTAAAATAAATCCAAAATCAAAAATCTCCTAGACAAGGGAAAATTCAACCGACAGGGGGACATCATGCAAACCTTTATCAACAAGCTTAAGATTATCTTGATTTTTGCCGTTATCGCTCTCTCACCGCCCGCTCTTCTGGCCCAGCTTTCCGGAACCTATACCATCGGGTCCGGCGGCGATTACATCTCCTTCAACGCCGCTGTAAACGCCCTGGAAGCCGGCGGCGTATCGGGTGCCGTCACTTTCCAGATTCAGCCCGGTATCTACGATGAACATCTCGACATCGGGGCTATCTCCGGCGCCAGTGCCGACAATACCATTACTTTCGAGGGGACCACTGCGGAACAATGCACCCTGCGTTATATAACAAGTGACCCGGACAGCAATTACATGGTGCAGCTGACCAATACACAGTACATGCGCTTCCGAAATTTGACTTTTCTTTCCGCCGGCAGTCAGTACGGAAGGATATTTTACCTGCTGCAGGGCGTTGGCAATCTGGAAATCACCGACAATATCATTCAGGGTGTGCTGGCCTCCGGCGCGGAAGTCGGCCGGGCTCTTATTTATTCCCATGACCAATGGATTGATAACATTCTGATTTCAGGCAACGAATTTCATCTGGGCGGCTGGGGAATTCATCTCTACGGCCGGTCCGACAACAGCATAACCGGCATCGAAATCACTGATAACGTATTTTATGATAACGCCTACCGCGCCATCTATACCGGCTATTCCGTCAGCCCGCTGATTTACGGCAATACCATACACAACGGTTCCGGCGGGATATTCCTGCAGCAGGTTTATGGCGAAGCCCAGGTCTACAATAACCGGGTTAATGTCTCCCATCAGGGCATGGAAATCAGAGTCGAAAGCGCTGTTTCAGGGCACAGCAGCATCTATAACAATTTTTTTGACGGCAGCGCCTCAATCGGGATAGAAGTATATGATTCAAAGTATATTGACATTTACAACAATAGTATCAATTTATTCAGCGCTTCGCCCAGCCCGATTGCCACTTCCTCCGCCCTGAATATTTATGCCGGGGAGGGAATCGATATCAAAAATAATAATCTCGCCAACCAGGCAGGCGGATATGCGATGTACATCAATGCGGAATCGTATCGCTACGACTCCGATTACAACAATCTTTACAGTCCGGGCGACTACCTGGCCTACGCCGGTGGAAAATGCATTGATCTTGCGGAATACCAGAGTGCCACCGGCAAGGATATGAATTCCATTTCCGTTTACCCCCATTATCTCTCCGGCACTGATCTCCACACCGTCGCTCCCTGGCTGAACGGAAGAGGAACCCCCCTGGCCGGCATCACCGTTGATATTGACGGCGACGCCCGCAGCGCTTTCTCGCCCGATATCGGCGCCGATGAATTCGCGCCCGATCCTGCGACCACTACCCCGATGGCAGGCAGTTACACCATTGGTGAAACGGAATACCCCACCATCGCGTCAGCCGTGGCGGACATTGAACTGAAAGGCGTCTCTGCGCCGGTCACCTTCAACATTGTTCCCGGCATCTACAATGAGCAGGTGGAGATGGTCAGTATCGCGGGCGCCAGTCCGCAAAATAGGATCACCTTTCAGTCGTCCTCCGGAAATCCGGCGGATGTGAATATGGCCTACGGTTCCGGCGGTGTGGAGGACAATTATGTATTCCGCCTGTGGGGAGCCGACAATATCGAGATCAAAAATATGACCCTGAGCGGCCTCGAGACCCTCTATGCACGGGTGCTGGAGCTGTGGGGCTGTGCGGACAGCATTCTGATTCAGAATAATGTATTCAACGGCGCGCCGGCCACCGATGCCCAGAACCGGAAATCACTGATTTATGCCTATCAGTCAAATTACCGCTCCCGGATTATTGAAGGAAACAGCTTTAAGGAAACGGCCTTCAGTATCTATGTCTATACTTCCGGCACCGGCTATTTGGGCAGAAACCTTAACATTACTGATAATGTCATGAATAATGACGGCTATTGCGGGATTTATCTGGGTGATAATCATTCCGTCACCATTGAAAATAACGATATCCGGACAGGCACATACGGGATTTATATTCAGGGAATGGATGGCGTTCTGTCTCTCGCGACTAACCATATTGATGCCTCCATGGCCGGCATTTATCTGAATAGCTGTTCGGATTTATTGTTCACCCCGGGGTTGATCTGCAACAATTTCGTGAGCGTAAGAAATGCCGCCGGAAGCAATGCCGCCGGCATACGCGTCAGTAATTCGGACTATCAGAACATTTTCCATAACAGTTTCAGCCTCCAAAACGGGAGCTACAATTCAGCCGTCCTGCGGGTGCCTTTTGGCAGCAGTCATTTGGTTATCATGAACAACAACTTTGCCCAGATGGACGGTGGACGGGTGTACGATGTGCCGGATGCGGCTGCCATAGAAGCGTCGGATTATAATAACCTGTATACACCCGGAAACCAGATTGCCTATTGGGGCGATACCCGCCTGCTGAACCTGAAAGACCTGCAGGCCCTCACCGGCATGGATCAGCACTCCCTGGCAGTCTATCCCCACTACCTCTCCTCGGCTGACCTGCACACCATAGCGCCCTGGCTGGACGGCAAAGGGACGCCTCTCGCGGCGGTTCCGCTGGACATTGACGGCCAGCCCCGCGATGCCGACCATCCTGATATCGGCGCCGATGAATTTACCGCCGATCCGGCGACGACCACCCCCCTGTCCGGCGACTATTCCGTGGGCAGCGGCGATTATCCCACCATCAAAGCGGCCGTGGATGACGCGGTAATGAAAGGCGTCTCAGGACCCGTGCGCTTCAATATTATGCCCGGCACCTATTCCGAACAACTGGATATATTGAGCATCGCCGGGACGGACAGCAAAAATACCGTCACCTTCCAGTCCAACAGCGGCAGCGCGGAGGATGTTCAAATAAACTATGGCGCTTCGGATATGGATGCGAACTACGTGCTCCGGGTTTATGGTGCGGACTTCCTGCATTTCGAAAACCTGACATTTAATGCCGAGGGCGATCCTTACGCCAGAATATTTCACCTCTACCGCGGCGCCGACAGTATTGAAATTCGCAGCAATGTCTTGAACGGCATCGTTGCCACGGGAAATGATAACCGGCAGGCCGCCATCTTTTCTTATGAATCCCAGTATCGCAGCCGCATTATCGAACAGAACAGTTTTAACCAGGGGACTTTCGGCATCTTCATGACCCGTGAGAATTCGTCACAGGGATATCCGGCTGGAGCGGAAATTTTCAACAACAGCTTTGCCAATATCGGCTACGGCGGCATCCACCTGCAGTATTATGACGCGCCCAAAATTATGGGGAACACCATAGCGGCTGAACAGGGCGGAATCTATGTGTCCAATATTGAAAATGATCTTCGTATCGAGAAAAACAAACTGGATATTGGGACAGATAACGGCATCTACATGTCAAACTGCAGCACCAATATGATCATCCCCGGTCTGATTGCCAATAACTTTGTGCATGTTGGTGGTATTGGCCCGGCGGTCGGACTCCGCATCGGCACCTCCGATTACCAGAACATTTACAATAACAGCTTCAACATTACCAGCAGCGATGTAACGGACGGCCAGGCGATCTATATCTATGCCGGCTCCCATCTCAACATCGAAAACAATATATTCGCCAACAACGGCGGGGGCTATGCATATTATGCCTATAATCCGTCCGGCATCAGCATATCGGATTACAACGACATATACACCACCGGGACCAATCTTGCCTACTGGAACGGCAACCGCGCCGATCTGGCGGCACTGCGTTCGGAAAGCGCCATGGATGACCACTCCCTTTCCGTCGATCCCCGCTTTATTTCGGACGCCGATCTGCATGTCCGGGCCGCTGCACTGGACAGCGCCGGAACGCATGTTTCGGGGGTCACCGATGACATCGACGGAGATCCGCGGGATCCTTCATTCCCCGATATCGGTGCCGATGAGTTTGATCTCTCCTCGCTTCTGGATTTCGCGGATATCCATGCGGATATTCAGGGAATGTTTATGGGAACGGTGGAATGGGGAGATTACGACAACGACGGGGACCTGGATTTTGTCATGGCCGGCAGGGACTCCGTAAATCCGGTTCATCCCAATGCCAAAATCTACCGCAACGACGATGGAAATTTTGTTGATATTGACGCCGGTCTGCTGGGAATCGATGGCGGCACTGCTGCGTGGGCTGATTATGACAATGACGGAGATCTGGATCTGCTGCTCTCCGGGGACAATCCCTCCCATGGATTGGTAACCGAAATCTATCGCAACGATGCCGGTACCTTTGTCAATATCAATGCCGACCTGGTCAAGATTTATAATACCGCCGCGGCCTGGGGAGACTACGACAATGACGGAGACCTGGATCTGATACTTTCCGGCCAGAATTACAGCACCTATTTCACCATCTTATACCAGAATAACAATGGGACCTTTGTCAACAGCGGCCTGTCATTTACGGCAGTTTCCTCCGGCAGCGCGGCCTGGGCGGATTATGACGGGGATGGCGATCTGGATCTTCTCCTGTGCGGCTGGGATGGAGCTGCTCGTCATACCACCCTCTACCGCAATGAAGGCGGCGCATTCACGGCACTGGATGCCGGCTTGCAGGGCATCAATACCGGTGACGCTGCCTGGGGAGATTATGACAGCGACGGCGATCCGGATCTCTTGCTGACTGGTCATACAGATGCAGGCCAGGCTTCAAGAATATACCGCAACGACGACGGCATATTTAATGATGCGGGTGCGCCCCTGGAAAACCTGTGGCACAGCTCCGCGGAATGGGGGGATTATAACAATGACGGAGCAATCGATATTATCCTGACCGGCACTGCCGATAGTTATGTACCATATTCCCCCGTGTCGACAATCTACCGCAATGAGACTGCCGATTTTGTGGATTCGGAGATCGCCCTCAGCCGCATCCTTCAGGGACGGGGCGCCTGGGGAGATTATGACAACGACAACGATCTGGATATCCTGTTTTCCGGCGCCGACAGCCTGAATCATCCCGTGGGAGCCATATACCGGAATAATGCCGCGCAGCCCAATACGCCGCCTTCCGCGCCCGCCGGATTGACAACCATGGTGACGGACAGCAGCGTGATTTTCAGCTGGCACCCGGCCAGCGATGCCCAGACACCGGTGGCCGCACTAACCTACAACCTGCGTATCGGGACGACCGAAGGCGGTTCGGAAGTGATGTCCCCCATGGCGGACAATTCCGGTTTCCGCAAAATCGTTGCCATGGGAAATGTGCAGCAGGATACCAGTTGGGAAATCAAAGGGCTTACTTCCGGTGAGACCTATTACTGGAGCGTGCAGGCCGTCGATAACAGCTATATCGGCTCTGCCTTTGCCCCCGAAGAAACGGTGACTGTTACCGGAATCGTCTCCGGGGATAACACGCTTCCCAGAACCTACGCCCTTTATCAGAACTTTCCCAATCCTTTCAATCCAGCCACCACCATCGCCTTCGATCTGCCCCGCACCGACCGGGTGGTTTTGACGGTCTACGATGTCCTGGGACAGCAGGTAGAGACCATCCTCGACGATCAGATGCCCGCCGGTCGCCACCGGGTGAGTTGGCAGGCCCATGACGCCGCCAGCGGTATTTATTTCTTTGTCATCCGCACCGATCATTTCCGGGCGGTGAAGAAAATGATCTTGATGAAATAGTGTTTTTTTAAAATCTTCAGGGTATTCTCCAATTTCTGCCGGAAGCAGCTCACGCTTCCGGCCTTTTTTTAAAATTCTCCGGCATAATTCGGCCTTCCGGTCCGCTGCCCGGATTCTGGTAACCCGTGGGTTTTGATCTCAGAGATACGACCAATCCGGCTGCCGGAACAACCGCGCAAGCGCTGCCTGTTCCGGGCTTCTCACAAAATCACCGCTGCCGGTTTCGACGGTTCTGATACAGGTTACTGCTTCCGGAATAAACGGCAGGCCTTTTAAAACGCGAAGCCCGACCGGGATGCAAAATGAACCTGCATCGATCTCAAAAATTCTGATTGCCGCGCAAATAAACGATCCAGCGAACCATTACATACAGAGGAGGAAAATCATGAGGCTTATAAAAGCGATGAAAGCGGGTGTGCTGATTCTGTTCATTCTGGCATGGGCCGCCCGGTTATTTCCCCAATCGGAATGGGTAAAAAAGGCAGAGCCGGTACTGAACGTGGGCGTTCCCGGATCATGGGACGAGATGCTGTCTGTCGCAAACAGCATCATGTTCCATGACGGCATCTACAAAATGTGGTATCAGGGGGACAACAGCTTTGGCCTGGCCACCTCTCCGGACGGTATCGCCTGGACCAAAGATCATCTGAACAACCCCATCCTGGAACCAGGCCCGCCGGGATCGTGGGATGAGATCGCCGTGAACCAGGCTTCCGTCGTCCTGAAAGACACGGTCTGGCACCTGTGGTACAGCGGGGTGGATGAGGCCTATGATAACCGGATCGGGCACGCCACCTCCCCGGACGGCATCCTGTGGACAAAAGACACCCTGAACCCGGTTTTGGATATCGGAACTGTAAATCCCTGGGACAGCAGCGAAGTCCTACATCCCTATGTGATCTGTGAGAATGACACCTTCCGCATGTGGTATAACGGTTATGGCAGCGGCACCCAAAGAATACTGTATGCCTGGTCCACCGACGGCAGCGCCTGGACGCGCTATACCGACCACCCCATGCTGGAACCCGGCCCTCCGGGTTCGTGGGACAGCTATGAGTTGGGCCCCCTGTCCGTTGTCCATCTGGATACCATTTACCATATGTGGTACACCGCCTGGAGCAATGCCTTTGATTTTCAGATCGGGCATGCCACTTCCCCGGACGGGTTCTTCTGGACCAAAGACACCGCCAATCCGGTGTTAAAACGCGGCGCGCCGGGCAGCTGGGACGCCGCCATGATCGCCATACCGGTGGTCCTCTCCGAAAGTGACACCTTCAAAATGTGGTACGGCGGGTCCGACTACTTCCATTTTCGCACCGGCTATGCCATGTCAGCACAGGTCGCAACCGGAATACAGCCCGGTGCGGGACAGCCGCTCCCCGTCGCGGACAACTATTTTCTCGGTCAGAACTATCCCAATCCCTTCAATCCCGTGACACGCATTCCCTTCCGCGTCGCCGCCGGCGGGTTTGTCACCCTGAAAATCTATGATGTGCTGGGCCGGGAAGTCGCCCTGCTGGTAAATGAGTGGAGGTCTGCCGGAAAATACACCGTCACCTGGGAGGCGGCTAATCTCCCGGCCGGCATCTACTTCTGCCGGATGGAAGCGGCCGGATTCAACCGGATACGCAAGATGTTATTGGTGAAATAGACTTCTTTGTGTTAAATTAGCAGGCAAAAGGAAGTCCGGAAACGAGAATGGAGTGCTGCTATGAAAATCAAAGAGGCCGGGGCGCACCTGGACCATATGCTCCGACAAACGCGCGTACATCATGTGCAATTGAGTTCCATGGCCGACCTGAAGGCCAATATCCTGCTCACCATGGCATCGGTGGTCATCAGCGTGTCCTTCCGCTATGTCACCGATCCCAGCCTGAAATATCCGGCGATGGTGCTCATCGTCTTTTGCCTCATAACAATTCTGCTGGCCGCCTACACGGTGATGCCCAAGATCGGGGCCGGATTGAAAAAACCGCCCCATCCCGATATTCACAGCCCCAAATTCAACATCCTGTTCTTCGGCGATTTCGTGCAGCTTGGCTACGATGAATTTGAATCCGAAATGGAAGACATCCTGAATGACCCGTCAAAAGTCTATGAGACCCAGGTGCGGGAAATCTATACCCTGGGAAAATATCTCTCCATTAAAAAATACCGGTTTGTCCGCCTGGCCTACATGTCCTTTATCACCGGCCTGCTGATCAGCGGCATACTGACCTTCCTGCTCGGTCTGGTGAACTGATCCCCCGGCAGGCCCGAAGGAACAGCCCGAACATTACTCCTTACCGCCCCACCAGCCACCGCTCATGCGGGAAGGGGGGAAAGGGGGGATGTCAAAACCTGCGCTAAGAAGTCCGTAACGACCAATAGTTTACTTCCCCCCTTCTGGCCCAAGCCGCCGCTCCCGCAGGAAGGGACAAAAAGACATGCCAAAACATCTGCACAGAACTCAGGCATATTTCCCCCCCTTCCAAGGGGGGAAAGGGGGGATGTCAAAACCTGCGCTAAGAAGTCCGTAACAACCAATAGTTTACTTCTCCCCTTCTGGTTTCCCCCCTTCCAAGGGGGGAAAGGGGGGATGTCATTTACACCAATGATGAAGGCTGCGATCCCTCTATGGACATCCGCCTGACTCCCGGAGAATTCAAAAGAACACCGGTCAGGAAGCGCTTTCCCCGGTAATACCCGCAACATAAAAAGAGAATGCTCTATGGACCGCAGGACAATGGAACTGTTTTTTGAAATTCACAGCGATCTTCCCCGGCAGGGACCCGGCAATTTTGAATCCACCCAAAAGGCCTTTACCCTGCTGAAAGGCATTCCGCCGGAACCGCTGATCCTGGACATGGGCTGCGGGCCGGGGATGCAGACCCTGGCGCTGGCCCGGCTCTCCGGCGGCACCGTCACCGCCGTGGATAATCATCAGCCGTTTCTCGATGAACTGGAAAATCGCGCCCGCCGCAAGGGGC
>JARRQT010000154.1:0-14843 GCA_037381445.1 Calditrichia bacterium
ATCAAAATGCACGTTACCATGAACGGCGATCCCGAAAAAGACACCATCAGCAAACTGAAAACGCTGGGCAAACTGCACGGGCAAATTCTGGACACCTGCATGGGACTGGGCTATACGGCAATCGCCGCCGCGCGGCAGCCGGATGTGCAGGGAGTGACGGTGTGCGAAGCGGACGCCAATATGTTCGCGCTCTGCCGGGAGAATCCCTGGTCCGCCGGACTTTTTGAGAATCCCGCAATTCATCCGGTCCTTAAGCCGGTGCAGGAACATGTGCCTGATATCCCGGATGAATCCGTGAACGCCGTGATCCACGACCCGCCGCGCTTCGCGCTGGCGCCGGCCCTTTACTCCGAACAGTTCTACCGGCAGTTGTTCAGAATTCTGACCGCGAAAGGCAGAATGTATCATTATACCGGCGATCCCAACCGCAGAACGCGCCGCAGCAGCCTGCCGCAAAAAACGATGTCGCTTTTAAAAAAGGTGGGTTTCAGAAAAGTCAGGGAAGCCTACTTTGGGGTGATTGCTTTTACATAACCCGCCAGTCTCTGCCTCAATAAAGCGGTAAATCATCCGGCGCCGCCGGCCCTGCCTCCAGCCCGTCCTGTAACTCTTCCTCCCGAATGAGAATCAGAATGGCGCTCTGGGGAATGATGATATAGTTCTCGTCCTCATATTTAATTTCCACCCCGGCCTTCTGAAGGAACAGCGCATAGTCGCCCGCTTTGGCCTGCACGGGCAGGAACTTCATCTCCTTGGGCTCCCGCTTCCAGGGTTCATCGGACAGGTCGGCCGGATCGGCGAGGGGTATTCCCTGCCCGGTCCGGACCACGGTGCCGCCAATAACTTCTTCTTTCGCTTTTACGGTCTGCGGCAAATAAAGCCCCACTTTGGTCCGCTCTTCGGTCAGATCGGGCCGGATGAGCACCCGGTCGCCGGTGACAATCAGTCTTTTCTGCTTCATATCGCTCCCTGTTTTCAGCCATAACATAACAAATTTGGGTTGACAAATCAATTCCCAAGGAAATATCATTCCTCCCCAAAACATACCCGATTTATTTCATCCCCCGCCGCTTCCGAAAAAAGCTTCCGGGCCGGACGGACATGTGTATCAGAATATTCTTTCCCTTACCGTAAAAAATTTCTATATTTTTGCAGAACATGAAAGTGATCGTGTATGCTGAATTCTAAAAATTTGCGGATCTTTGCGGGATTTCTGCTTGCTGCCCTTCTTTTTAATTGCGCCCCCGAAGCTCCCCACAGCAATCCGCTGGACCCATATAATAAAGCCAACAGCGCTTCCGGCATCCTTCTGGAAGGCAGGGTGATGGAGAAGAACCAGCCCCATCTGCCGCTGGACAGCTGCATGGTAATCCTCTCCCCGGAGCAGAAATTTACCAGCACCGATGCCGCGGGCAGTTTTTCCTTTGATAATCTGACGCCCGGTGAATATCAGCTCGTTATTCAGAGGCACGGCTATGCATCCGATACCACCCGCTTTGCCACGGACACCCTGAAAAGCGATCCGCTGAATTTTTATCTCAACGGCAATCCCTTTCTGATCCGATCTCAATTTTTCAGTGAATTCATCGACCAGTGGTGGCCCGATCCTTTCTTCCTGGTAAAATTCGGTGCCATCTTCGACGATCCGGACGGCGCAGCGGATATCAGCGACGTCACTTTCACCATGCCGGACGCGGGCATCACCAAGGTCTTCGAAAAAACTGCCCGTCCGGACAGCTTTTTCGTGCAGCTGGACGCCACCGACTTTCCCGATAACAACGTTTTCGAGATGGTGGGGAAAGGCGCTCAAATCATTGCCAGGGACAAATCGGGGGCCGTCACCTCCAGCGGACCTTTTTACCTCTACCGGATTATCGATACGTCCCCCGCGCCGCTGCAGCCGGCCGGAATGGACACCGCCAGCGCCAGGCCGCTGCTGCACTGGGAATCTTACCGGGCATCGTTCGCATTCACATACGAAATTTCCATGTTTTTTGTGAATGCGGGAATCCCGGTGCTGATTCATTCCCGAAAAGCGATTTCGTCCGGTGAAACGGAATACCAGTATCCCGATTCGCTGGCGGCCGGCCAGTATTTCTGGACCATCGGGGTACGGGACAACCTGGGAAATTTCAGCCGTTCCAAAGAGGCCTCGTTTCTGGTCCAATAGAAAAAGAATTAACAAACCCGTAAAGGGAAAGATGGATATACCGCAGCAATATCTGAGCGCCCTGGTTGAAATCAGTCAGCAGATTAACTCCATCCGGGAGCCGGAGGAGCTTCTGCAGAATATTCTGAATATCGCTCTGCAGCAGCTTTCCGCTGAGCGGGGATTCATCCTGCTGAAAGACGGAAGCGGCGGGGAAGATTTCGTGCCGCGCGCCGCCCGCAATATAGAGGCCCACAAAATCAGCGAAGTGAAAGACATCTCCCATTCCACCGTGGAAAAAGTGCTGGAAACTGTCCGGCCCATCCTGACCTTTGACGCCCTATCCGACGAGCGGTTCGACGAATCGCAGAGCGTGATTATGCATCAGATCCGCTCCATTGCCTGCGTCCCGCTGGTGCTGAAGGGTGAACTCCTGGGGGCCATCTACATCGACAGCCGGGGCCAGAAAGCCCGCTTTTCCCGGCAGAGCCTGGATTTTCTGCAGGCGTTCGCCAACCAGGCGGCCGTGGCGCTGGAAAATGTCCGCCTCCTGGCGCAGTTGCAGCAGGAAAACGCGCTGCTGAAAGAGGAATTCCACCGCCTGTATGCCTTCAAGGAAATTGTGGGGAAAAGCAAGGCCATGGAGCGGGTGTTCCAGTTGATGGGCAAGGTCCTGAATAACGACGCCACGGTCCTGCTGCTGGGAGAAACCGGCACCGGAAAGGAACTGGTGGCGCGGGCCATCCATTACAACGGGCCGAGGGCCGGCAGATCATTTGTGCCGGTGAACTGCGGCGCCATTCCGGAGAACCTCATCGAGAGCGAACTTTTCGGGCACAAAAAGGGCGCATTCACCGGCGCCATCGCCGATAAGAAGGGGCTGATCGAAATGGCGGACGGCGGCACCCTGTTCCTGGACGAGATTGCCGAACTGCCGCTGAACATGCAGGTAAAGCTGCTGCGCTTCCTGCAGGACCAGCAGTTCACGCCGGTCGGAGAGGTACGCAGCCGGCAGGCCGATGTGCGCATTATCGCCGCCACCCACCGCAATCTGCAGGAGAACATCCGGGACGGGCTGTTCCGGGAGGACCTTTTCTACCGGCTGAACGTCATTTCCATCCGCATACCGGCGCTGCGGGAAAGGGCAAGGGATATTCCCCTGCTGGTCAGCCATTTTCTGACCAAATACAGCGATAAGCTGTCCAAAAACATCGGCGGCGTTTCCGGCGCCGCCATGGAAATTCTGACCCGCTACGACTGGCCGGGAAATGTGCGGGAACTGGAGAACACCATCGAGCGCGCGGTGGTGATTGCCGCCGGGCCCAAAATCACGCCGGAGGACCTGATGATGACCGCTCCCGCCAAATCCCCGGACGAGATCACCGCCGGCATGACGCTGGAAGATATTTCCCGCATTCTTCTTGAAAAAACCATGGAAGCCACCGAAGGCAACAAAACCAGAACCGCCGAGATGATGGAGGTTTCGCTGCGCTGGGTGCACTACAAAACCAAAGAATGGGGGCTTTCCTGAAATGAAACCGCCCCTCCCCTTTCAGCAAATCAATGAGTTCCGGCTCCTGTCCGTGATACAGGACAGCCCCTTTTCCATCTCTCTGAGGGGATATCAGCCGGCGCTGAAACGGCCGGTTTTCATAAAACTGCTGAAGCCGCAGGTAAAGGACCACGCCGAGTGGGCGGCCCGCTTCACGCGGGAAGCGCAGGTAAGCGCCCGGCTGCGGCATCCAAATATCGTGGATGTCTATACCATCGGGGAGATAGACGGCTACACCTACATGGCCATGGAATTTGTGCCGGGGCTCAGCCTGAAAGAGCTTCTGGAGCGCGAGAAATCCCTGCCCCTTCCGTTATCGTCCCATATCTTTTCCCGGCTGCTGCGGGCCCTCGAATTTTCCCATGAAAACGGCATCATTCACCGGGACGTGAAGCCCGGCAACATTTTACTGGATGTAAACGGAAACGTAAAACTGACCGATTTCGGCCTGGCCCACCTGGGCGAAGAATCCACCATGACCCAACAGGGCGCCATTTTGGGCAGTCCCGCCTACATGGCGCCGGAACAGATCACCGGCGAACCGCTCTTCCCCGCCGCCGATTTCTTTGCCGCGGGCGTCACGCTCTACGAGATGCTGAGCGGCGTGAAGCCGTTTTCAGGCGAGAATTATTCGGTCTGCATCCAAAAAATACTGAATGAGACGCCGCCGCCACCCTCCGAAATCGTGGAAGGACTGCCGCGGCAGGCGGACGGTCTTATTCTTCAGCTTCTGGAAAAGGACGCCGCCAAACGGCCTTCCTGCGCCGCGGAAATCCTGGCAGCCATTTCACAGTTTATTACGCCCCAAGAAGAAGCAGGGGCCACGGAATCACTGCGGGAGCTGGTGCGGAAACATTACACGCCTGACGCTGAAAATCCTGATTTCAGGGATGAATCACAGCCGGCATCAAAAAAAGAACAGGATGAACCGGCGATTTCTGCAGCGAAGAGAAAGACGGTCTACTTTACCGCGACTTTTGTTATCATAGCGGTCTTTGCCCTCTTTCTGTGGAAACCGTGGGGAAATTTTCAGGAAAACCGGAACAGCGCAATCCCTGCCACGGTTTCGCGGGCGGACAGTTCCGCTGCAGACGGGCAGATGTTCACTGAAAATTCCGGCGCCGACACTATTATACGGAATGCCCGGAGTGAACAGACTGCGGAAAACAGGCCCGCTCCCGCAACTTCCAGGCATTCCCCGGCAAAGACAAATTCCTCCGGCGACAGCCTGCGCCATGATTTGGCTAACAATTCAAAAATGGCGGCGACCGGTCCGTCACATGAAAATGCAGCGCTCCCGGACAGCGCTTTCCTGGAACTGAAGATCACTCCCTGGGCTTCCGTCACGCTGGACGGGCAGATGGTGGACTCCATGGCCAGCCTGTCGCGGCTGGCGGTCCCGGCCGGTGAGCATCTGCTGGTCCTCAATCACCCCGAATTTCCGCCCAAAGTTCTGGACATCAAAACCGCGCCCGGCGAAACGCGTCCGATCAATTTTTCCTTCCTGCAGAATGCCGGTTTTCTTTCCGTGGAAGTGCGGCCCTGGGCGGAAGTCTACATCGACGGGAAATTGCTGGATTCCACGCCGCTGGAGCGGCCTATCATTCTGGGCGGCGGGGAGCATGTTCTGGAACTGAAGCACCCGGAATTTCAGACCTTCCGCCAGGTTTTGACCATCACCGCGGGCGATACGCTCCGGATTAAAAAGAACCTGACCGCACGATGATGGCATATTATTTGATTTTTCTGAACGGAGAGAGATAAATTATGGAAGATAAAATGCAAAATTTGCAGCGCTGTTTTTTGACATTCTTTATCCTGCTGGGATTTTCCTCCCTTTTCGGCCAGCAGTGGCAGTATAAAACACCCATGCCTACCGCCCGCAAAGGCATGGCAGCCGCGGTGCTGGACCATAAAATCTGGGTCATGGGGGGACGAAAGATGGGACCGGCAGTTTTGAACACGGTGGAGGTCTATGATCCCGCCGCAGACAGTTGGGAGAATGAAGTCCCCCAGCTGCTGCATGCCCGCGAAAACGCCTCCGCCCAGGTATGGGAAAACAAAATATATATTTTCGGCGGAGCGGCCGGCAATCAGCCGGTGAGCGAGGTAGAGTGCTACGATCCCGAAAAAGAAAGCTGGGAGGTCATTACCCATATGCCTACGCCGCGTTTCGGCATGGCCTCCGTGATGGTGGATTCCAGCATCTGGCTGATCGGCGGTGCCGATTCACCCGTCACGTTTTCGAAAGTCATTGAAATCTATCATCCCCGGGAGAACAGCTGGGAGACGCTCCCTGCCCAGCTCAACACGCCCCGCGGCGACCCCATGGCGGCTGTGCTGATGAACCGGGTGTTCGTGTTCGGCGGCCATTTCTACGGGCCTATTGCCAGCGTTGAATTTTACAGCCTTCTCGCTCAGAACTGGATAGAACTGGGAAATATGCCGGTGCATTGCGGCAGCGCCGGATACACGCGGGTGGACGACCGGGTGCTTCTTATCGGCGGACTGGGACCGAACGGCATCCTGCCCAACATGCAGATCTTTCGTTTCAGCCTGGAGAAACCGGAATGGAGCCAGGGGCCGGCACTGAACACGCCCCGGCGGGAGCTGGCCGTGGATGATAAAATTTACGCCATCGGCGGCAGCGAAGCGCCCGGCGGTATGAGCGGCACCGCCGTCTACGATGTGGTTGAGGAGCTGGATGCGCTGGTCGGGATCGAACCGCCGGTCAGGCAGAATCCCGAAAGCTATGCCCTGCTGGGGAATTATCCCAATCCGTTCAATTCCGGCACCGTTATCCGGCTGCAGATCCCGGCCGAAGACAAAATTCAGTTGAAGGTTTATGATATTCTGGGCCGGGAAGTGGCCCTGCTCTACCGCGGAAGCATCACGCCGGGGGCATATACCTTCCCCTTTTCCGGCACAAATTCCGCTGGTGCCGAGCTGCCTTCCGCCGTATATTTCGTGAGGCTGGAGGGACAGAAGTATTTTCAGACCCATAAAATATTTTTGATGAGATAGCTGCAAGAGAGATTGAAAATACATTACAAATATTTTTTTCCGCTTATTTTCATTCTGGTTATCGGCATGTCCGCAGGCGCAGCCGCCGCGGGCGGTCAGGAGGAAAGCGGCAGCGATCTGGTAAGGCAGCTCATTGACGCCTACAACCGCTTCGATTATCAGAAATCCTCGGAACTGCTGAGCATTGCCTTTCAGCACATGGACAAATTTCCGCCGGCAGACCAGAAAGATATCTACCAGTACGCCGCCTTCATCGCGTTTCAGAACGGCAATTCCACGCTGGCGGAAAACCATTTCTGGCACCTGCTGGAAATCGATCCCACCTATACGCCCGACCCGGTTACCACCGCGCCCAAACTTCTGACCCTGTTCCAAAAAACCAAGATAGAATTTCTGGAGGACATGAACCAGCGGCTGCAGAAAATCCGCGTGCCGGAACAGAAACGGGACATCCCCTGGCGGGGCATTCTGCTGCCCGGCTGGGAACAGTGGCACCGGGGATACCGCAGCCGGGCCGCTGTTTTCATCGGTGCGGCTGCCATTTCGGCGGGCGGCTTCGTCTATTCCGCCATTCAGGCTCATAACAAAAAATCCTCTTATGAAGAGGCGGCAACGCCCGGCGCAGCGGCTTCGTTTTATGACGATTACAATCAATATTACCGGCAGCAGTACTATTTCGGGTATGCCTTTGCGGCGGTCTGGGCGCTTTCGCAGATCGATTTGTCCGTCTGGAGTCATCCGGACGCTACCCTTCGCCTGCAGGCAGCCGGCGCTCAATATACCCGCTTCTCCCCCGGGCTGTCCCTGAAGATAAAGTTCTGAATCCCTCAATTCCCGCTCCCTTTTCCGACTCCATTTTCCACCCTGCAAATTTTGCAGCCCGCTTTGCAGATAATGCACTGCGCGGTGTATAAACTAAATTCTTGCGGCCGTGAAAATTAAATGGCCCTCCCAAATTTTCAAGGTATATCACGAAAAATTGCTCTCTGCCTTTTCCGGACTTCTCTGGCATCAAAATTGAACTTATGACCAGAGAACGAAACTAATTAGAGGAGAATAGCAATGAGAGGTTTTCGTACGGTTCTGTCTGTCACCCTGGCGCTGATGCTGGCGGCTTTCCTGCCCCTGTTTGCCGGCGGTCCCAATGACGATTGTCATTTCAACCCGGACTCCCTGCAGCTGGTGACGGTGAGCGGGGTGGCGATTGTAGATACCATCTCGGATGGTCACTATCTGTATTATCTGGATGAAAATCTGGACGGCCAGGCAGATTATTTCCTGAATTTCGGGCCCTACTGGTACCAGCCGGACAGCAGCACGGCCACGCGTCCCGCGGACGGTGATACCATCACGGTTTACGGCGGTCTGCATGAGCCGGTTTTCAATGAAGGGGAACTCCCCGTGATTGTCGTTTATGAAATCAACGGCCAGTACTGGCGGGAGCCGTTCCATCCCTTCTGGTCCAACATGGGACGTCATTTCGGCCATTACCTGCGGAATAAGTTCCACTATGCTTTTGGCTGGCTGAAGGATTCGCTGGAGACAGTGAATCTGCACGGTGTGGCCATGGTTGACTCCACTTTTATTTTCGATCACTATTTTCTGGATACCGATGAGGACGGCACACCGGACTACATGCTGAATTTCGGGCCGCCCTGGTATGAACCGGAAAGCGGCGCTGCCCGTCCGGCGGACGGCGACACCATTGACATCGTCGGCGGGGAATTGCCTTTCGGATCGCTGGATATGGTCATCGTTTACGAGATCAACGGAATGGAATGGCGGGACAGCAGCTTTTTCGGGCCTAATTTCGGCGGGCAGTGGATCCACCGCAACATGATGACCGGCCGTTATTTCCATGCCGCGTGGGACAGCCTGAGCGGCATTTGGGTGAATCCCGGCTGGCATTTCAATCTCGGCCCAATCGGCGATATGCTGCCCGATTCGCTCTTCTGCCAGATGCTGCAGCTTTATCCCGAGAATATGCCCGACGGCGGCAAGCAGCACGCTTTTGCCGGTTTTGAAATCGGCGTGTTCGGCCCCCGCGGCAATAACCTGATGAACATGAGCGGTATGATGGGCGGCCAGTTGAAATTCAACAACCAGGTGCAGGTACAATTCCGCTTTACCAATCAGCAGGTTGAGGGAATGAACCGCAATGCCATTCAGGTAAAAGCCTGGAATTCGGAAACCGAAACCTGGGAGACGGTGCCGGATGCCAGCATCAACACCACGGACAACACGGTCAGCTTCTCATCCACAGCGCTGAGCAGCTTCTACATTCTGACCAGTGAAGCGAACACAACCAGTGTGACCGGTGAAAAAACACAAATCAGCGAGGCGTTTACATTGGAACAAAACTATCCCAATCCCTTCAACCCGACCACCAATATCAGTTTTCAACTGAGCAGCGCGGCACAGGTGCGGCTTGCCATTTACAATGTGCTGGGGCAGAAAGTGGCCGAGCTGGTCAACGGAAAACTGAATTCGGGAAGTTACAGCTATGAACTGAATGCCGCCAACCTGAGCAGCGGAATCTATTTCTACGAGCTGAGCGTGAACGGCAACAGCAAAATCCGCAAAATGAATCTCATCAGGTAAGATGAGAGAACAGCTTTAAATTGCTGCAACCCGGAGGCCGGAATTCTTCATTGATTCCGGCCTTTTTTTATTTTATGCAATAAAAAAGGCGGTTCAAGAAACCGCCTTCAGGTTTGAAACAAATGTGTTTACCCGCTATCCCTTCACAATCGCCAGAACATCGGAACGCTGCACAATGAGATAATCATTTCCGTCCAGTTTAATTTCGTCGCCGCCATACTTGGCAAACAATACTTTGTCGCCTTCCTTGAAGGTTTCTTTCAGATCTTCGTCGGTGCCCACGGCGATTACGGTCCCCATACGCGGTTTTTCCTTGGCGGTATCGGGAATAATAATAGTACCGACTCTCTGTTCCTCTTCTTCCACCACTTCAATCAGCAGTCGATCATCAATCGGCTGAACTTTCATACGTATCCTCCTTTAAGGTTTTAATCTCTGAGACCAAGTAAACTATTTATTTTAGGTTTATCAAATCCGACGATGGGCCGGTTGTTTATCAGAATAACCGGAACGCCCATCTGACCGGTTCGCCTCATCATATCCTGCGCGGCGCGCTGGTCGCGGGAAACATCGATTTCCTTGAAACGCACCTTTTTTTCGATAAAATAACGCTTTGCCTGCCTGCAGAAACTGCAGGTGGGCGTGGTAAACAGAATGACTTTCGCTGTCTGTGTCATCTTTCCCTCTCCTTCTTAATTCTTGGCAGCACCCTGCATGTAATATTTCAATTTATCAACAATCTGCGGTTTGGGGGCGGCGCCCACAATCTGATCGACCATCTTACCATTCATAAAAATCCCCAGGGTTGGGATACCCATAATCCGGTATTCCATGGCGGTCATGGGATTGTCATCCGTATTCAGCTTGGCGACTTTCAGAAAACCGCTGTATTCCCCGGCGATCTCTTCCACCACGGGGGCAACGATTCTGCACGGCGCGCACCACGGCGCCCAGAAATCCACCAGCACCGGAACCGTCGATTCCAGAACTTCCTTTTTAAAATCTGCATCTGTTACTTTGATCGGCTGAGCCATTTTACTTCCTCCATTTTTCTATTTCAAAATAAGATAACGATCCGACTCTGATGTTCGTTCCTGCCACTTCAGGATCATGCCGCATTTTTCGCATCTCCATAATGGCAAATTGCCGCAGCAGCCAGGATAAAACCGCATCTGCACCTCACAGCGCGGACACAACTGTACGAACGGATCTTTCTCTTTTTGCTTATTATTTTCCATCTGTTTTTATCATACCTCTTAAAAACGCATATTTGATGACAGCAGAAAGGAAAAGGTTACAAGAGTTAAAAATCATTTTGCAATTTATTTCCGGCCGGATATTGGGGAACGGTGGAGCCGTCCGGCGGAAGCCCGGGAAACAGCCGTGAAAGGAAGTCCCGCATTTTTTATCTGATTACCGGCTATGCTCACAAAAAACAGTTTAAGGTCATTCCGGGGGAAGCCATTGAAGTAAGCCAAGCGGAGGAATTCATTTGTTTACAAATATTTCGCGATGTCGTCCGTCTGCTGACGGACTTTACTCGAGACGACAATCACGCCAAGTATCAAATAGATAATATATTACTATAACCTGAGTCCGACATAATCAAGGAGTCTATTAAATCACATTAAAAGCTACTCCCAAATGCCATTCCCAGTCTACCCCTGCGGGGCATGACTTTGGCGGAAATCCACTGCAAAAGAATCGCAATTTGTTCTTCCCTGATGCGCTGGATTCCCCTGGACGGACCACTTCGTGGCGGCAATCCCCCGCAACAAGTGCGGGGCAGGCTCTGCCGGAATGACAATTTTGCTCGGTCGAATTCTCAGTCCAAAATCACGTTACGAAAATAATTTTGCTCCGGAAGGAAAAATCATATCTTTCATAAAAAAGGCCCCGCCGGTGACGGGGCCTGTGCAGAAAAATCAGTCTTTGAATTTGGCGACGATATCTTTGACCAGACTCTTGGGAACCATTACGTTCATTATTTTCAGTTTCACATAATCTTCATTGTAAAAATAATAACCGGGATTCTTGCCGTTGCGGGAGCCGCTTCCGGAGTCTTTGATGAGATACCAGTCCTTGCCGTTCTTCTCCATATAACCCACCACATGAATGCCGTGGTCATCGGTGGTGCTGCCGTTGCTGAAACGGAACTGACGGGCATTTTCATCGATGTATTGGGAAGGAATATCGAAAGTGGGCACCACCGCCACTTCCGCGTGGGAATCGTAGCCGGCCTCGGACACATCGCCGCCGATGCAGGCGGTATAACCCTTGCGCACCGCGGTTTTCAGGATTTTCATAAAATCGTCCAGCGGCACATTGTAGTAATCCTTGCTGTGCCACCAGTTATCGGGCACTTCATATTCCACTTTGTGATAATACGGTTTTTCCATGAGGGACATGAAATCCACATAATCGTCCAGATCAAGGCGGACCACTTTCGCCAGATATTCTTTGGGGGTCATCTGTTTCCCGTTCACTTCCACGGTTTGGGGTGGTTCGCCGATATAATGATTGAGGATGGATTTAATGGTGGCAACCACTTCATCCTCGTTCCAGGCGTTATTGGCCTTGACGGAATGCAGGTAATCCAGCATTTCTTTGTATAACGCGCGGTGGTCATGCACCTTTTGTCCCGGCTGCAGGCCGGTGTAGGCGGATTCGGGAACAATCCCGTATTTTTTCCAGATGCGGATCACGGCGTTGGCTTCCGAACCTTCCCCGAATTCCGAATCGCCGCGCTGTTCCACATATCGTTTGGCCTTCTCCACATACTCCCAGTAGACCGTGTACAATTCGGACAGTTTAAGGTCCTGTGTGGTCAGACGATGCACTTCCGACTCGAAATAGGAAGTGGTGGAGAAGCACCAGCACATGCCGGAAAGGCCCTGGGAAATGGGCGGGTTGTGCCAGTACTGGGTAAATTCATTGACCGAAGTCGGCAAATCCATGCCGGTAAAATCCATTTTGAAAGTGAGTTCCTTCTTTTCCGGCTTTTCGCGAAATCTGTTCGCTTCGGCCTTGAGACTGTCAAAGAACTCGTTCTTGTATTCAATCATCTTGCCGTGGTCCCGCTTTTCCACCTGGGCAAACAAGGCCTGCGTGGAGAAAAACAGCGCCAAAATCAGAAAAAACGAAGTCGTTCTTTTCACTTCATTCTCCTTTCTCAATTTTCCGTACGTTAACAATATTATCCCCTTATATCGGATTCTGCACAATTAAAGGAATGTTTTGCCGAAAATCAATCAATTCAAAATTTTTATGGGTGATGCAAATACATCAAAAACAAAGAACAATCCGGGAATTCGCAGATGGAGAAACGCCGGATTCGGCCCTGAAAAACAGATTCAAATTTTATAAAAATACTTGATTCCCCGGAAAGGCCGTGTTATATTTTGCCTGCTTTTGCGAGAGTAGCTCAGCTGGTAGAGCCTCACGTTGCCAACGTGATTGTCGCGGGTTCGAGTCCCGTCTCTCGCTCAGAGAGGAAAGGTACTTGGATGACAAGTACCTTTCTTTTTATAAGGATGCCCGGGTGGCGGAATTGGTAGACGCCAGGGACTTAAAATCCCTTGGGTGGTTTCACCCGTGCCGGTTCGAGTCCGGCCCCGGGTCCGGCCCAAAAAAGCTGATCAGCGCAATGCCGGTCAGCTTTTTTTATTTGTGAAGCAGGAATAAAATTTTGCGGGGCTGGTTTTTATTAAGGCAAGATCCGGGAGTGACTCTTCACATAAGGCACGCTATCGGGTTGCCGCTGCGGCTTTCCAGAAAAGCGGGTTAGGGGAAAACCCGCTTATTTGGCTGAACTATTGAGATAATGGACAACCCGCAGTCGGCGCGATATAACGCTTTCGCTGCGGGAAACAACAAAGCGCCCGATCCTAAAACTGGGCAAAAATCCTTGGTTCTTCCTCCGCCTGCTGCCGGCTATGAATCCGTTTCTGATAGCTTTTCATGTTATTCAGCAGCGGCAGAATGTTCCCGTAATAGCCGTCGTAAATCCTGATATGTGCGGATTCAAGCTGTTTTTTCGCAGCCATTGTGCATTTGCCGGTCACCAGCACATCGATCCTGTTTTCAATGAGGAGGTTCACTTCCGCCGTCACCCCGCTGCCGGGCTCTTCAACGGCGGGGTTGGGAAGGGACTTAAAATCCTTTAGACTGCTCATATCCAAAATCAGAAAATGTTTTGTTTTTTCGAAACGCGGTTCAATCCGCGCAAATAAGTTATCCCCCGTTGAAGAAATGGCGATTTTCATAATTTCCTCCTATGATTCATCAATTAAAAAGCCCCTCAAATTTGGCGCGCATGCCATGACTGGCCCGGTGAAGCAGACATCCATTTGATTCCCTAAAATCACTTCTCAGCGCTCAAATCATTTGTCTCTTTCCCGAAGCAGAAAAACAGAGGTTTGACATCTCCGAAAAAATATCAAACCTCCCTCCCACTTCAAATATCTGTTTTCAACTTTCAGGAACTTAACACATTTGACTTATAAAAAATATAGGTACAATTCCAATGATTTTGTAAGAATTTGTCAAGTACCGGCGCCCGGATTCAATCAAGTTGTTAATAATATTGAAGTTCTTTCCCTGACGCAGACCTCGCTTTTTTATTTTAGCCTAACGGCTCACATTTCTTCATTTTCTGGTGCCGTTGTGCCCCGGTTTGTTCTGATTGACCAGCCGGCGGAGCATCACGAAATTTTCTATATATTCGAACAGGTCTTTCGCTTCCTTCGGCCTGATGATTATTTTCCACATTTTTTTCACAACATTGGAAAAACGCATATAATATTTCCGGTAGGCCTGGCGGATCAGTTTTTCCAGCACGGTTCCGGAGATATTTGGATTTTCGAACACCAGGTGCAGGCCGTCGTACAGGTCCCAATCCCTGGTCAGCAGTTTATCCGATTCGTATAAATCCTGAAAAAGCCGCGAACCGGGATAGGGAGTCAGCAGGGAAAACTGGCAGGTTTCCGGCCTGAGTTTGAGGGCCAGATCAATGGTCTGTTTGACCATGCTTTTCGTTTCATGCTGCTCGCCGATAATAAAACTGCCGTATACCCGGATATTGTTTTCTTTCAGGAGCTGCACCGCGCTGCGCTGCTGCTCCAGGGTCATGCGTTTCTGATACATGTCCAGAGTGTCCTGATTGGCGCTTTCCAGCCCCAGAAAAACCATGCGCGCGCCGGCGTCGTACATTTTGCGGGCCATTTCGGGATGTTTCACCAGGATGTCCGCCCGTGAAAAACACCACCACAGGATATCCCATTTACGGGCGATCACCTCATCGCAGAAATCCATGGTGCGGCGGTAACTGAGGGTGAAATTGTCGTCGATAAAAATGAAGCCCTGGAAACCGTTGTCTATCAGATGTTCCAGCTCGAAGAAGATGGAATCCAGGGTGCGGGTACGCCACTTCAGGCCGGCAAAGCGGCTGGAGGCGCAGAAATAGCAGTCGTAGGGACAGCCGCGGCTGGTCACAATGGTGGCCATTTTTCGCCCCCG
>JARRQT010000155.1:0-11870 GCA_037381445.1 Calditrichia bacterium
AAAAAAAGTAAATCCCCGATGCCGCGGGCCTTCCCTGCAAATCGATGCCGGACCATACAAATCTGTTTTCACCGGCCGGAAGAAGTCCCAGACTTTTTTGATAAACCGCTTTCCCCTGTACGTCATAAATATTCAATTGCGCAGGTTTGGCAACAGGAAGCGAAAAATATAATGTAGTAGCGGAGTTAAACGGATTGGGATAATTCTGCCATAGCCGGATTGTTTCCGGAATGTTATTTTCCCCGCTATCGGGAATTTGGCTGAAATCCCCGGAATTAAAATAGCCGGCGACGAAGACCAGCGGTGCATTCCAGTTGATACAAATCTCGTTGGAAGCGTAGCTCTCCTGATGGTCCGCATAACACAACGCCGGCGGCGTTTCCGAAGTAAATCTGGACCGGAGAACCGCATCATCAAGATATTGATCCGGGCCGCCCGCCAGCAATCCCGGCACCGGTTCACCAATGTCATCGGCGGCCGAGGGCCGGTGATGAGGGTGGTGCGGGTAATTCGTTCCGATACTGGTTACAAATGACAAATTATGGGCATTTGCGCCCAAAATATAGTGCAGTTGATCGGCCGCGGTATTCAGAAAATTTTTATTCCTGGTTTCTTCAAATGCTGTGATTAGCAGGATGGCACGGTTGAGCGGGACGGAATTGGAACCCCAGGCGTACTCCCCGGGCTGCAGGGCAACCTGAAAACCGCTGTTTTCGCATTTTGCCAGCAGCTCCGTACAATATTGATTCAGGGAGTTTTTTAGTTCTGATCTGATTTTTTCGCTGACACCATTCGTCCGGCTTCTCAGGTAAGTCAGGTGCGCAAGCACTTTTACGTTGGGCCAGGCCATGGTCTGATTAAACAGGCCCTGATCAGCATAGCATGCAGCATAATAGGCATGATATTGGGCCTCCCCGGTGGTATTAAACAGTTCCGCCGCGGCCCACAATCTCTCATCCCGGTCATTTGAATCACCGTATTCACCGGTGGCCGTACCTTCCGGATTTTTAAATCCCCCGGCCGGCACAATGTCCGGATTATTCTCCAGATAGTTCCATGCCCGGCGGGAGGCACTCAGCAGCCGGGCGGAAAATTCTTCTCTAAACGGCTTCATTACGGCAGCCGCGCGAGCGGTCACGGCGGCAAAATCGGCGGTGGCTGTCGAAGAAATCTGATAAATATAGCGCGGACTTTTATCATCCTGCGGTATAATGAAAGGAGCAAATTGCTCCCTGGTTACTTTGAAAAAGACACCGCCGGACGAATCCTGCATACTTAGCAGCCAGTCAAGTTCCCAGGCGACTTCGTCAAGGATGTCCGGAATCCCGTTGCCGCTCTCCGGGATATTCAGATCATCCTGATTGAAATGATCCGGAAAATAATCATATGCCATCAGCATTGTCCCCAGGGTGATGCCTGCATTGACCACATACTTCCCGTAATCACCCGCATCATGCCAACCGCCTGCCGTTGGCTGGTACCCGGAGAGACCTGTTGATTCATGAAAAAATGCATCGGTGCTGTGACACCTTGGATGGGCATACTCCCCTGCAAATTGGGCTTCCAGGGCAATACCGCAGCGCTGGAAATAAAATGCCCGGAGCGCCTTCCGGTACACATCATTGTAGACAGAATCTTCGATCCGGAAGGTTGCCGAAGAACTGCCATTTTTGGTCAGAATATGATAATCCCCTTCCCGTTTCACAGCGGAAAAATCACCCCGGTAAATATCATAGCCGGTGGCAGGATCATTAATTTTCCATGTCTCCAGTTCACCGGAAAAAACAGTCTGACCACTTTCGGAATTTATCACATAGAAACTGTCCGAAAACTGGCTGGAAAATACAAATTTGGGTGCATCCGGCGGATATCCTGCCTGATCGATATAGACACCGGCCCGCAGCAGGCTGAAAAGGAAGAGACTAATAAAAAAGATTTTCAAAGAACGTTTTGAAAGGAAATCCATTTTCAGGTTCTCAATTTTGATGATCAATTCATCGCCTGACCATAATCCAGCCGGTTGAGTGTTGTGATCTGCGGAAATGAGGGTACAACGATAGGGAATGGATCACCCTTTCGTAGCGCGATCATTTCAATGGAGGTGATTTTTATATCTTCGAATTGGCGGGTATTTATTTTGATCCGGTCTACATATTTCTGCTGAAGTCTTTTGACATACGGATTCAGATAATCGCTGATGACCTTCATATGGTCAGTTTCTCTGCAATTTACCGATTCCAGGAATTTCCGGCGCTGAAATGAAGCCAGCAGGTTATCTTCCCACATTTGCCGGTATCGGACAACTGCCGGTTCTTTATCATACCCCCTTTTGTATGCATCGGCGGTAATATATTTATCCCGGACCATATCCACGATGGCCAGTTTGAGCTGCTCCGCGAAATCGCCACGACGGATTTTCTGCTGTCTGAATACCAGGGGATGTTTTTCCATCTCGGATTCGAAATCCGAGATGGTCCATACCTTACCGTCGATGCTGAACAGCGGATAGTCGCGGATCCGGGCAATCGACTGTCCGAGGGAATCAAAAGAGACCTCTCCCCTGCCTTTTCCCCAGTACATCCGGTTAAACGCTTCCTTCTTTTCAGCCTCGGATTTCAAGTAGAGCGGACCGGCGATCTCCACCATCCTGCGGAAAGTCTGCGGGATAAAATTAATGGTCTTCCCGTGCATCAACTTTGCGACATATTGATCATAAAGCGTCCGGCTTTTCTGCTCCTTTAAAAAATCGGCAGCATCCTTCCACCGCTGCTGAATGGCGGCATTGGTTATGGCAGGCAGATTCGTCCACCCGTTCACCTGCATCAACATCGTTCCATCCTGCTCAGTGGCAAGAGGACCGATAACCGCTCCCTTTTGCACCGGATTGTCAAAAAGCGCTCTCTCTACTGCAATATCTTCATTGCCATCAAACGTAACTTCCCGGCGGGTCATTTTTTGCGCAAGGCCATGGGATGCCAGGATTTCTTCCAGCGAAGTTCTTTTCTCACTTATTTCACTCTTCACGCGGTCTGCGAGACGGGAATCATCCATCGCGACAAAAGAAATGTCATATTTCCGGCCGGCAATGTGGTACAGCTTTTTGATCTGAGTAGTGTCCACGATGGCTTTTTTGGATGCGACCTCGTTGTATAACCATTGGCGCATGGCCTGTTCCTGGCGGCCTTCGATATATCGCTGAAAGTGCTCGTTGGCGGTCAATTCATTCTTCCTACCGGCTTCGATTGCCAGAAGTTTTTCTGCGATCAGAGAATTCAGAATTATTTTTTTATGGATATAATTATCGCCGCTGCAATATACCGGTCGGATAGTGTATTCCGCACGTTCAATAAATTCATTTCTGGTAATGGTACGGTCACCGACACGGGCAACCAGTTCCTCCTTTGCTGTGACCGGCTTTTTTCCGGAACAGGAGAGGAGGAGAATTGATGCTGATAATATTCCCAAATTCAAAAATGTGGCGAGATAAAATTTAATTTCTCTTGTCGCTTGATACTTGCTGAAAAACAATCTATTCAAAACCATTTCACCTTCATAAAATTAGAATAAAAACCCGATTCCATAGCTCTGTACGTTTCCTAAAATACCGATATCCCTGAATCCGTATTCGATCTTGAGCCCCAGATTTCCCATCATTCTCAATGTGGCCCCGGCACCAAAGGAGTACCCGTATTGGGAATCAACCATGAACAATCCTTTATAGCCGCCGCGCAGGAAAAAACTGCCCGAGCCGGCAAGCTTATATTCATACTGCATTCCCACATTGACGGATTCACTGTTATTATTGGGATGGAGAGCATCGCCGGCAACAGTGATGCGGTGAGGTCCCAGTACAACCGGATTCAGAGACACTCCCACCCGAAAGATCAGCGGCAGTTCCCATTCCGAGAGGCGGTATTGACCCGGTACATCTTTATAGTTGCCGTTCTCGCTGGGCGACACATCGATGGGATTCAGAAGGTCAATACCATCATAACGCATTTTTGTGCCATAGTTCGAAATGCTCATTCCAATAGACAGCCCGTCCTCATTTTTCCCGGAGGGCGAGAAAAAGCCGGTGCTGACGGTGACGCCCAGATCCAGTGCGATGGCACTGGCGCTGGTATGCCAGATTTGGGAAGTGATATATTTTGCGGCGGCCCCAAACCCGAAATTGGGAGTCAGCAAGCGTGAATAGGCCAGACTGAATGCGTAATCGTTTGCATTAAATGTTTCTCCGGTGCCTTCCTGCATATCCATTGTCGTGACATCCATATTGCCGTACCCCATGTGGAAAACCCCAAAAGATATGTTGCCGATTCCCTGCAAAACAAAACCTGCGGCTGCAAAGGCGGTGTTCATGTCCACCAGCCAGGGCTGATAAAAGAACTGGGCCTCATTCTGCTGCATAAATGCCAGGCCGGCCGGATTCCAGTATAGCGCTGAAATATCGCGCGCCGAGGCAACATAGGCATCACCCATGGCACTGCCGGCGGAGCCGAAACCGATTTCCAGAAAATTGGCGGCCGTAGTTCCTGCCCTGTATGGTTTCTGGGCAAAGGCGGTTCCTGCCCCCAGCAGAAGAACCAGCACCCAAATAATATATTCTTTTTTGATCCGTCTTTTCATAGTATATACCCTCGATCCATTCGATACAATACAATTTTTCTTTTTAAGGCTGACAATCCTGTTTTATTTGATGATGGCAAACTTGCCCATCTTTTCATCGCCGGTCTCCAACACTTTGATATGATAGATATATATGCCGGCGGCAACTTCCAGGCCCTCTTTGGTGAGCAAATCCCAATGGGCGATGCCGTTATCGGCCGCGTTATTTACGTCGATCTGATCGACCAAAACGCCGCTGGCGGTAAAAATTTTAATGATGCAGCGGGAAGGGAGATGGGTAAACATGATCCGGCGTCTCTGATTCAGGTAAGGATTTCCTACCGCGGTTTCCATGGTGTTGGTTGCCACATAGGGATTCGGCACGACCTTTATTTTATCCAGGGTGTTTTTTAGCTCGGCCACGTTCAGTTCCCCGGCGGCAGTGGGCGTAAACATGATGGAGTCTTCGCTCCAGAAAGGACGCTGGAAAGTAAGCCGGAAAACATCATCGTTTTGGGGTAAATTTTCGGTGGAGCCGGCATTTTTAAAATCAATAATGAAAACAGTGCCGGCCCAGATTCCGTTATTATTCAGCGCCCCGACCAGAATTCGGTCTTCCATTATATCGAAAACCCCGTTATTGTTCTGATCGTGAACAACCATATCCATTTTCTCATAATTTCCGGTTGAATCGAGAAATGATTTGTTCTGCACATAAAAGCCGAATGCCTGCCCGGTCAGCAGTTCCGCGCTGTTCCGGAAACGCTGATCATTTTCATCTTTTATGAAATTCTTTGACGTGGCCCTGCCAACATAGGCGGAATCCTGGCCCGTGAAAACAATTTCATAATCCCACGGGAAATAATACATCTCTGTTTTGGTGGGGGTAATGTTGATAGGAGCACGGCCGGTCAGCCATCCGGAATTTCTGGTGTCAACCTCAGCGACAACGACGGGCATGGTTATATTCAACCGGATTCCATCAAATACATCCGTGGTAAAAGGCTTGGGACTCTTGAAATAATAGAAATCCAGAGTGTCCTGATAAATTATATTATCATAAGCATATTTCTCGGGGCTCTCTCTGTAAACCAGCGAATTATTTTCACTGACATCATAGACTTCAATTGTATTGTTGGTATATAACATACCATGATCATGATCCTTTACGGCGTATAACGTATCCAGTCCAAACTTGATTTTATAGGTATGTCCCGGTTTGGTGCTGCTGCTGGAAAGGATTTCCGGTTCGATAATCCCGGAGCCGCGGACATAATTGTCCGAATTAATTTTAATGGAAGGGGGCACATAACCGGCGGCTTTTTGGTGCGGCGTGACCACCTGCACGTTGATCCCCACGCTGCGCACCTCTTCAGTGGTTTCTTCCAGTTCGATAACCACATTATTTTCCGAAGGAGAGATGCCGCCGCCGATATCAGGTGCCCCGTAATCATATGCGACAAGCGCATAATAGTAAGTGCGGCCGTTCTGCACAGTATTATCAACGAAGTGATGCAGAACGCCGGAATCTTCACCCAGGTAATAGCCCATGCCGTTAACCAGTCCGAAATTGGTGAATCCGCGTTTTTCGTCTTTCAGATCGCACTGAAAAATTGGTTTTTTGAACATGGGGGTACCGTACCCGTCCGTTATCACTTCGGGATCTGACATCTTTTTGTCAGTCGCGCGGTAAAGCTTATAACCCTCAAAATCATTCACATTCCGCAAAAACGGATCCCGGGTTTTGGTATCCGAAACATCATTCCAGGTCAGAACAACCTGACCGTCTCCCGCTGTTGCCTGCAGGGTTGGCATCCTGGGAGGCTGCGCGAAACGGTAATCTTTCTCATAAATAACCTGCACGATTCGCTTCTGCTCATAAAGCGCAGGCGCACTGTGCTCTGTTGAATTCAGACCCGCCAGATTATCATAGGAATGAAGTTCGGACATGGATATACGCTCCGTGCGCCCTTTATAAAGGGGGAAGGCACCCGAAGCGAATACCTCAATAAGATTGGAAATGTTGCCGCTGAATTCGACCAGCGAATCGCTTCCGATAAGCTCCCACATGGAATCATCGCCGCGGAACCAGCGATAGCTGGATGCATGGCTGGGCACCGGAAACAGACGGAAAGCGGTGAGGCCTAGCATATCGGATTCGGAAACATCCGTGGCATCGTAATTGGGCTCACATCCCATACCTTCAATAAAATCCGGCTTGTGATTGCATTCGCCCTCATCGGGCCCGTTGTAATTGATTTCTCCCGGTCCAACGCCATCCAGACCCACATCGTCTCCGGGATCTTCGGTGACCTGGTAAATGCCGTCACCGTTGACGTCGTCTCCGTCCATCCAATCGCCATCCTCATCGGAATCCCAGTGATCTTTCAGGTCTTCCAGTTTATAATTATAAAATGCCAGAAATTTTTGAACGTCGTAGATTCCCTCGGTGGGGCCCACGATTCGCGTTGCGGGATTATCACGTTTCTCATCGATGATGCCGTCGTCATCGTTATCTTCATTATCATAGGCCAGGCCCGGACTTTCCAGGTAGGCAAATCCCATGGTCCCGGTGGGGCGGCCGGCCAGGCCTACACCGTTAATATCCCAGGAGTAGGCCATATCCACATATTTGTCAAAATATCCCAGTTCATCGGTGCCATCGTCCCCGATTCCGTTATCTACCCAGTAACCAAATGCCACTTCCGTTAAATCGTAGTCCGAAATATTCGCGATATTATATTCCCAAAAAATGGCATCCCGCGCCTGGGGATTGTTCCATTGGAATCCGCGCTGTGCCACCCGGATGCCGATACCGCCCCAGGGCTTACCTTTCTGAATGGTAACGGCGGGCCGGATGTCTCCTATCTTTTTGCCGGGACGGGGATAATAGCGCGCTCTGTCTTCAATTCCCAGGTATTCCTGGTCCTGCGCGTCATTTGCCACAAAAAAGGTTTCCAGATCCGCGTAAATCACGCCCCGCCCGAAACGGCCGTTCCATTCTCCCGGCCAGATGGTCATTCCATTGGGAGCCGGCCAGCCTGAAGGCGGCCACGAATCCGGGAGATTGCTCATTGCCGGATATTCATTATTTTCATTAAAATAACCGAATACCGGGTATATCCCCCACTCCGCACCTGTGATGGGATCACGGTCCATTTCTTCCCGGTAGCTGGTCTGCAGGTAGTACAGGGTATGAACACTGTCGGGATAATTTTTAATGTAAAGCGGATTGGTGACCGGAATGGTATCCACCGGAGAGGGTGTGTTCTTGATATAAACTTTCGCTCCGATCAGCAGCGCAATACCATCAAGCATCTTTACCCCATCATAATTGTTCGGCCAGCGCGAGACGTCACTTTTGGGCCAGTCGGAAAGCTCGGTGGTATTACGGAAATACAGAAATACCCGGTTTCCGGTCATATACCCTTCGCGTTCGGCAGCAACGTCACCGGCAGGATCATCCGGCCCGGAATAGGGCTGCCCCTGGGCAAATGCGATGTCCCGGACCGTCAGCACAGAAGTCAGGGCGAATATCATTGCAAATAAAAAAAGCTTCATACTGGATTTACCTCTGGAATATTTAACCAATGCCATGATTTTTTCAACACAATTCATTTAAAAATCAATACCTAAACCAACTTTCACCAGTCTTGGAGCGGAATACATGGATGGATTTTTGATCCGATCATAATAATCGTTGAAATTGCTGCGGTGACCGGCAAGATCTTCCGGCCGCACAATGGCAGTATATGCCCGGCCGGTCTGCCCGTTGACCCATTCTTCACCCAGCGCATCCAGCAAGTTATAGACAGATAGCGTTAATCTCATATTCATGTCATGCTCCAACGGCAGATTTATATACCCGTTGAAATCGACGCTGAAACGGCTGGGCCTGAATGCATTGTTCGGATACAGATTTACATCCGCCAGCCGGTTTTCCGCGATGGGAGTCCAGGAGTATGGCGCACCCGAATTATAGTATGCGGTGAGTGTGCCATTGGGATCAGTTTATTTATGGGGTCCATCTGGTCGCCCTCGCGGGTGAATGATGTATTAGGCTCGTCTGCGTTGCCCCTGGTATATTGCAGCGTGTAATTCACGTAGGCAGATACTGATCCGGAAACGAAATCATATTTTATTTCCAGTCCTTTGGCATTGGCATAATCTTTATTTGTGTACAAACCGTATTCGATCTGATTAAAAGTGCTGATGGTTTTTACACTCAACAGGTCGTAGATATCTCGATAGAACAGCGAGACCTCAAGGCCCATGCCTGTCATGAGTTGCTGCCAGAGACCTACCTCGTACTGAACAGTTTTCTGCGCCTTTAATTGTACATTTCCCATGGTCGTTTCATAATCGTTATTCGAGACGTGAAATGAGTGGTTTTCATACATCGCAGACAGCGGGGGCATCTGGAAAAAATGCCCGTAACTGAAATGCAGTACCGCTTCTCTTCCCAATTGATAGGAAAGGCCAAGCCGCGGACTTATCTGGTACTGTGGATCCGCCTGGGGATAGGTTGACATCTTCTCCGGATTATCGGGAAAGCTCAATTGATTTGACGGATTACGCCGCTGGGAGGGGTAACGCGCTTGGGGATTGAAATAATCAAAGCGCACCCCGCCATTAATCACCATCTCTTTAAATTCCATCTTGTCCTGCACGTAGGCGGAAAACTCCTGCGGTTGTACCCTGTAAATATCTGAATGCTCGGAGGAATCCGGATAAACCACGGGATCATAATACAGAAAATTTATCTTCCCGGTCAGGGAATCAATACCCATTGCCAGTTCCTGATCAGTTCCCCAGTACCTGTTGCGAATCTCCGAATACCTGTTATCCAGATCGTGTTGGGTAAACAAGATACCGGTCTTCAGGCTATGGCGCTTGTTTACCTGCCACAACAGGTCATACTTGATATTATAATCCTTGAGCGTACGACGGCTGTGCCCCTTTTCCTGTCCGCCGGTGTAAAAACCGGTCACGTCATCACTTCGCAGATAGCCATCATGAACATAGCGGGGATCCAGCGGATTTTCATAAACATACCAGCCGTTATAATCATTTAAATAGGACAGCTTTAATTCGTAGAAAGCGCTTTTTGAAAGAGAGTGATTTAACTGGAACATATACATATCAGAGGTGCGGTGCGTCCGTGCCATGCCGTCAGGATTGTATTTATAGGCATGATCATACCCTCCCCAGTCATCCTTATTTCTGGTATACAACAACGACATTTTCATAGCCGATATAAGATTAAAAGCAATTTTTCCCATAAATGAGAGGTTCTTATTGCTGTTCATCGGCACATATGCCCTGTCACCGCTGGGCTGCGATATCCATTGGAATGGTTCGGTACTGGAAAAGTCGCTGTAATCATTCACCTGGAAAAGCCTTATCCCATTAAGGTGGTTTTTGTTGTTCTGATAGCGCACGTTCCCCAGAAAAGTAATCTTATCTCTCCACACAGGACCGCTCAACTGAAATTTATAATCCTGGTTGCGATCAATCTCCCTGTTTTTCAAACCGGGAAATATATCGTTGTGGGAAGTGATAAAATTGCCTCCGTATACCGTCAATGATCCTTCAAACTGTGGTCCTCCATCCTTGGTCACCGCATTTACCACGCCGCTCATGGCCCGGCCGTATTCCGCGTTGAAGGTTCCGGTAATCACTTCCAGATCTTTCACAACCTCCGGTTCCAGGTCAACGGCCCTTCCTTCATTGTTGAAAGCTTCCGTAACCTGCAGACCATCCACCATATACGCCACTTCGTTTAGTCGTCCGCCCCGGAAATGGCCGTCCACCACACCAGCCTGCATGGTAACCACGGCATTGACGTCCTCCACCGGAAGGATATCTATCTGGTTTGAGGAAATATTTCTGACCGAACTGGTCTGATCCTTTTTCAACTCTATGCCCTGTGCCTCAACAATCACTTCTTCCCCTTCCAGGGTTGAAGGATTCATTTTTATTTCGACAGTTGAGGTGCGGTTGACCGAGACAGATAAGTTCTGCAATTTTACATTTTCGTAACCGATCATGTAAATTCCCAGGGTATAATTTCCCGGAGGTACATTAATAATATAAAATGTACCGTCCGCATCGGTGGCGGCGCCGAGCGTGGTGCCTTCCACAACCACGTTCGCCCCGATCAGGGGTTCCATGGTTTGCGCATCCTTGACCTGCCCGGCAATTTTTCCGGTGGTCTGAGCATGAACACCGCCTGCTGCCCAGAGTGCAGTCAGGACCAGAACCAGAATTGTTTTTATAGATTTTTCCATTTTGATGATCTCAATATGCTTAATCTTTAGCCTGCTATTTTTATCTTTTCCGGTAACGGAGAATTATACCATTATTTGAGGAAAGACCCTATTTGTGAAAAAAGGAGGCGCCATGCTTTTTATATGGCACCTCCCGGAAATCATGCTATTTGAACAATATCATTTTCTTAATCTGGGTGAAATTTTGTGAAGATATCCTGTAAAAATACATACCTGAAGCCAGATTGGAGCCGTCAAACTTGATTTGATAATCTCCCGGTTGCTGCACCTTATTAACCAATTCGGCGACTTTCTCACCCAGCAGGTTGTAGATATCAATCCTGACTTTTCCACTCTTTGCGATTGAGTAACTGATTGTGGTTGTGGGATTGAAAGGATTGGGATAATTCTGATTCAGCTTGAATTGCCGCACCACATTCACCGGCTTGTCCTTGATGCCAACGACCAGAGCAGTGTCACCGACCCAGGTATATCCCCAGTTCACCGGTGATTGATAGGAATTATCGTTATTGAAGTCGGAGAAGGAAAGTCATGGAAAATAATGTCCATCGGAATTCTCATACCGTTAACGGCATTAAAACGAACATCATCACCAAATTTCACGGAATCGAGCGGGATTTTAGCTTCGACAACATAATCGGAAGCGCCATAATCCAGAAATCTGTAATTTTCAGTTTCATTCTGATAAAGCTGATATCCTCCCTGACGGAATTCATGGATGAAAGCGTTAGAGAGAAACTCGAATTTGTAATCCGGTTCCTCTCCGCGCTCAAAGGAACTGTGCTTCGCAATTGAGTGATATAGTCCCAAATATACCTCTACCACATCGTCCTGCCACCAGTCACCTTCAGGATCATAGCTGTAGACATCATCGAAGACATCAAAGGCAAAATAAATATTATCAGCATCAACTGCAATAAAAGCATTGGCAGAAAGGTCATTGTCATCATCAAAAAGACCTATTGCCCAGTGGCT
>JARRQT010000156.1:0-7190 GCA_037381445.1 Calditrichia bacterium
ATGATTCACCAGCAGCGGTATGTCGTCCGTGCGCTCGGTGAGGGGCGGAAGATTGATTTCGATGACATTAAGGCGGTAATACAGATCGTCCCGGAAGTTACCCTTTTCCACTTCTTTTTCCAGTTCGCGGTTGGTGGCGGCGATGATCCGCACATCCACCTGCACCGGGGCAGTATCACCGACCGGAATAAATTCACCGGTTTCGATGGCCCGCAGTAATTTGACCTGCAGGTGAAGCGGTATTTCGCCCACTTCATCCAGAAAAAGCGTGCCGCCATCCGCAGTCTTGAAAAGCCCTTCCTTGTCCCGCATGGCTCCTGTAAAGGAGCCTTTTTTATGCCCGAAAAGTTCGCTTTCGATGAGGTTGTCCACAATGGCCCCGCAGTTAACGGCCACAAACCGTTTTTTCTTTCGCGGTGAGTTGTAGTGGATTGCCCGCGCCACCAGCTCCTTTCCCGTTCCGCTCTTTCCGGTGATGAGCACGTTTCCCTTGGTGCCAGCCACTTTTTCGATGAGACGGAAAACTTCCTGCATCTGAGCGCTTTCACCGATGATATTGGAAAAACTGAATTTCTCCTGCACCTCCTGCCGCAAAAACTCATTTTCCGTGAGCAGTTCGCGGTGCTCCATCAGCCGCTGAATGCGCAGGATAACGTCGTCAAAATCAATCGGTTTGATGATGTAATCGTAGGCACCCAGCCGCAGGGCCTGAATGGCGCTTTCCAGCGAGGCGTAGGCGGTAATGATGATGACCGATATTTTCGAAGAAAAGGCCCTTACCTTTTCCATGAGTTCCAGTCCGCCCATTTCCGGCATTTTCAGATCGGTGATGATCAGATCAAAGTTGGCCTCGCGCACCCTTTCCAGCGCCTCCGCGCCGTTGGCCGCCGTATTGCAGGTATATCCCTCCTCGGAGAGGATAAGTGATAAGGTTTCACGAATCGTTTTTTCATCATCCACAATTAAAATTTTTGCGCTCATATGCCATTCCCGTTTTTTTGCTGTGCTTTTTTAACCGGCAATTTGATGGTAAAGAGCGACCCCGTGCCGGCTGTGCTTTGCACGGAAATATCCCCGCCAAAGTTCCTGACTATTCCATAACTGACCGAAAGTCCCAGCCCCGTCCCTTTCCCAACTTCTTTGGTGGTGTAGAAGGGCTCAAATATCTTGTTGATTTCACTCTCCGGGATGCCGCTTCCGGTGTCTTTGATTTCAATAATGATCTGGTTGTTCTTTCTTGCGGATTTCACGGAAAGATCATTTCCGAAACCTTCCATGGCATCCACGGCATTGAACAGAATATTGATGAAGACCTGCAGCAGTTGATCTGCTACCAGAACGGTGTGGGGCAGCTCCGGATCGAGGTCGAGGACGAAATTGATGTTTTTCGACCGCTTGTCATATTTGACGATGCCCACCGCGGCGCGGGCCACCTCGTTAATATCGGTCGGTCCCGATTCAAAATTGGACGGCCGGGAAAAGTCCACCAGTTCGCGTACGATGCGGGAGATGCGGTCAATGTTTTTCATGATGGTAGTCAGATATTCCACATTGATATCGTCTTTCAGCCGCCGTTTCAGCAATTGGGTCAGTGAGGAAATGGAAGTCAGCGGATTTCCGATCTCGTGGGCTATCCCGGCGGCCAGCAAGCCAATAGACGCCATTTTTTCCTGCTGAATGATCTGGTATTGCGCACGCCTCAGTTCCTCGGTGCGCTCCTCGACTTTGTTTTCCAGATTGTCATAATAATCGAGCAGGTTCTTGCGCATGTCATCCAACTCTTTGGCAAGCAGGCCAATTTCATCGGTGGTTTTCACTTTTATGGGCGTGTGAAGCAGTCCGTCGCCGATATCCTGCGCGGTGTAGACCAGTTGACGAATGGGAACGGAAATCCGCTGGCTGATGTAGAAGGCGAGGCCGATCAGCAGCACCAGTAATGCCCCCACGCCAAATATGGCCTGGTTCCGCAAAACGATCAGTTCGGCCATGGCGCTTTGATAAGTGACTTCCGAGACGATGTGCCAGTCGAACATGGGAAAGGTATTGGTCACCCGCAATATCTCTTTTCCGTCCCGGCTGCGGGAGAAATGTCTTTCATTCAGGTTGTGATTTTTTCGCAGATTGTCTGCTTCCTCCGCCGAAAATTCATTTCCGCCGTAAAATAGCGGACGGAATCCTGAACCGAGAATAGCGATCTGCGATATCTGCTTTTTGCCGCTGAAGTAGTCGATCATCCGGGAAATCTTCTCGTTATTGACGATTCCCACAATGAATCCACGGCTGACGGCAGTATCCGGATGAATAGGGGAGGACACCAGAATGATCGGATTCGGAAACGGATTTGTTTTCCTTTCAAACACCTGAAAAGAGTTCCGTCCCGTCAGTTTTTGATAAAAAGAATCGGGGATTTCCCGAAAGGCGGCGCTCGTGCCGCACAGTATCGCTCCGGATTTATTGACCAGCGCCAGCGCGGATAGGGAAGGATATTTTTTCAGATTATCTTCCAGAAAGAACCTGATGCTCTGCGAATCCTCACAATTTTGCCTGAGCGGGGTGCGCAGGCGCTGCTGTATCCAGTTATACACGGGACTGTTGGCCTGGCTCTGCACCGAGATCACGAGTTGCGCCCTTCGGAAAAAATCACTCAGCCGGTTCTGCACCAGCTCGTTCTGCAATTCCAGGTAGCGGATATTCTGGTTGACCACAATCTTTTCGCTGATGCGGTATCCTAAAAAGGAGATGAAGATGATGGGGATTACGGAGAAGAATATGAAATAGAGGAGAAATTTCCGGCCGATTCCCGAAAAGAGGGTCCGAATCTTAATTCTTTTTTGAATTGGGATATTCATGAGGCAATGCGAAGATATTTTCCGATTTTCACCGCTTCCAGACCATCCTTCAAATAATACGAAGAAACGCCTTTTTCTCCCAGCAAATTGGCGATGAGCCGTGCGCGGTTGCCATCCGAGCAGACAAATAATAGTTTGTAATCTCCGGGCAGATTTATTTCATTCAGGCGGTTCATCAGAAAGAGGAAGGGCAGGTGTATTACCGCGTCATAATTCAGGGGACGGCGGGCCGCTTCCGGTCCTTCTCGCAGGTCGATTATAACAGGGGAGTTCCGTGTGATCCAGGTTTCAAAATCCCGGGCCATAATGGCAGGAACCTTGGCCTGTTTGTGAACCGCCAGCCAGCCGGCGGTGGCGAAGAAACCAATGGTGAGCAGCAGGATGAGAATTTCAATGGACCGTCTGAATAGCTTGTTGTTCAAAATTGCTGTCCCGTACTTTTTGCGAAAATATAGAAGGGAAACCCGCATAAAGCAACGGTTTAGTAATTTGGGAATGAACTTATCGCCGGTCGCAAAGTTATTCTATTGGTCCCGGCCAGAATAAGGAGGCGAAATGAACGAGAAAGTTTGGAAGGAACTGCTGGTAAAAAACAAAAGCAAAATTGTATACCTCATTATGGACGGCCTGGGCGGGCTGCCGTTGCCCGGGAAGGAAAAAACCGAACTGGAGACAGCCGTCACGCCTAATTTTGACCAGTATGCCAAAGAGGGAATTTCCGGCCTGCTGGACCCCATTTATCCCGGATTTACACCCGGCAGCGGACCGGCGCACCTCGCGCTGTTTGGATATGAGCCGGTAGAATACAACATCGGGCGGGGGGTGTTGTCTGCCCTGGGCGTTGATTTTGAGCTGACGGACCGGGATGTGGCCGCGCGTCTGAATTTCTGTACCATTGACGGGGAGGGCAAAGTGACCGACCGCCGGGCGGGAAGGATTTCCACCGAGGTAAACAAGAAGCTGTGTGAAAAAATCCGGGGCAAAGTCAAATTGCCCTCGGAGGTGGAATATTTTCTGGAAACCGAATCGGAGCACCGCGCGGTGCTGGTTATCCGCGGAGATGATCTGGGCGGTGATATCAACGATACCGATCCCCAGGAAACCGGAGTTAAGCCGTTTGAACCGAAAGGCGAGAATAAAAATTCCCAGAAAACAGCCAAATACGTGGCCGAATTTCTTAAACAGGTAAAGGAAGTGCTGAAGGACGATCACCCTGCGAATTTTATACTGGCCCGCGGCTTCGCAAAGCACGAGCCTTTCCCCACCATGGAGGATCGCTACGGACTGAAATCCATTGCGATCGCCCAGTATCCCATGTACCGCGGCCTGGCGCGCCTGGTGGGCATGACGGTTCCCGAAGTCCCGCCGACTTTTGATGATATGTGGGAGCAACTGCGTCAGAATTATGACAAATATGATTTCTTTTTCCTGCATTTTAAAAAGACCGACAGTTACGGAGAAGACGGAAATTTCGACGCCAAGGTGAAGATGATCGAAACGGTGGATGCCTGGTCGGCGCGCCTGCGGGAATTAAATCCTGACGTTATTGTGATCACTGGAGACCATTCCACCCCCGCTTTGCTCAAATCGCATAGCTGGCACCCGGTTCCCGCGCTGCTCTGGTCGAAATATTGCCGGCCCGACGGCGTGACAGAATTCGGCGAGGCCGCCTGCCGCGCGGGATATCTGGGACGCATGCCGATGAAAAATATTCTGCTGATTGCCATGGCCAATGCGGAACGTTTTAAAAAATTCGGGGCGTAACCCAAATCAGTTCAGTGAATATCACTGTTTCAATCATAAAAAAGCCAGTACGTGAAGATGCCGGCTTGATTTTTCGGCCGTTCTATTTTGGACTCTCCTCTCTTTATAATAATCCGCGGATTACTATTGGAATGCGCCAAAAAAATGAAGTAAAAATGCATAACATCATTCCGAAAAAATTTCAAAATGATTGTCAAAGGCCTTCCGAAACATTATTTTGTTGTGTGAAAATTATCATAAAATGAATGAACGTGATGACTGGGTTTCATCTGATTTTTCGAAATAATACTAATAAACCGACCATAGGCTGCAGGTGCAATTTGGAATTTGGCAATGAAAGCGGCGCAATTTCTTATGATTCTGAAAAGCTTGCCTGGCGCCTGTTTAAAGGAAGGAGCGGAAAATGATTCGGACTCCCATTGACGGTAAAATCGTTAGAAAAAAGATTGAGGACATGAAATTGAAATCTGTTGGATTGGCGTCCATCAGAGAGTTGAATCGTCTGGTTGATAATATTGAAACCGCCTCCGGCGATCAGTTTATCCGGATGGAAATGGGAATTCCGGGGCTGGAGCCGCCGCAAATCGCCGTCGATGCGGAAATCGTTGCGTTGAAAAAGGGCGTGGGCTCCAAGTATCCGCCATTTGACGGCATTCCGGAATTGAAGGCCGAGATCTCTCGCTTTGTCAAAAATTTCATGAATGTTACCGTCAGCAAGGAGGCCTGCTTCCCGACGGTCGGTTCCATGCAGGGCTGCTACATGGGAATGATGGTGAGCGCACGCCGCCGGAAGGGCAAAGATAAAATCCTGTTTATCGATCCCGGTTTTCCGGTCAATAAACGTCAGGTAAAGGTCATTGGTCTGGAAAGCAGGAGTTTTGATATTTACAATTTTCGGGGGGATAAATTAAAGGACAAAATCATCGGGACGCTGGCCACCAAATATGATGCGATTGTGCTGGAGGACCTGGCCTATTTCGGAATGGATTTCCGGCAGGATTACTCACAGCCGGGCGTCGAGCCGTTCATTCCCACCGTGGCAAAATACACGGATAATTTCATACTGCTGATTTCCAGCTCCAAGTCATTCAGCCTGGCGGGACAGCGCATCGGCATGACCGCCATTTCTGATACGCTCTTTAATTCGGAGGGGGACAATCTGGAGAGCTATTTCGGCAGTAACAATTTCGGACGCGCTTATATTTTCGGCGCCATGTACGCACTCAGTTCCGGTGTTTCCCATAGCAATCAATACGGCCTGCAGGGCCTTTTGAAAGCGGTGAACAGCGGAGAGTATAATTTCGTGGATTCGGTTCGTGAATACGGGGAACGGGCCAGTGTTATGAAAAAAATGTTCACCGAAAACGGCTTCAGGCTTGTCTATGACCGGGATGAAGATAAGCCGCTGGCAGATGGTTTTTATTTCACGCTTTCCTATCCCGGTTTTTCCGGTGTGGAATTGGTTGAAGAGCTATTGTATTACGGAATCAGCGCAATCTCCCTGACCACCACCGGCAGCGACCGTCACGAGGGCATCCGCGCCTGCGTTTCATTGATCAGCAAAGAACAATATCCGACTCTGGAAGCCCGCCTCAAACAATTTCAGAAAGATCATGAAACCGGTTTCCGGGCCATGGAAGAATTCAAAAAGGCAATATCATAAGCGTGACTGGTGGGGAAGAATTAAAAGCGCTGTTTCATACATGGATATCGGTCCAAAAAATGCGGCAAGTTAAAAAGCCCTCTATTCGGAGGGCTTTTTAATAAGGAAAGCCGCTTGCCTGTGCTTCTTCTGCAAGAGCGAGGAGGCGGCGGATTGCCGGAAAATTAGGATATGCCGTCAATCAACAAGAGAGCGTACTTCACCTCGGTTTATCATCCGACCGAGGTCATCCATATCAGAAATTTTCTCTGGGATCCAGACTGCTTTCCCGGATGTCCAGGATTTGATTCAGCCGGGTGATCTTAAACAGGTTTGAAATTTTGGGGCTGGGATTAATAATACGAAGTTTGCCGCCCACCCGGCTTAGGCTCCCCCAGCAGGCCATGATAACTCCGAGCCCGTAGCAACTGTTCATCATCTTTACATTTTTGAGATCGATAATCACCTTGTGCTTATCATGCAGTGTAAAATTCTTTACTTTTTCCGCTACGGCAAAGGTTTCCGGATCCTTTACTTTTTCCGCTACGGCAAAGGTTTCCGGATCGATCATATTTCCGGAAAGCGACAGAATAACAATGTCGCCGTCAATCTTTTCTTCAATTCTGAACATACCTTGTCCCGAATTTATGATAGTTTTTTAAGGAAGTGATTATCAGGAACGGTAGCTTGGATTTTAAATTCTTCATGTTCAATCCCTTCTGGGTCCAACCATTTCAAAATACCAATAATTTGCACATTATTCCAGTATCTTTTTTCCAAAGCGCCCCTAAAATCCGTTTTTTTCTGAGCATCATTCCAAGGCGGTTCAAACCCTCATGAGTCTTCCATCAGCTGTTCCTCCGAATTCAATCTGATTCCACATCTCTTCCATAGAAAGTTCAGCCAATTCGAACAATTTCCTCACAAAACAAAAA
>JARRQT010000156.1:7212-15776 GCA_037381445.1 Calditrichia bacterium
TCCCGAAATAAATAAGGGTAAACCGAAATTAAGTTAATGATCTGTGAGAATATTCTATTTGAGCGTTCCGCACAAAATGAAAGCCAAGCCCGGAGAGAACAGTATGACCAGAATGATGACCACCCCGTTTGCAGCCGCTATTTTCTCAATCCTGTTTGCATCGATGAATGTGTTTGCACAAGATTCTGCCAGGGGGTATTTTGAAGCTGCGATCGCCGACGCCTGCGAAGGGGATTATTCCCTTGCCGCGGCCGAATTTGACTCGACCCTCAAAATTGATCCCTATTTTGCCTCGGCACGAATCAACCTCCGGGTTCTGGGAGACTATGAGACAGGCAATATAGGTCGGGAAGCCCTGAATCTCTATTTCATGGGAATAGCCAGCGGAAACAGGATGGATATGGATGGTAAAATCCGGCAACTGACCGAAGCCATTCAACAGGATTCGCTTTTTGCCTACGCCTATAACGAACGGGGGGTTACCTACTCCCAAATGGAAAAGTACCCGCCGGCAGTTGCGGATTACGAAAAGGTCGTCCGCCTGATTCCTGACTTCATTGAAGTGTATTACAACCTGGGATTGGCCTATGAGAGAATGGAGAAACTTCCGGAAGCGATTGCCGCCTACCGGAAGTTTGCGCAATTGGCACCGGCTTATTATCCGGACCATGTTCAATACGTGAAGAAGATGATTGAAGAACTGCAGAAACAGCAGTAGTTAACGGAAATCAAAATTCGACAATCCGCTTCCGAAAAATGCCACTGCTATCCTGAAATCGCTTCCGGACTGTAATTTGTGGATGGCGGAATTTCAGGGTTCAACGATGATGACCGGGGGCGAATCTCCGGTAGCGAATGAACTGTCCGCCAGGCAGAAAACCGAATACACATTTGGTCCGCTCCTGGCCTCCGGACCGACCGTCAGTTCCAGCTTCTTTCCGTTTTTCAGCGTGGCGTTATATTCACCAAAGAGCTTGTCATCACTGAACTGAAAGAAGACGTCCGAACCTTTGGCTTTCCAGACAATTTTATCTCCTCTTTGCGCAACGACCCTTGTCTGGGTGCTGTCGTTACTCCGAGCAACTTTCCATTTCTTTTTTATCTTAAGAATGGAAAGCTTATGCTCTTTGGGTTTTTGGGGCTGCTGGCTCAACAGGCTCGGCGGCAAGCCGGCAAAACTGATAAGCAGAGCCAGCAAAAGAATTGCAGCCGCGGAAAACATCCATTTATTTTGCATCCGATCCTCCTCATTTTTGTGTTAATCTGGTTAATGCATGCATTTTTGGATTATGGTGAAAGATTTTCTTGGCTTACAAATCGTGAACGTAAAGCATGACAGCGTATGTGCAAGGCATTGTTCTATTTAACGGCCTGCGCCTTGTCCCGTTGCTCAGCCTCCCTGAAACGAGGATCATTCAGCAGTTCGCGAAGTTCCGGCTGGTGCTCAATTTCTGATTTGGAGTAGCCGTTTTTGATGGCCTCATGAATCCAGTGAATGGCTTTCTCCCGGTCACCCAGTTGTTCGTATGTGGTGCCGGCCCGGTACATGATTTGAGCGTCATTGGGTGCGATGGAGAGAGATTGCTGCACAAATTTAAGGGCTTTTGCGTCTTCCCCGACCATAGCGTAATACCCGGCCAGCTGTGAAATAATCTCACCATTTTTGGGATTTACCTGTAATTCCTTTTCAGCCCGTTTGATAGCCTCTCTGAAAGCAGGAACTGCCTTTTCCCGTTCCCCCGGCGCCCAGTAATAAGCCGCCGCCAGATTCCCCCATACCAACTGATCGTGGTCATTGAAGGTGAGGGCCGTTTTATACATCCGGGCCGCTTCCGCATACTTTCCTTCAATATAATACAGTGTGCCCAGATTGGAGGCCACACTGTACGATTTTTGAATTGAAAAGGAGCGTTCAAACATTTTTCCGGCCTTATCCCATTGTTCCAGCAGATAATAGATTGCGCCAAGATTATTGTAGCCCCGGTAATTATCGGGCGTCAGTTCCACCACGTGCCGGAATTGTTCAGCTGCCTCCCTGTAGCGGCCGTGCCGGTAATAATAGGCCCCCAATTCATTATAGCCGGCCCAGTAATCCGGTTTAAGAGTTATTGCCTTCTTGTAGGTCGATTCGGCATCCTTCAATTTATCCTGGGTTTCATAAGCCCGCGCCAGGCCTCTGTAAGCCTCCGCGTTCGTCGGATCGACATTCAGTGCACTGGTAAAATCTCTGAGTGCATCACTGTAAAGTCCGGTTCCGGAATGAATCATACCCAGGGTAATATTGACGGAAGGCAGTTTTTCGTTTAACGAATATGCCTTTTCAGCGCTGCTTTTGGCTTTTTCAACATAATTGCTGTTCTTGGATGCTTCGTACATCAGCCAGAAGGCTTTCCCCAGTCCGGCATAAGCCAGAGCGTAAGTGGAATCCAGCACCGTGGCAGCCTCAAACAAATTGATGGCTGCCTGAATATTTTTGGTGTTTTCATACCGCTGCAGGTAACCGAGGGCTTTCAGGTATGATTCATAGGCTGCGGGGACCTTGGTATTCCCCGCCCGCAAAATTTTGCGTGCGTCGGGATTCAGTTCAAGGTTCATCATGTCCAGCAATTGGGAGACGGTTTCGTCCTGCAGCGAGGCCATATCGGTAGCTTTCACATCAATGACAGCGGAATTCAGTTGACGGACATTTTTCGCATCTACCAGATTGAGCGTCAGGCGGTACATATTGTTGATGCGCTGCAGGCTTCCCGTTATGGTGAGGTTGACTCCGAAGGTTTTATTTGCCTGACCCGGGCTGTCTATCCGGTTGCGGATCACCTCGCTGGCGGGCACCACCCAAAGAGAGCCGTGAAACTGCTCCATCTGGGTCAATTTGCTGGTCAGCGTCTCCATCAGTCCGTCACAAAATATCTGTCCGGAGGAATCGCCGCTCACATTGGTGAAGGGAAGAACCACCAGGTGCTGCACGGCCGGAGCGGATTCAAATGGAAGGATTGCCCTGATTTTTTTCCACCCGGAGGGTACTGCAAAAGTCACCATGACTGCCAGTAATACCAGACCGGCGAGGATGAGGGCCGCCCGCGGGAAATATTCAGAGATTCGTTTCCGCCCGGTGCTCCTCTTCGAAAGAGATATTTCAGAATCAAGGGGGATACCGCCATTCAGCTTTTGAATATCTTCCAGAATCTCAGCGAAAGTCTGATAGCGCTGTGACCGGTCTTTCTCCAGACATTTCCCCACTATCGCTTCCAGTTGGGGAGAAATATCCTCCCGCACCGCGGAAAGAGGCGTGAAATTTTCGTGGATAACGGAGTACATAACCGCCTGTTCGTATCCTCCGCCGAAAGGTAGTTCTCCGCTAAGCAGCTCATAAAGCACCACCCCGAAAGACCAGATATCCGATTGCTCATCCGTCTCCTCGCCTTTTGCCTGTTCGGGAGACATATAGGCGACCGTTCCGAGGGTCGTGCCAATTCGTGTGATCTCCGCCCCACCCCGCATCTTTGCCAGTCCGAAATCCATTACCTTCAGCTGGCCTTTGTTAGTGATCATAATGTTACTGCTTTTTATATCGCGGTGAACGATGCCCTTTTCGTGGGCCGCCTGAATTCCTTCGGCTATCTGCGTCGCATATTGGACGACATCCTTAAGCGGCAAAGGAGTTCCATTCTGACTGGCAATAACATCCTTTAATTCCCTGCCTTCGATGTATTCCATTGCAATAAAGATCTCTTTTTCGCCCTCAGAATTTTCATTCTCTTCAATGGCGTAAATTGTGGCGATATTCGGATGGTTCAGCGCGGCTGCTGCCTGCGCTTCGATCTCAAATCTATTCCGGTCCGCGGGATTGTAAGCGACATGTCTCGGCAGAAATTTAATGGCAACGAAGCGTTTCAATTTGGTATCTTCCGCCCGATAGACCACGCCCATTCCGCCTTCGCCAAGCTTTTCGAGGATTCTATAATGTAAAATAGTTTTACCGATAAGCATAGAGTGCCTTCAGAAAAATTAATAAAAGCGGTATCAATGGACTGCGGTCCAAAAACTCCTTTAAACAATTCCGCATTGGCTGTAACCTTATTTCATATGATCTTGAAGCCTTATTTGATCCCTTGGACTGGTTGGATTTTTAGCTGCAATATTCGGATCGGGCCAGGAAACATGTTATCCATTTGGTCAACCCCATTATTTTCTTAAGAGATCTAGGTCGAATATCAATCCAAAGAAGAATCATAAAAAATGGGAAAAATCGTCCTGAAAATAATCAGGCATTATAGAAACTGGCAAGCGCCCGGTCTGCATTTTCATATGTTTCAAAGAACTGGAGCAATTGAGTGATGATCATGAGGCTTTTTACTTTTTCAGTGGCGCTGGCCAATTTCAAGTTCCCACCCGATTTGACCACCGAGCCCCAGCATGCCATCAGCACACCCAGCCCTGAACTGTTCATCCATTTTACATTTTTTAGGTCGATGACCACTTTTTTAACGCCATCAGCCAAAAGACTCTTCACTTTTTCATGAAGCGCGGTGGTTTCCGGTCCTCCCATCATGTTTCCGGAAACAGTCAGAACTGCGATGTCTTTTTCCAGTTTTTCTTTGATTCTCATAGCACCTCCGCATTTTTTTAATAATAAACATTGGGATATGAATGTGCAATTAAGGTTTGAAGCTCTTTCCGCTTACCAGCCCGTAATAATTTATTTTCAGATCCTCGCTGGTTGTTACGTGCGCGCTTCTGGATTTTTCAAGCGCCATTTTCCAGCGGTAAAATTTTGATAGGGTGTGCTGAACTTTATTAACCAGCTCTCCAAAGCGCCCGCTGGTTTCATATTCCTCCGCATCCGTCTGGCTGTCCCAAATGGTAACCGATATAACTTCCCTTTTATCCTGAAGGCTTTCGATCAGATAGGCATATAAACATCCCCGGGTATTCTGAAGAGTGGGAATGATCTCCTGTGAATAGATTCTGCGGAATTCTTTGATTTTATTTTCCTGCAGGCTCAATGAAAGCAAACGTACGTAAAGGAATTTATCTTTTGAAAGATATGTATCTTCCTCATTCAAATGAGCCGTCATTTTGAATCCTTTTAGCACGGGTTCTTCCACTGCCGGTGTATATTCCAGCTCAAGCTTTTCCGACAACTGCAGTTTCCATTCGGTGGATTCGGAGAGGAATGGTTTAACTCTCTCGAGAAATTTCCGGAATGTTGCACTCTTCTCATAGGCTTCGGCCTGCTTCCGGGTTTTCCACAGCGTCATGGAAATGAATTCATTATTCGATTTGTTACTCCGGATCAATGCGGTATAAAGGCAGCTTTTAAGCTGCTGGAGATCAGGGATGACTGTTTTATTATAAAATGAAGTGAGATAATCCTCAAATTCGGGGTTGACCTGCAATTGCAAAAAACGCATAAACATGATAATTCCCCTATTTGTATAAATTCTATAATAATTTAACTCCTGATGCTGCTCTGATCGATAATTTGACCTTTCAATAAATTTATTCACAGGTCGTTTATTGTGCCGGCGTCAGGCCTTAATTCCTCCAGTATTCATTTCAGATGGTACGCTCGACTAAAAAAATTACGGTTCTCTTTTGATGACCACAATGGTTTTATCATCCATAGGCGGGATATCACCAACGTAGGTATCAATTTCATCAAGAATTGCCGAGGCAATTTGTTCGGCAGACCTGTCCCCGTTTCGGGAAATAATTTCTGCCAGGCGACTTTCGCCGAATTCTTCCTCTCGTGAATTCATGGCTTCGGTAATCCCATCGGAATAGATAACCAGCAGTCCGCCCGGTGGGAATGGTACCTTCTCTTCTGCGAAATTATATTCAGGAATGAATCCCAGCACAATGCCGCCGGCCTGCAATCTGACCGGTTCATCATTCGCCGAAAACAGAAATGGATTGTCATGTCCGGCATTGCAGTAGACAAATTCATTTTCTTTGAAATTCAGGATTCCGTAGAACAAAGTAGCAAACTTTTTTGAATCAGTGCTCTGAAAAAGAAAAGTATTAGCCTTGGTAATGCAGTCCCGGCAGCAGGTACCGGCCTTGCTCTGATTTCGCAGGGTCGCCTGCAGATTGGCCATTAACAAAGCAGCCGGTATCCCTTTTCCGGAAACATCCCCCAGACAAAATGCCAGGGTGTTTTCATCCAGGGGAATGAAGTCGTAATAGTCTCCGCCCACATCTTTTGCAGGGATTGTTTTTCCGCTAATCTGGTATCCCGGGATTTCAGGAATAGTGGCAGGCAGCAAATTGAGTTGAATGTCCCTGGCGAGTCTCATCTCCTCCTGAAAGCGCAGCAGGGCCTGTTCTTCTTCATACAAACGGGCATTTTCAATGACATGGGCAGATTGTGCTGCAATGATGGAAAGCAGTCGCTGGTCATCGGCAGAGAAATCGGCATGGTTTCTTTTGTTAAATACAGTGATAATACCCACCATCTTTCCTTTTAAAATCAGCGGAACACTCAAAAGGGAATGGATGGGGATATCTTTCTCGGCCAGCCAGTTGAATCGTTCATCATTCCCGAAATCATTGATGCGCAGGGGTGCTTTATTCTTCATCATCCAACCGGTCAGTTGCGTGTCCAGGCGGTAAGGAAGGCCCCGGATCACACTATCCTGTTTGCGAATCATGGTATGAAACGGATTTTCAACATCCTTTTCATCCAGAAGCATGACCGCGCCCTGCTCCACATTGATATGCTTCACGCATTTCTGCACGATGAGGTCTACAATATTTTCCAGAGATTTTGTGGAGGTTATCGCGGTGGCGATATCGTTGAGCACAGACAATTCCTCGACAGCAACACGGAGGCGTTTATTTTCCTCCTCCAATTGATTGAATTTATTTTCAAGCGTTGAATCATTCATAAACAAATTCTCTTTATATTTGTTTATATAAGTGTATTATTTATTCTTTAACACCTGCCGTGATGTATTATCTTATTGAAATCTTTTCCGGGGAATTCTATTCTTCAATCCCCATTGCATTAAAATGTGATAATGGCACCATTCTGTGTTTTATCATTACCATCTCAATTTTCTTCCTGCAGAGGACCGCGAAAAAACATCCGCCAAAATATTCAAATTATCAAAGTATATTTGCAGGAATAACTTAATCAGACAACGAGAAGAATGACTGCTGAAAGATCGGTGGATTATGGGGCGAAATTTTCATTTTGGCTCTTGTTTTTTATTATGTTAACAAAATTCCAAATTGAATGCAAATTTAATTCGCGCCATCACTAAGAAATCAATTTCACGAATTTCGGCTATTCCGAGAGAGTATCCTCTGTTATTTTTGGAATACATGGCCTGGGAAAGAAGTTCTGATTCAGCAAAGACAGATATCGAATCCAAATATAATCCATCTTATTCGGACAGCCGAGGGCAGAGAGATAAACCTAAAACGCCGCCGCGGGTCCCCCCTTAATATTGGCAGAGCAAATCCATTCGAAAACGGTTTTAGTGCATTTTCGGTTTGGAATTGAAATGAATGAGGTTTATTATTTCAGGGAATCGATAAGACTCTTGATGGTCTGTGAGCTTTATAGCAAAATTTTTGATGAAAGGAGAATAAGACGATGAAATATCGCACATTCGGCAGATTGGATTGGAAAGTATCTGAAATCGGATTCGGGGCCTGGGCAATCGGCGGCGATGCCTGGGGCGAGCAAAAGGATGAAGTGAGCCTGGCCGCGCTGCACCGTGCGCTGGATTTGGGAGTGAATTTCATCGATACGGCTCAGGTCTATGGAAATGGCCATAGTGAACGGCTCATTGGAAAAGTGCTGCGGGAACGAAAGGAAAAAGTGGGTGATGGAAAAATAAAGGTCGCCACAAAAATTCCCCCGAAACCCGGCAATTGGCCGCCATTTCCCCACGAGAGCTGCGAGGTTCGCTTTCCGGAGGATTATCTTCGCGAGCGGGTCGAATTCAGTCTGAAGAATCTAAAAGCCGAGGTGCTGGACCTCGTCCAATTGCATACCTGGACACGCGCCTGGAACAGGAATCCTTCGGCCGTCCATGTGCTTCAGCAACTCAAGAAGGAGGGAAAAATCTTAGCGGTCGGGATTTCTACCCCTGAACATGATCAGAATTCGCTGATTGAACTCATGCGTAATGGATTGCTGGATTCGGTGCAGGTCATTTACAATATTTTTGAGCAGGAACCGGCCGCTGAATTTCTGCCGGCTGCACTGGAGAATAATTCATGGCATTCATCGAGCATCCTTGTTCGTATTTCCCTTTCCATGAATTCCGTTGAAAGGGTGCGCCGGAATCCTGAGAAAGGCTTGAAGATATCCTCTTCGCGGCCATCGCCTGAACCCTCTGCCCTGCCCCCATCCTTCGGATCAATCGGGCAACAGCACACCACACATTCCACAGCATGCTCCGGCAGTTCAGCCTGGCACTTCGGGCATTTCATAAGCGCAACCTCCTGACTTCCACGGTGAACCCGCCGTTGTCAAACCGCTCTCCCTCCCACCCAGGGGAAACCGGCACCTGGGGCCAATTGTTTTCCCTGTCCGCAAGGGCATGTGC
>JARRQT010000157.1:0-12247 GCA_037381445.1 Calditrichia bacterium
GAAGTCCGGATGGCCAAAATCAGCAGTGAGATTTTGCGGGATCTGGAGAAGGATACTGTGGATTGGCGTCCCAATTTTGATGAGACACTGCAGGAGCCGATTGTACTTCCCAGCGTCTTCCCGAACCTGCTCTGTAACGGCGGATCGGGCATCGCCGTAGGTATGGCCACGAACCTGCCTCCCCATAATCTGCGGCAGGTGGTAAATGCCATTGTGGCCACAATTGACAATCCGGATATCAATGTCGACGAATTGATGCAGCATATTTCCGGGCCGGATTTTCCTACCGGCGGCATCATCTTCGGCGTAAACGGGATTAAAGAGGCCTATTCCACGGGCCGCGGAAAAATTATTGTCCGCGGACGGGCAAATGTTGAACATCTTCGCAACAACAAGACCAGTATCATCATCAGTGAAATGCCCTATCAGGTAAACAAAGCTTCGTTTATCGAAAAAACCGCAGAACTGGTGCGGGACAAAAAAATTGACGGCATCAGCGATATCCGGGACGAATCGGACCGTGATGGAATTCGTGTGGTTTTGGAATTGAAACGGGATTCGGTCCCCGAAGTTGTTCTCAATCAGCTCTACAAGCACACCCAATTGCAGGTGACTTTCGGCATCATCAATCTTGCTCTGGTTGATGGAATTCCCCGTGTGCTGACGCTGCGGCAATTAATCCAGTATTTTATCAATCACCGGCATGAAGTCATTCTGCGCCGCACGCGTTATGAACTGGACCAGGCCGAGAAACGGGCCCACATTCTGGAAGGTTTGAAGATTGCGCTGGATAATATCGATGAGATCATCGAACTGATCAAGAAATCCAGCAACCCGGAAACCGCCAGAGATAATCTGATGAAACGTTTCGGGCTTTCCGAAATTCAGGCCAAGGCGATACTTGACATGCGGCTGCAGCGGCTGACAGGTCTGGAAAGACAGAAAATCGAAGAAGAATATCGCGAGATTTTGAAGACCATTGAGCGTCTGAGAGCGATTCTTGAAAATATCAATCTGCAGATGCAGCTGATCAAAGATGAGCTGGTTGAACTGCGCGAAGCTTACGGAGATGACCGTCGCACAGAGATCATTCAGAATTTTGAAGAATTTTCAATTGAAGATATGATTGCCGAAGAAGATATGGTGATCACCATTTCCCGCGACGGTTACATCAAACGTTTTCCGGTTAGCGGGTATCGCCGGCAGAACAGGAACACCCGGGGAAGCACCGGTGCCGTCACCAAAGGGGAAGATTTCCTCGAGCATCTCTTTATTGCGTCCACTCATCACTATATCATGTTCTTTACCAACCTGGGCCGCTGCTACTGGCTGAAGGTGCATGAACTGCCGCAGGTGGGGAAAACCGGTAAGGGCCGGGCGATTATAAACATGATACAGATCAGTAAGGATGAGAAAATCACCGCATTTGTCACGGTTAAAGAATTTACTGATGATGCCTATTTAATCATGGGCACCAAATGGGGAATGATCAAAAAGACGGTGCTGTCCGCCTATGGCAATCCCCGCCGGGACGGAATAAATGCAATTAAACTGAATGAAAATGATGAGCTGATCGAAGTCAAACTGACGGATGGCTCCAGTGATGTGATGCTTGCCACCACCCAGGGCATGGCAATTCGTTTCCCTGAAACCGAGGTGCGGGAAATGGGTCGTATTGCGGCAGGCGTGCGCGGCATCAATCTGTCGAAGGATGATTATGTGATCGGAATGGTGGCAGTGAAGCGGGAAGGAACTCTGCTCTCGGTTACCCAGGAGGGCTTTGGCAAGAGGACCCACATCAAAGAATACCGCATTACGCATCGTGCCGGGAAAGGCATTAAAAACTTCAAGATATCGAAGAAGACCGGACGCGTTATTTCCATAATGGAAGTTGTGGATGACGATGATCTGATGCTGATTTCCCTGAATGGCGTCCTTCTGAGATTGCATGTTGGAAATATCCGTTCCACCGGACGGGACACCATGGGCGTACGCCTGATGCGGCTCGATTCGGGCGATCATGTGAGCGATGTGGCACGGATTATCACCAATGGTGATGAAGAATAAATAACTTACCGGAGTCATCCGGGAACTTATGACGGAGGGGATAGAAGAATTGTCTTTTATCCCCTTCCTTTTTATTTTGCCCTGTCTTGTTTTTACTGCTTTAAAATTCCCCCTTATTACGTATTGGTAGTACATGTCTTTATTCATATTTTATTAGAGTCCGACACAATATTCCTGATTCTGTGAATAATTTGTCAATGGCCGAAAAATTGTGGATTTATAGTTAATCATGTATTATATTTTGAGAAATTGATAACTAATACTCGGAGGAAAAATGAAAAAAATATCCGATTCAACCATACGCCGAATGTCAAAATACTACCGCTCGCTGGAACAGCTTATCGATAAAGAAATCGAAACGGTTTCGTCCGATACGCTGGCGGAGATGGATGGCATTACTTCCGCCCAGGTTCGCAAAGATCTGTCTTTTTTCGGCACATTCGGCAAAAGGGGATTTGGGTATAATACGAAAGCACTGCAAAAACAGATTGAAAACATTCTGGGACTTTACCGGACATGGAATGTGGTCATCGTGGGAGCCGGCAATATCGGGCGCGCGCTGACGGAGTATGCAGAATTTAAAAAACAGGGATTTATTATCCGCCAGATTCTGGACAGAGATCCGTCCAAAGTCGGGCAGCAGGTGCACGGCCTTACCATCCGGGATTTTAATGAGGTCAATGAAATTGTAAAAGAAGAGCAGATAGATATAGCAATTATTGCGGTGCCTGCGGATGCGGCCCAGGCTGTTGCGGATAAACTGGTGGCCGCGGGAGTAAAGGCAATTCTGAATTTTGCGCCCAGGAGTTTAAAGGTTCCTCAGGAGGTAATGGTAAAATATGAGAATATGGCCGTTGAAATGGAGTCGTTGTCCTATTTTCTTTCAAATAAAAAATAACCGGAAACATAAAAATCTTTTCCAGTTCGAATCAGAATCTCCGGTAAATAGATTACCGGAGGTTTTTTTGGAAGCGGCAGTCTGGTTTATTTCAGAATAACCCACCACAGAAATGAACCGATCATGGTAAGGCCGACAATAATTTTAAAAAGGCTGCCGCCGATAAATCCGACAAAGGTCCCCCATCCCGAGCGCAGGGCCTGACGCTGGTTTCTTCCTGCCAGCAGTTCACCGATTACCGCCCCCAGGAATGGTCCGGCGATGATTCCTATCAAACCCAGAAATACAATTCCCAGAATTCCCCCGATAATCGATCCCCAGACACCGGCGGACGATGCCCCGAACTTTTTGGCTCCCAGTGGCCCGGCATAGTAATCGAGCCAGATGATCAGCAGGGTGATCGCACCCCAGACGATCATCGCCGTGAGCCCGTAATACTGCCAGTGGCTGGCAAACCCGTAGATGACATACCCCACATAAATAAGGGGAATACCCGGTAAGAGAGGAAGGACCGTTCCGATCAGACCGGCTATCATGATGATCAGAGAGATGATTAAAAAGATCCAGTTTTCCATTTTGATCCTCCCAGCTGGTTAGTTGGTTTGCAAATTGCCTATTCCGGATTGCTGAGCCATGATGCAAGCATTTCTTCCGTCCAGGAATCTTCTTCTGCACTATAGGGATACATTCCCTTTTCCAGGCGCTGACGACATGCTTCGTACAGAATCACCGCAGTCGCGACTGATACATTCAGACTTTCCACCATTCCGAACATTGGGATATAGATCGACTCATCGGCAATTTCGAGCATTGGATCCGATACACCGCGATGTTCGTTTCCCATGACAATTGCAGCCGGATGCACCCAGTCGACCTCGTGAATGCTTTTCGCCGCTTTTGAATGATGGGTGGCGTATATTTTCATTCCCTTCTTCTGCAGATAATTATGCAATTCATCAGTGCTTTCGTGCGCTACAGTATGAACCCACTTGTTTGCGGAGGCAGAGGATTTCTTACCCAGTTCGGGAAATGTCTCTTTAAAATAAAGCAACTGGACCTCCGGAATCCCCACGGCGTCACAACTACGCAAAATGGCGCTCACGTTGTGCGGATCATGAATGTTTTCGCAGACAACAGTGAGGTCGCGCTGTCTCTGCAGCAATATAGCCACCATTTTGTTAATTCTTCTTTCCGTAACCATATCGTGTTGGTATCTTCCTTTCCTCCAAATATAAAGGAATCCGGATTTCTAAAAAACCTTATTTATGCAAAATTGTTCTTTGGCGGAAAAAGGATGGCATTTAAATTGAGAATGTGCTGAAAGAGAATTTCTTTAAACGGTGATACAAGCCTCTTTAAGAGGATCAAATAACCGAGTTTTTTCCTAAACGCATAAAATCGAAATTTGGATGGCCAGCTCAAAAATAATGAAGCGAAATTGTGTGACAAACCCTCCGGTAAGGTATTGAAATCAGACCTCTTCCCTCTCATCACTGCCGTACTGCAGTTGGACAAGGGCGCCGCATCCGCATTGGCATCTGAACTCGATGGCTTCAATAACGCCGTTATTTTCGATAAAGGTAATGTCTGGTGTGTCTTCGGTTACCTCGTCCCAACGAATTCTCTCAATATTTTTAAAGTCCGCCATCTGATTCTTTTTGATGATGCTGATTTTTTTGGCGGAGGATTTGAGTTCCCTGGCGGCGAAAGCGCTGGTATCTTCTGTGAATGAAGTAAAGTCCGTTTTATTTTTCATAGAAACATCACTACTTTTTTTAATGATATTATCGGACACAACCTGCTTCGATTTAGCAATTTTTCTAACAAACTTAATTTAGCTAATTATTTTTTTGCGTGAACCGATGATAATGCAATGGAGGAGTATGCTGAAAAATATTATCAGGACGGAAATGAGACTGACTGTAAAAAAATCTTGATTAATTTATTGTTGTTTTGCTATTTTTAATACGGCTTATCTTTTTAATTGCCATTTTAATATAATTGAAAGGAGCAGTGCATGAAGAAGTTCTTATTCTGGGCAGTTATTTTTATGCTTGTTTCGACCACTGTTTTTGCACAAGGATTCAGAGATCCCTTTCAGGAACCGGACCAAAATAGCGTAATGGGCGGACTTGGAATGACCTGGATTGACGGTCAGCCCTATACCACTGTTACCCTGGCTCCCGAGTTCGCCTTCGGTAAAATAGGGATTGGATTTTACCTGCAATTGTTAATGGATAACAACAATCAGTTCAAGCTGCGCAAAACCGAATATCAGGGCGGCGCGGGCGTTCTGCGGGCGATCAACTATGTCCGTTACGGGCGCAAGTACGATCCATTTTATGCAAGGGTGGGAATGCTGGAAATGGCAACGCTGGGCAACGGTTTCCTGATGTGGAACTACAACAATGCGTCAAATTATGATAAGCGCAAAATCGGTCTGGCTCTTGACATCGACTTCGGAAGATTCGGCTTCGAATCGGTAACCAGCAATCTGGGGCGGCTGGAGCTAATCGGAGGGACGCTTTATTTTCGTCCGTTCAGATTTATGAACGACAATGTCCCCATTCTCAGAAATTTTCGTATTTACGGGACGTATATCTATGATGCGGACGTTCCCTCCTGGGAGACCAATGGTGAAACAGACGATTTGAGCGCCGTGGGGATTGGCGCGGATCTGCAATACCTCAATACTCCGCTGCTGAAATCAGCCATTTACTACGATTATGGTAAATTTGTGGATTTCGGTCACGGCCAGGCCGTCGGTATCAATTTTGTTGTACCGGAGTTCATCGGCCTGTTTGGATTGGCTGCCAATTTCGAAAAACGGTTCATCGGCGATCAATTTATTCCGAACTATTTCGGCCCGCTGTATGAACTGAGCCGTGAGCTAAATCCCTTCGATTATCCTGATCAAAGCCGCATACTGGATCTGAAATATGCAAAGAAAACAGAAGGATATTTCGGCCAGCTTGTTGGCCATGTTATTCATAAGGTCCGCCTGATCGGCAGTTATCAGCGGTTGAATGGAATTAAAAGGAGCGGAATTTTACATCTCGAAGCGCAGGCGCCCGATCTGGTTCCCAGGTTTGTTTTCAGGGGATATTATGACAAGACGGGTATTGAAACCTTTAAGGATTTCCGGACGCTTGATATCCGCTCTATTGCCACAGCCGAGGTCGGGTATCGTTTGAATCGTTTCCTGGTGGTCTCTACCCTATACCGCTGGTACTGGGTGAAAGAAGAAGACGCCAATGGGAATGTGAAATTCAAACCTGTTGAAAGGATTGAACCGCGAATTTCTTTTGATGTTAAGTTTTAAAAAAATGTGATAAGCCCTGCCGTCGGCAGGGCTTGTCTTTTTATAAAGAATCCTGAGTTTTTGTTTGAGTCATTTTATTTTTCCATTTTAAACGTTAACATCATCCAAATGGAAGGGGGCAGATAATTTGACTCCCGGACTTAATTCGCTTTCGGCTTTCCTTCATCGCAACATCGCGGCCCTGCTGGACCTCATCTATCCGCCGGTCTGTGCGGTCTGTCAGAACATTATCGAAGGTCAAAGAGATTTCCACCTGATCTGCCATCAATGTCTCGGGAACTGTGAGCCCGTCCCAACCCGATTCATCAGGACAGATATTCTGAACCGTCTAAGGCCTTGTTATATTGATAATATGTATATTGCCATCTGTTTCGATCAGACGGTTCAAACAGTTATTCATCATATCAAATATGAAAAAATGAACCATCTGGCGTACCGGTTCGCCCGGTGGGCGGAGAAATTTCTTACCACTGAGCTTCGGGCATTGGATGCGGAATACGTGGTTCCTGTCCCGCTACACCCTGCGCGCCGCAAAGAGCGGGGATACAATCAGAGCCTGTTCATTGCCCGGGGATTTTTTCATTCCGGTCCCGTTTCCATACGGGAAGAGATTCTGATACGAAGCAGAAATACCCGCTCGCAAACGGCTTTAAACCGCGATGAACGCAAAGAAAATGTAACGGATGCTTTTGTCGTGGCTGATGCGGAGTGCGTTAAAGGCTGCCATGTCATTTTGGTGGATGATGTGATCACCACCGGCGCGACAATAAACGAATGCGCACGAATTTTAAAAAAATCCGGTGCGGCAAAAGTCTCAGCGCTGGCTCTTGCCACACCGGTGGAGTGACAGCAAAGTCCGCTGAAAAAATCTACTTCTGCTGATTCATCATATCCTGATATTTCTTCATCTGCTCCTGAATCATCTGCTGCATATTGACTTCTTTGAAATCCGCCGGAACCGCAAACATATCAGCCGGGACATTTTCAGAGGAAATATCCGTTATTTCATCGATATTCAGCCCGGAGCCGGAAATACTCTTGGTGAGAACAGGGACGCCCTGTTTTTCACGGTAAAACTGCTCTTCCTTTCCCTGTTCCAGCTTTGTCTGCATCAGGTTGTCCAGCTCACTGAAGATCGGCATGAAACTGTCAAACAAATTTTTGTCGTCTTTTGTCAGCCAGAGGTGCGTGTAATCGCCATCGCTGTCTTTCCCTTCATATAATTCACATTTGAAATTGTTGATGGTTTTTGTTTCTCCGGCGGACTTCATGGAAAATTGGTTGTCTTCCTCCATTCCCTGGTTATCCATATCGCCCATCTGTTTTTGGGCCTGTCCCATCATCTGGCTCATATTTTTGCCCATTTGCTCCATATCGGTAACCATGGCGGTTTTTGAGGCCCACTGCAGGGTGGTCATCTTTTTTGTATCCAGATTATAGATAATAGATACTTTTTGTCCTTCCTGATTGGTGTCAATCCGATAATTTTTGCCCTTCATATAAATGATGGCAGTCTCTTCGGAATACTCGTTCCCCTCAGACTCAGCCATTTTCTTCAGTTCAAGGTTGGACTTGCTGAACAGGTCATTGGCGTACTGAGTGAACCCGCTTTCATCCGGGGCAGCAGATGGTGACAGCGAAACCGAGATATTTTTCTGCACGATTTTCCCTTCAAAACCAGAAGCAAGGAGGGAATTTTCAAAAATGAAGATCGCAACCAAAACCAGGCTTAGAAAAAGAAATCTTTTACTGCGCATGACTATTCCTCCGTATAATTTGAAACACTTTAAAGAATTAAATATGAATGTCCCGCATTGTCCACTCGAAATTTAAAAAATGACATCATCTCTATCCCTTCCTCGTTCCATCCAATTTCTGTCTTTCTTCGATGCGAGATTGTAGTGATGAATCATCTTCATAAACCGTGATACGACCGGACAAAAATCACGAGTCTGTTTCATTTTACAGCGCATCATTTTAACACAATATCTCTACCCTTGTAAACGTTATTTATCACATCTTGACATATTTTTTCCGGATGGAGGTGATATCCTGACGATAACTTCACGTCCAAGCAAGAAGTCCATAGTTCCTTAATTTGGCTGATCACTGTGCGTGATTCCATATCTGATTTTATCCATCCTTATTTTTCCGGCCTTCTGGTCAAAATGACCGGAAGGCTGCGTATCAGAAGAATTCTCTCCGGGGACAACTCCGCCTGATAGGCAAGGGCTTCCACTCCTTTACTCACGGCCATTCGAAGAAGCCTGCCATATTCGGGATCAATCTCATCGGCGGGGCCGACCCATCGGGCATCCGCTCTCTGGACCACATAAAAAATGACAGAACGGTGTCCCGCCTTGACCATATTCATCAGCTCCCTCATATGTTTCTGTCCCCGCGTGGTCACGGCATCGGGAAAGAGAGCTGCCTCATTTTCCACTAGTGTCACATTTTTTACTTCCACGTAGCATCTGCTGTTGGAATTCTCCAAAAGCAAATCAATCCGGCTGTTCTCGCCATACTTCACTTCCTGCCGGATAGCATCGTAATGCTGCAATTCTTTCACTACTCCGTTCTCGATGGCTTCCTTCACCAACCTGTTGGGGTAGCCGGTATTGATTCCCACCCAGTTACCCTTAATCCGAATCAACTCCCATGTGTAGGCCAGTTTTCGGTTCGGATTATCGCTTTTTGAAAGCAGTACCGGACTGCCCGGTTCGCTGCATCCCATCATACTGCCGGAGTTGGGACAATGGGCGGTGACGACTTCTCCATTGTCCAATTCGACATCTGCCAAGAAGCGTTTATACCTTTGAATAAGTTTTCCTGAATATAAAGGGTACGGTAATTCCATTTGCCATCATTTCAATTTATCATATTTCAATTTTCGAGTCATGCAGCCGTCATTAATTTCTGCTGTTTGTTTACAGAATATCACTGATTTTCCATGTTCGACCGAACCTTTTGAATTCCCAGAAAAAAAGTGATTCCTTTTTGCGCTCGCAGGGATAATGAAATATCCAGTTTCCTAGCACCAGCACTGTTGAGTCATCTGGGGAACAGTAGAATCCGGGTCTGTATAGTTCAATCTCCTGCGGGTGCTGCCTCTCAGTTTTCTGCAAAATTGAATCCTCAAACAAAGAAGGATTGGTTTGTTTCCCGGCAAAATCGGGAGATAAAAACTGCTTCATTTGCAGCGTATCCAGATTCATCCATGAGGCGCTGAAGTCTTCCAAACGGGCATGAAGATCCCTTTCGATATCATAAGGGCACAACTTCACAGTATAACCCTCGGTATGCAGAAAGCCCAGGCGCGAATAGATTCCCCTTTTGCCGGAGAGCAGGCTGTCCGGGATTTCAGCCCGGGGAAGCCGGATCATTAATTGGTTCCGTTTGCCAAAATGAAGCTGCGAAAGACTGATTTCATATATGAATTGGGGATGTGATATGCTTTTAAGAAAACGAAGAAAAGTTCCTCTGCGGTTCAGCCGCCTTCCGTTTAAATAGACAACGGAGCTGTCCGGGAGATATCCCGGATAGAGGTAAATAACCGGATCAACAAAATGTCCCCGCAGCACAAAATCTTTCCGGAGCCAGTAAAACGGTTCTGAATTCCCTGACGGCATTGGTGCCTGAAGGGGCGGAAGAAATTTCTGCCAGCCTGATGTCTTTTCAGCCGGCGATAAGCCGGTCGATGTATCGCCGGCGGTGATGAACCATCCGCCTTTGAGAGGAAATATATCAATATCGCCCTGATAATGCTTGCTGCAGGACGAGCATTTCAGGCATACCAAAATGGCGAAAAAAAGTGTACAATATTTCACGGCAGTTGGGTTTAGATTTTGTTTGAAGATTTCGCATTCGTTAAACGCAGCCACATTTCGCTGACTTTGGAGAAAGCGGTATTAATAAGCTCATCCGAAGAGATCGTTTTCCGGAAATTATCGTCATCTTCACGGGCAAGCCACCCCAATTGAAGCGCCGGTTCTAATAGCAGCGGAACATAATCGGCTTTGTTCAAAAAAATTGTGCACAGATTTTTAAGCTCCCGCTGGTTAAAAGTTACAGGCAGGAACAGGTAAATCCAAAGACGCCATAAGGAATTGCACTTAAGCTCTTCCACCGCTTTTTCAATCACGTCCCGATGGTCAAAAGCCAGTTCGGGAAGTTTCTTCAGCGAAAACCATTCCGCTTTGCCCGCATCGTCGCCGGGCAGGACTTGCGGGAAAGGCGGTGAGAGAATCGCGCCAAACAGCGAAGTGATTGTTCTTCCTCTCGGATCGCGCCCGGGGTCTCCACTGAAAAGCAGCGAAAAAAGCGGCACGTCTTTCAGGGATGTCTCCTCAAACAGTTCCCTTTGTGCGGACTCCCGCAGTGTTTCGTTCATTTCGATGAATCCGCCGGGAAGCGCCCACATCCCCTCAAATGGTTCATGTTTGCGCTGCACGAGCAAAAGTTCCACGTCTGTCACATTATAGCGAAGCAGCAGCATATCAACTGTGGCCATGGGCCGGGGATAGGAATATGTGTAAGCCATTTGTATTTTCCTGTCGAAAGACGGATGGGTAACCATCCGTTATCTATTTTTTGAGGTCAATGAAGATAAACCGGGTCGTGCGGTCGCTGAGCACCTCGAACATGATCTTTTCAGTGGGTTCCAGTTCATTCTCAATTATTTTTCTGGCAGATTCCAGGCTCGCGACAGGTTTTCCGTTTATCTGCTGAATGATATCGCCGATACCCAATCCGGCCTGTCCGGCGGGCGAGGCGCGATCGACCTGATAAACAAAAACCCCAGGTGTTTCGAGCGGAAGATCATCCTCGTAAATGACATCGCGCGTTAATTCCCGAATCTCAAAGCCCAACTGGGGCACCGGGTAACTTTCTGCCACGACGATACTTTTCGGTGCAGCGGCCAACGGGATTTTTGCTGTGAATGTTTTACCATTCCTGAAAACTTTAAATTTGACGCTGCTGCCGGGTGACTGCGCCAGGATCATTTCCTGAAATTTCCGGGTTTCCTCGTCCTTTTGAATATGCAGGGCGGAATCATTTATAGCGAGAATGACATCGCCGGCCTGCAATCCTGCCTTGCTGGCGGGGGATTCCGGATAGACTTTGTTGATAATAATGCCGCCGGATTGGGGCACTTTCCAGTAGGCCTGCAGCTCCCGGGAAAGACCCTGCATTCTTATCCCCAGCCAGGCTTTCTGTCCGGTTTGATCATTTTCGTAAACCATTCCGATGGAGCGATTTCCAGATAGTCTTTGCGAAGTTCATCGAATTCTGCTGGCGGATGGAAGGAGAAATCAATGTCCTGGCCCAACGTTATGCCGATTGCCTGGCCTTGTGAATCCAGGACCAGCCCTCCGGCGCTCAGGCCCGTAGTATAATTATTTATCAGAAATTTGCGCCGCGGGGATTCAATAACCGCATTTATAAGGTGCGGTGTGAATAAAGGTTGAAAATCATAATACTGCGGCAGCAATTCCAGGCAGTAAACACTGTCTGCTATTCCATATTTTTCTGTCGAAACGAATGAGACATAAGGAAATTTTTTGTCCTCCGGCAAATCTGTCAGGCGGATCAAAGCGGTCTGCGCCTGATCGTCTTTTCCCAGAAATTCAGCAGGATATTCCGTGCCATCCGATAATTTAATTTTGAAATCGCTGGGCTTTCCGGAAAGCATGGAATTCGCTCCGGAAACCATATCCAGTGAAACGGGATAGATATCGCTGCTGGCCATGACCAGCCCGTCAGCGCTTACCAGTATGCCAGTCCGGTGGCGTTTTATTTTGTTGAAGGAACCAATCCGTGAATCGCTGGCGATGTTTTGATAATAGGTTATGAGGCAGATTGTTTCCCTGTATTGTTTATAAATATCTTTGGGCGAAACGCCCGCCAGGGCTGTCACAGCAGCCGCCAGGAGGATTAAGAGAATCAGGACTTTTTTCATA